>QKAR01000045.1 GCA_003246335.1 Spirochaetales bacterium | reverse complement strand
TCAAACTGAATTTATTTTCTCGCATAACGGTACTTATCAGAGTATCGGCACGATGGTATGATAAATACAATGAAAGAGCAGTCCGATACCCGCAAAAAACTCCACGACATCGCTCTTAACGCCCCGAAATCCAGCGGCGTGTACCTTTGGAAAGACGAAACCGGCGCGATAATTTACGTCGGGAAGGCGAAATCCCTAAAAAACAGACTGTCATCCTACTTCGTCTCCAACCGCGACATCAAGACGCGCATTCTCGTCTCCCGCGCGCGGTCGCTCGAATATATCACCACGGAAAACGAATATGAAGCGCTGCTGTTGGAAAACACGCTCATTAAAAAGTGGACGCCGCGCTACAACATAAACCTGAAAGACGGGAAAACATACCCCGTCATAAAAGTGACGAACGAGAAATTTCCGCGGGTGTACCGAACGAGGCGCATCCAAAACGACGGGGCGCGATATTTCGGCCCATTTCCGAACGTCAACGCCGCGGACGACTTCCTCGAATTCGTGAAGCGCCATTACCGCGTACGCCAGTGCCGCGTCCTAAAAAAAAGGTCGACGCCGTGCCTGTACTATCACATCGGCCGCTGTTCCGCGCCGTGCTGCGGAAAGATCGGCCAAGCCGACTACGCGCGCGAATTCGAGGAGATCACGATGCTTCTCGACGGCGACGCGAGCCATTCGCTCGAAAAACTCGAACGCGCGATGAAAGAGGCGGCGAAGAATCTCGAGTTCGAGAAGGCGGCGCGGCTTCGGGACGGGCTTACGGCGATAAAAAACCTCCGTGAACAGAACGCCGTCGTCGACATGGACCCGCAGTCGCGCGATTACGTCGCTTGGGCGGCCGACGGCGCGATGGTCACGTTCGCGGTACTGCAAATGAGGTCAGGAAGGCTCACGGGCAGAGACCTCTATCGCGCGCGCAGCCTCAAGGACGAGGAGGAAATCCTCCCCGAATTCCTCATGGCGTACTATACCGAGGCGGAACGGGTGCCGCCGAGGATTTTCGTCCCGACGGAAAGCGGGCTCGCGCTCGCGGAAAAATGGCTCGAGGAGGGGCTCGGCGCGCGCGTATCGATCACGGTGATTCCGGACGAAGACGGAACAGAAAATCCCGGCGGCAACGGTCAAGACGAGCCCCGAGATTTTTCCGCGAACGGAGAGAGGGAATCTTTCATTGGCGACGCCGAGGGGAAACGGCACCGCGCGGCGATGGCGATGGCCCGATTCAACGCGCGCCAAGACGCCGAACGGAGGCGCCGCGAAAACGGCGACTTCGCGGCCCTTGAGGAACTGAAGACCGCGCTCTCCCTCCCCGCGGCTCCCGCGCGCATCGAGGGCTTCGACATCGCGCATATCGGCGGAAGGCTCCCCGTCGCGAGTCTCATCACTTTCGTCGACGGAAATCCCGACCGCAAAAATTACCGGATTTTCCGACTCCGCACGACGGACGGCATCATCGACGATTTCGCGTCCATGCGCGAGGTCGCCACGCGCCGCTATACGAGACTTATAAACGAGGGAGCCGAGCTTCCCGACCTCATCATGATCGACGGAGGAATCGGGCAGGTAAACGCCGTCAAGGGCGTACTCGATTCGCTCGGGGTCGACATACCGATCGTCGGCCTCGCGAAGCGTGATGAGGAACTGTACGTTCCCGGAAACTCGACCCCCATTTTACTCCCGCGCCGGTCGGACGCGCTGAGGCTTCTGCAGCGCGTCCGGGACGAGACGCACCGCTTCGCGACGACTCGAAACCAAAAACTCAGAACGAGAGAAAACACGACGCTCGCCTTCGAGTCGCTTCCCGGGATCGGGCCGAAGAAAGCCATTGCCTTACTCGAGCGATTTGAATCGCTCGAAAAGCTCGCGGAAGTCGCCGCAACGGCGGACGGCATGGCGATTATCGCGAAAGCGGCCGGTCTATCCGAGGAGACCGCGAAATCGCTCGCCGCGTCCATACCCGATTTGCTCGCCGCAAGGGCTACAGAGCGAAAGCGACGGGCAAACCCCTCCATCGGAGGAGACGGAGAGCGCCCGTCGGTATCCGACCTCGCGCGGCTCGCCGCCGAGGAAGAGCCAGAATACAAATCATCGCAGACCGAAGAGGCTTTATGAACGTAAGACGGAATATGTGGAGAAGCCTCGCGGAAACCGATGGCGCAAGGTCGCCCGAGTCGGCTCAAGGAAGCCGTACCGCGAGCTATCGGGCCATCGCGCTCGCTCTCGCGCTCTTACCCGCGGCGGCCGTCGCGCAAAACGCCGAGATGATCAACGTCCGCGACGACGCGGTCGCGTGGGAATCCATCGACGCGCTATCCCGAGGCGAAAATCCCGCGACTACCGTGCAGTCGATCTCGCGCCGCGAAGCCGGGCATTACGGACTTGACCCCGCGGGCTCGGCGGAACGGCCAAAATTTTTTCTCGATTTCAGGGCGGGGGCGCAACCTTACGTCATCGGATGGAACGGGCTCGACGTGTCGCGTCGCCTCACCGATACCTCGCTCTTCGACCGGCTCAGGCTTGACGACCCGGTATTGCTCGTCGGCCTGCAATTCGGCGGCGAAAATTTTTTCTCGACGATGGAACTCGACTTCGGTACCGACTCACTCGCGAAATACGCGAGCTCGAGCGGCATGAGCGCGATTTGGCAGCCGCTCGATTACCTTTCCTACTGGACGTTCCCGGAAGAAGGCTACGCCGCGTGGGCCGGCGAACATTGGACCGTCGCCGCGGGACGCCTGCGAACCGGCATCGGGCTCGGGGACACGAATATTTTCCTGAACGGATCGGCGCGGTGGTACGACCAGGCGCAGGCGACGTGGTGGATGGATAAAATTCGCTTTTTCGCCTTTTGGGGAACGTCCTCGTCGCACCTTTCGAGCGAGGAGTACGCGATACAGGAGAAGAATGATTCCGAAAACGGCTGGGACACGGAAAACAATCACGACGCTTCCACGGCGAGCGTAGTCCCATTCAAAATGTTCACGTATCATCGACTTGAGCTCAAACCCCGGGAAAAAATCGGTTTCGGGCTCGCCGAGATGCAGCTCGTCGGCGGCAAGGAGCCGGACTTCACGAATCTCCTTCCCGAGCTTTACTGGCACAACACGTACACGGCCGGCGTCACCAACGTAATGGCCCAAGCCGACGCGTGGGCCGTGCCGACGGCGAATATCCTTCTCTGGGGCGAGTTCGTGATGGACGACACGCGCGCGCCCTCAGAGTCGAAGACATCGAAGCCGAATTGCTGGGCGTGGGAACTCGGCGCGCGCTACGCGATTCCGATCGAAAGCAGGGATTGGCGCTTCTCGCTCGACCTCGAATACAGCCACGCGGACAAGTGGACCTACGCGCGGTGGCAGCCCTATCTCACCATGTATCAGCGGCAGCTCATCACCGGCGGGCACTCAGGCTTCGATATCCCGCTCGGCCATCCGCTCGGCGGCGACGTCGACGAAGGGCAGCTCACGTTCCGCGCGCTCACGAAAACCGGCAAGCGATTCGAGGTCGGATATTCTTTCATCCGAAAGGGACCGGTGTATTTAGGGATGATCGACGAAAACGGCAACCCGATATATTACGACTACGACGATCTCACGGAGACCGAAGGCGCGCTCGACGCGCTGCTTGGAGATACGATGAAGTACACGAACGAATTGAGCGTGAAGGCGTCGTGGCCGCTCACCCGATGTCTTTCGGTAAACGGCGGCCTCGACCTTGCCTACGTCTTAAACGCCGAACACGTCGCCGGCGATACCGCGATCGAGACGGTATATTCGCTCGGCTTTAAATGGGCGACGGCCGGGCGGTTGGAGCAATGAGCGCAGCCGACGCGAACGCCGACATCATCGCGAAAATCCGCAAACTCATGGCCCTCGGGGCCTCGCCGAGCGAGGCCGAGGCGTCCTCAGCACTCGAAAAGGCCCGCGTGCTCCTCGCGAGGTACGGACTTTCCCTCGCCGACGTCGACGCGAAATCGCCCGAGATCGTCGAGAACGCACTTCTCGACAAAAAGAGGCTTCGCGCCTGGGAGTCGCATCTCATTTTCGTCATCGCCCAGGCAACCTTCACGCAGGCGCTCCATATCTGCACCGGAAAAGCGTCGCGCGTGCTCATCATCGGGCGCGAGGCGAACGCGGTCTCCGCCGCGGAGCTTTTCTCGTACCTTCACCTCGCCGTGCTCAAACTCGGCCGCGCGCACTCGGCCGAGGTCGCGCATCTCGAAAGCTTCAAGCTCGGCGTCGTGCACCGAATCGGGGAACGGCTATCGATGGAATGGACGGAAGGCGAAAACGACGGCGAGCGCCGAGGAAAAAAAACCGACCGCCGAGCCGAGAAAGGAGCGCGCGCGGATAACCACGAAGCGGACGACGCGCCTTCGGCTGAGGACAAAGCGCTCACGATTCGCATGGCCGAAACGGCCGCGCGGGAAAACGACGCGTATATCGCGGAAAAATACGGAAAGACGCGCTCCCGCAGAAGCGGACGGGGCGTCGAGCCCTCCTCATTCGCGCGCGGCCGCGCGGCGGGCGACGGCGTATCGCTTAATCGTCAGTTAAAATAGAAAACGAAACTCGGCGACGTCTCGAAGGGAAAGGACTCGATCACAGGTATTTTTTCGCGAAGGGAATTTTGCGGACGACGAGCTCGGCGAACGAAAGCGTCAGCGCGTACGCGACGACGCCGACGGTAAACGCCTTGACCGGGGGAACTAACTCGCGGGCGGCGAAAAAACGCGTCAAAGCGATCAGAAAAACCGGGTGAAAGACAAATACCGAAAACGAATTTCTGGCGAGCAAAGCGGAGAGGACTCCCCTCGTGGGCCGGCTCGTCGGCGACGGCTCGGGTCCGTCAGCGACGCTCTCGATTTTAACGAAAAGGGCCGTTAAACCGACGCTCATCGCGATCGCGACAAAAGATTCCCACAGCGCGTAAGCAAGGCTTTGAACCGTGAATCCGCCGTTCATGCTCGTCATGTCGCCCTTGAGCGGTCCGCACGTCAGCATAACGAGGAACCACGAGGGAATGCCGATCGCTACGGCGCCGACCGCGTATCGGAAGCTCGCCCCCGAGCAGATCGAGCAGAACCATTTGCGCGCCGAAGAATGAACGCCCAAAGTGAATAGAACGATGTATGAAGAGAAATAGCAAAACTGCAAGTTGAGGACGCTCGTCCCGATCGGCATGAAACCGCGAACGGCGTAGGCGAGCGCCGCAGTCGCGAGGGCTATCAGCAGAAGCCGTCTCGCCGTCGGCGCGGCGACCGAGGGGAAAACGTGCGCAGGATCGGTTCCTCCCGCGCGGCGGCGAATCGCGACGACGAGGGCGAGCGCGAGCGAAAACGCGAGAAGAATCTCGGCGAACCAAAGCGGGCCGGTACCCGAAAGGAACGAGAGCGAGCCGATATACCGCGCGGCGTAAAACGCGAAAAAACCTTGCGGCGGACGGGGCTGGAAATGGCGTACACGAGCGATGGCTGGATCGCGAGCACGTAAAAGACCAGCGGAATTCCAAGCCGAAGAATCCGATCGCGGACGAAGCTCTGAGGTCCGCGCCGCGCGAGCGACTCGCGAGCGAAATATCCGCCGAAGAAAAACATGATGCCCATGAACCACGCCTGGGTAAACGAGTTGAATAACCCGCAGACGATGAGCGACGCCATGCCGATCTCGGAGGGCTTGTTCTCGATGAGATACCATCCTCCCAAACCGCTGTACGTCACGCTCGCGTGAAGCAGCACGACGAGAAAAATTACGAATGATTTCACGTCGTCGACGTAAAAAAGTCGAGGCGAGTCTTGGTCATTCGGTCGTGCGGTCATGTTTCCATCCTTATCGTCCCATTGCTCTCAGCCGTCCCGATAAAAAAGTCACGGCGTCGCGTAATCGGGAACCGACATTCCCCGGCCGCCCTTCCGCGCGATCGAGTACAAGGCAGTCTCGAGAAGGCAATCCTGCAGGGCGGTTCCCGTGGAGCGGACGTCCCGATCGATGTCTGAAAGCAGCGCGAGAACGCGCGCCGTCGTCGTCGCGTCCCAGAGTCGGGCGGCGGCGCGATACTGATCGATGGCGCGCTTGCTCGTGAAGCCCGCGCGCTTGAGCGAATACTCGTCTCCGGCGCCGGAAAGGCCGAGCCGATGCCAGTCGGCGAGCCTGCGAAAGCAAAAGGAGAGGCCCGCGATTGTCTGGACCGGGGAGGAGTCTTTCGAGAGAGAGAGTTTCCTAACTATGGCGACGGAGCCCTCCAAATCGCCGTGCGCGAGACTGTCGAAAAGCGTGAAGGGACTTTCCTCACGCGTGTGCGCGAGCAGTCGATCGGCTTCTTCCGCGGTGACGCGATGTCCCTCGGGAAAAAAAAGCGCGAACTGGGAGCAGGCGGCGCGAAGCGCCTCGGTATTGTTTTCGACTAGCTCAAGTATCGCCGTTACCGCTTCGCCCTCGACGCCGAGCTTCGCCTTCCGAAAAAAATCCTGAATCCACTGTTCCTTTCGGTTCTCGAAAAGTTCCCAAAAGACGCGCTTTTGATCCTTGGGCACGGCGGCCTCGATTTTTTTATCGACGCCGATTTCGTCGGATACGAGAACGAGGTACCCGTCTCCTTCGGCGGATGATTCGATCCACGCGAGCAGCTGCTGAACATCGTCCTTTTTCTTAATCTCTTCCGCGCCCCGGAGCACCACGAACCGCGCGTCGGCGAAAAGGGAGCCGTTTTGCAGGAGGGAGACGACTTCGCCGACCCTGACGTCCGACGCGTATAGAACGTGGGCGTCGAGGTTGCCGCTTTTTTTGGCGGCGTCGTCGCGGACGCGCTGAACCGCGGCGTTGCGCTCGCCGATTTCCGGGCCGGTAAACAGCCATACGGGCGATGATGCCATGAACTTTCCTCCGGTGAGATTATACCGAAACTACGACCGTTTGTCCGGCTTGGCGCCGATTTTAGCCGCCGCCTTCGGTTCGTCGCCGGAGCCGGAAACCGCGTTGACGAGCCGAGCGGTCGCGACGTAGCCGGAACGCGGGCGCGCGACGACGCGATACGATCGGTCCCCATCGGCCGCGCGTGCGGAAGCTTCCTCGAGCGCGAGGATGGGCTCGGTGAGCCGCCTGCTCAGCGCGTAAGAAAGGACGACCGCCATCAGGATCGACGGGAAGCAAAACATTAGGAATATCCACACGCCCATAATCGGCAAATAAGGTTTTAGGGTATCGATGACCGCGGCTTGGCCCTGGGCCGCGCGGATAGCCTCAGCCCGCGCGACGAATTTCCCGGGCAAGGTGGAGGCGTAGGCGCAAACGTAGGCGGCGTTGCCGTAACGGACGATCGCGCCCCTGCGGAGGATGTCGGTGTCGTTCGGAAGCGAGAAAATCCCGTCGCGCACGGTCGAAAGGAGGTCTCGCGAAACGAAGGCCGAGGAGTTTCCCGTCTCGACGATGGGATTATACCGAACCTCGCCCGAGTCGTCCGTTATGGTCTCGTAAACTTGGCAGGCCGCCGCGTAGGGGTCTATGGCCCGCAAAAGCGGCATCCAGTCCGACGGTCGAGCGCGATACGTCGAGATGGAAAGTCCCGTGAAATATTTACCCGACGCGCGAAAGACGAGGAGCGTTCGCTCCGACTCGTAGAGGTCGGCGATGTCCGCGGCCGACGCAAGGGAGCCGGACATGTCGCGGGAAAACCAGGTATCGAGGGCCGAGGCGACGAAACGCCCGACGACGAAAGCCTGCGGGATAGTCGCGCAGGCGATGGCGGCGCACATCGCGAGAAAAAGACGGTTTCCGGGCCGGTTCGCCGAGGACCTGCGAAAGGAATCCGAAACGGCTCCCAGCAGGAAGAGTCCGGAAAACGCGACGAGGGCGAGGGGCCCGAACACGAGCGTCAGCAAGCCGCGCGGGGTATTGAACAGAGAGGCGGAAAACATTCCCGGAAAACCCGCGACAGCGAGCGCGCACGACGAAAGGGCTACCAGCAAGAGCACTAAAGCGAGGATAGGCAACGAATACGGCGGGGACGGGACGAACCGCCTGAGATATTTCACTCTTCCTCGAATTTGTTCTCGAACAGCGCGAAAATGGCGTCGATCGCCTCTTTTTCGTCGGCCCCGGACGCGCATATCGTCAGGGACGAGTTATAGCTAGCGGCCATCGTGATGATGCCCATGATCGACTTCGCGTTAATGCGGGTTTCATCGCGCTCGATGAGTATTTCCGAGGCGAAGCGATTCGCGGTTTGCGCGATGAGCGCGGCCGGTCGCGCGTGAATGCCGGCCCGATTCCTTATCGTTACGGTCTTAGTCGTCATCAGTCATTTTCCTTCAATATGAGTCGTCGGCCCCGTAATACGGCGCCCGTGCCGCGTCGGTTTCAATCCACTTCAGCACGTTTTGGTTAAATTCTTTGGCGGAGAAATATCCCATGCTCTTGAGCCGCTCGTTCATCGCGGCGGTTTCCAGGATGATCGGGATGTTTCTTCCCGGCTTAACCGGGATCTCGAGTTTCGGGACGTTAACGCCGAGTATCTCCATCGTCAATTCCTCGGTACCGATGCGGTCATACAGCTTGTTCGCGTCCCACTCCTCGAGCTTGGCGACGATCTGCACCTCTTTTCGCTCGCGGATCGAACCGACGCCGTACAGCTGCGTTATATTGATGATGCCGAGGCCGCGAATTTCCATATGATGGCCGATTATCTTATTCGCGCCCTGGCCGATAAGGCTATTTCCGTTCAAACACGCGATCTCGACGACGTCGTCGGCGACGAGGCGATGCCCGCGCTCAATCAACTCAAGGGCCGTCTCGCTTTTCCCGACGCCGGAATCGCCCAAAATGAGGATGCCGAGTCCGTACACCTCGACGAGAACGCCGTGAATCGAGACTTTCGGGGCGAACACGTTCGAAAGGGCGCGCATAAGCCGCTGGGAAAACTCGCTCGACTCAAGTCCCGTCTGCAAAACCGGGCAGCCCGATTCCTCCGCGATATCCACGAAAGCCTGATCGGGCTCGAGGTTGTGCGTAAAAATGCAGCACGGTATGGCGTACGTAAAAAACTGCCTGACGGTTTCCCGCTTCCCCTCCGAAAGTATTTTATTCAAATACGCCACTTCGCCGCGGCCGAAAAGCTGCACGCGCTGAAAGGCGAACGAATCGAAAAACCCGGAAAGCGCGAGTCCCGGGCGGTTTAAGTCCGGGATAGTAATGTCGCGAACGAGGCCGCGCCGCCCACAGACGCACCGCAGGTCGAGGGAATCGTGTTCCTTCAAGTCGAGGCCAAGGAGATCAAGCACGGAAAAGCGCTTTAAAGCCATGCCTCGACTATACCCTTACGCGGTAGTCTTGTAAATGCTTATCGTTTTTCCTGAATTTTATCCTTCTCTTTTTTTATCTTTTGGTCGAGGACGTCCATCAATTTGTTGACGCCCGCGTTAAACTCGAAATCGTCCGCGGAAACGTGCGCGGTGCCGCCCCAACGGAAATTGACCGTCGCGTCGAGCAAAAATTTCGACTGATCGAGCTTGATGACGAGAAGGGTATCGGTGATAAGGTCTTCGGCGTATTTAACGCGCTCGAGTTTTTTGTCGATATACGACTTGCGATCCTCATCGAGAGTGAATTTTACTGACTGTACGTTGACGTTCATGTGAACCTCCTCATGTTGTTTTGCCGCCGGTGATTACCACCGGCATCTCACTCCATAATACTACGGAACGCGTCCAAACGCAAAATTAGCGCGCGCCGAAACGGACTTCAGCGGTCGAACGAGGAGCCGAGTTTTAGCTCGTTCCGGTATTTAGCGACGGTTCTGCGGGCTATTTTTACCCCGCGGGCGGCGAGAATATCGGAGATTCGCTGGTCGGAAAGCGGCTCGCTCGCGCCCTCGATAATCTCGCGCACGATTTCCTTCACGCCCTGCTTGGAGAAATTCTCGGACGAGGATGCGCCGGACGGGCTCGCGCCCACTTGATTGCTGAAAAAAAACTTTAGCTCGAATAGTCCCCACTCGCATTGGAGGTATTTCCCGTTGGCCGCGCGCGAGACGGTCGCCTCGTGCATGCCTATTTCCTCCGCGACGTCCTTCATGCGCAAGGGCGCGATCTTCGCCGGCCCATGGAGGAAGAACTCGCGCTGGAAAACTAAAATGGCGCGGGCGAGCTTCAAGATCGTGCGGTTGCGCCGCTCGATCGTGTGTATAAACCATTGCGCTTCCTTTACGGACTCGCGCGCGAAATCGCGGGCCTCTTTCGGCGCCTCTTCTCCCGGAGCGGCGTCAAGGCTCATGAAAAAAGGCGAAAGCCCGACGACGGGGATTTCCTCGTCGTTTATCACCACCGAGAATTCGCCGTCCGTCTTACGGACGATCACGTCGGGCGCAACCCAAGATTCCGGCGCGCGGTCGTACGCCCTGCCGGGAAATGGGTCGAGGCTACGAATGATCTCGAAAATCCCCTCGGCCTCGTCGATATCGATGGCAATATCGGGATCGGCCGACTTCTGCGCGGCTTTTACCAAGGCGTCGGGCCTCCCCTTCTCGAGAAAGTCGAAATGCCTTTCCAAAACGAAGACCGTTTTCGCGAGGAGGGGATCGTCCTCAAGCGGCCTCGCGCCCGCGAGCAAGCGCGCCTGCACCGCGAGCGATTCGCGAAAGTCAACGCAGGCGCAGCCGACTGGATCGAGTCCGCGAACGCAGTCAAGCGCCTCGGCGAGGAGCGCGGGGTCGTCCGCACCCGGCAAATCGATCGGGGGCGCGGCGTGAAAACCGTCCGCATCGAGATTCTGGATGATTAAGGAGGCGAGCGAGCGAACGCGCGCGGGCGCGTCGGTCTCGGCCAATGACTCGAGCAAATGCTCCTGAAGCGTCTCGCCGCGATGGAGGCCGCCCTCAATGAAATCCTGATGCTCGTCGCTCGCTTCTTCCCCGCCCGCGGCCTCCCGCCAATCGGCGGAGCTTGACCAATCCGCCTCGGCTTCCTTGGAAACCCGAGCCTCGTTATCGGCCTGCTTTGCCCATTCCGCGCCGTCCATGGGATCCGACACCACCTCGAGGGCGGGATTCTTTTCCACTTCCTCAAGAATGCGGTCCCGGAGCTCGGCGAAAGGCAGGCCCATCAGCTTGATCGACTGAACCAACTGAGGGGTAAGCGAAAGTTTTTGCTGTTGTACGAGCGATTGCCTTTGTGCTTGCATGGGTGCCTACAAGATATCGGTGCAATCGACAGAGGGTCAAGATTCAGGTATGATCTTGCTTATGAAATACGACGAAATGCTCGAACGCCGCTCGATCCGGGTTCCGGAAGTGCTGATTCCCCGCGACCGCGCGAATCTTTCGCGCTGGGCGGTCATCGCCTGCGATCAATATACCCAGGACCGCGCGTATTGGAAGCGCGCGGCCGAGGTCGTGGGTACCGCGCCCTCGGCGCTCAACGTCATTCTCCCCGAAGTATATCTCGAGGATGGGGATCGCGCCGCTCGGCTCGCCGCGATTCGCGCGACTATGCGCGATTACCTCGCTGCGGGCGTTTTTTCCGATCCAACAAAAGGATTTGTCTATATAGAGCGAACGACGGCATACGGGCGGCTCCGCAAAGGGCTCGTCGTCGCCGTCGATCTCGACGGTTATGACTGGAAACCCGACGCGAAAGCGCCGATCCGCGCGACCGAGGCAACGATAGTCGACCGTATCCCCCCGAGAATGGAAATTCGACGAGGCGCACCAATCGAATCGCCGCACATCATGCTGCTCGCAAACGATCCGGGGAAGAAGCTCGTCGAGGGAATCGGCGCGCGCGTAACGAGCGGAACACCGCTGTACGAAACGGATCTCATGCTGAACGCGGGCTCGATTACCGGCTGGGCCGTGGATTCCGCAGAGGACCTCGACTATGCCGCCCAGGCGATCGAAAGCCTCGCCCAAGCGGGAACCGGCGACGACGGCTCGACGTTCCTTTTCGCGGTGGGCGACGGCAACCATTCGCTCGCGACCGCGAAGGCGGTTTGGGATGAGCTAAAAGCGTCCTCCCGCGACGGGAAGGCTAGCGACGGAGCGTCCATTCAAAACCATCCCGCGCGCTATGCCCTCGTCGAGATCGTCAACCTATACGACGAAGGGCTCACGTTCGAACCGATTCACCGCGTCCTTTTCGGGACGTCGGCCGCGGAACTTTCAAAGTTTCTCGCCGAAAAGCTCGGCGGAACGCTCAAGGCCGCGCAATCGCCGGAATCTCTGGAACGCGCGGTTTCCGAGCCGAACGAGACGAGGTTCGGCTTCGTTTCGCGCGAGGGGATATCCTACCTTGATTCTCCGGCGTCGACTCTCGCGGTGAGCCGCCTCCAGCCGGCTCTCGACGATTTCATCGCGCGCCACCCGGGCGTTAAAATCGACTATATCCACGGATCGGACGAGGTTTTCCGCCTTGCGGCCGGCGAAAACGCCGTCGCAATGCTGCTGCCGCCCGTCGAGAAAAATCGCTTTTTCGCGACTATCGCGGAGGGGGGACCGCTTCCGAGGAAAAGTTTTTCCATGGGCGAGGCGAGCGAAAAGAGATTCTACCTCGAATGCCGTAAACTGACGGAATAAAATCTTGCAAACCGAGGGGCGATGCAAGATACTTTCAATATGAGGGATTTTTCGCTCGACGGGGCGTACTTTCAGGATTTCCAGAAAGTTGCGGGAAAGTTCTTGGCGCCCGTCATCGTTCTCCTAACCGTGCTCAGCGTTGGTTTAAGCGTCGTATGCCTTTCGCTTGGCTTCACGACGGTCTTTCAGCACGTTTTTTACCTACCCATCATTCTCGTCTGCGTGAGTTTCCCCAAATATGGCATTCAATTCGCTTCAGGCGTTTCCCTGGCTTACTTCGCGCTGGTGGTCGGCCTAACGCAAGACCTTGGTCTCGCGTTCCCCGCGTTAGTGAGAATAGCCTTTTTCGAGATCGTGGCGATAGCGCTCGTGGCCCTTTCGTTAGCCCGCATCGCCGCAGAGCGGAAACTCGTCGAGCAACGAGACGAAAACGACCGCATTCTCAAAGAATACGAGGAGGCGATGGCGGAACGCGCCATGCTCTCCACGCGGCACGTCCGGGCCTTTAAACGCGAGGCGGAAATTTACCGCGAGTTCTTTTATCACTCTACGGTCGCCCTCGCGGTGATAAACTCCGAGCTTTACATCGTCGCCGTAAATCCCGCTTTCGAAAAACTCGCGACGAGGGGGCAAACGGATATCGTCGGCAGGAAAATATCCATGTACCCGTTCCTCGAGAACGCGTTCCGCGCGAACGAAAAGGTACCGTCCCCGGTCACCTCGATCGGTTCGAACGGAGACGAGAAAAAAATGCAATGGGTATTTACCGAGGTGCAACTAGACCGCTCCAGCCCGACGGCCATCACGGTCGCGGCGGGAATAGAGCTTAGGGAATGGGACAACAAAGATGAATGACTTAGGGAAAAAGGTTTTCTTCTTATACCCGCCGAGCGTGGTGCGCGACGAGATGATCAGTCGACTCATGGCACAGGAGTACGAAGTGTACATGATACGGGATCACGAGAAGGGCTTGAGGCTCCTCACGAAATATCCCGATTCCATCGTATACGTGAACATCGACGAGGGACAGTCGGAAGGAGACTGGGACGCCTGGATCCGCAAAGTCATCGAGACTCCGGGCCTTGAGCAAGTGGGGATCGGCATACTCACGTATAACGCCGACGAAAACCTTCAAAAAAAATATTTAATGGACATCGGCATCGGTTACGGGTTCGTGAAGCTTAAATTGGGCCTCGACGAGAGTACCGGCATTTTACTCGCGACGCTCAAGGCGAGCGAGGCGAAAGGCAGGCGAAAGTTCGTGCGCGCGTCGTGCGAGAACGACTCGCTTTCGTCGATCAATATCCGAGAGGCGGGAGCTGTCTCGAGCGGAAGAATCAGGGACATCAGCTCAGTCGGCTTTTCCTGCGTCCTCGACCCAAACCCGTCTTTCCGGAAAAACACGCTTATCTCCGACATTCAGCTTAAGCTACGCGCAAGCCTCATAAAGACCGAGGCGATAATGTTCGGCTCGCGCGTCGACGACGGCGGAAACACGATATACGTGTTTCTTTTCACGTCGCGTCTCGATGGGCAAGCGAAGGAAAAAATCCGCAACTTCATACAGTTATCGCTTCAAGCGGAAATCGAGAACGAGCTGCTTGCGGTCGCTTCCTGACGAGCGGCTCGCCTAACCGGTTCGCCGCTCAAAAAAGCGTTCAAGCGAAACCAATCGCGAAAGCCAAGCGATACGCGCCAGGACGAACGCGATACTCCTCTCGAGTATCGGGGCCGCACGTCGCCGACCCTACCCCGCGCGTCGCCGCGTCAACGAATAGGATCGACCCCGGCATCGGATCAAGCTCGTCCGCGTGCTTCGCTTTCCACATCGCTTTGGGGTCGAACCGCGTCGCGCCGAACGAGCATGGCGTCGCGAAGGAAAGGCGAACGCCGACACCTCGATTTTTCCCGTCATCGCCGCGCGAAATCAGGTCGAGTCGCCGAGTCTCGGTACGACACCCGTTTTCCTGCGGTACCGTGTACGGGACGTACAGTTCGTCGAGCGCGCGGCGATAAGGCCCCACGGGGGAGCCCGCGTTACGGTCGGGATAATTTTCTCCGGGCCCGCGCCCAAACCACGACACGTCGCCCCAACGGGGCGAAAGCGGCGCGGCGATTCCCACGCGAGGGTATTCGCTCACGGCGTCCCCGAGAAAAAACGAGAATCGCGCGACGGCCAGATTCGCGCCCATAGCCCAGCGCTGAGAAAACGACCCGATTTCCGCCCCGTTTCCGGCGAAAACGCGATGCGTAAAGAGAATGTCTCCGCCCGAAACCGCCGCTGCCTCGGCGGCTGCGTCGCGAACCAGTTCAAAGCGAAGGGAGTCGAGTCCGACTTCCAGCCAAGGGGGCGCGGCCTTGTTCTCGAAATAAAACGAGAAGGCCGGGTTTCCCTTCAAGTGGTCGAAGTTTTTTAAGCCGTCGTTTTCCGTCGGCGTTCGGAAAAGGTTCATCGCGAGCGGGCCGGAGAGAAGCTCCTCCCCGGAGGCGGCGGTGAACGAGGTAAGGAATCCTTCGGGGGAAAAAACCGCGGCGTACGAATTTCCCGCGACGGTGAGAGCCCCGGACGCGCCAACCGCCCGCGAGGCGGTACCCTCGACCGAGCAGCGCGCGCCGAAATCCGGTGCGGACGACAGCCTGAGCTGCTCCCAAGCGACGAGACTCCCCGCCTCAGCCCAGGGAAGGGCGAAACGAATGGTCGCCTCGAATCTGATGAAGCATTCCTCGCGGCAGAGAATCGAACGCGCGGGATCGCCGAGCAACTCCGGTATAGAAAAATCTGCGGACTCGCCCGGACCGACGGAAGGGAGATCGACGGTTCCGAAAAGCGCGCGCAGGTCCTCAACGGGAACGGATTCACCCACTTCGTCGCGGACGACGCGCCACGACAGAACTAAATTCGAGGAATCGGAAAAGTCCTGGCGATTCTCGAAGGTGAACCGGCCGGAGCCGGGATGCGCGGAGCGAATTCGAATCGGCTGAAACACCTTAAAGCACTCGGCCATGGCGGGCTTCGGCTTTCGGTCGGGAAAAACTATTCCATTCAGGCAAAAGTCGTAATCGCACGGACGATCCCCAAAGTCTCCGCCGTAGCGCCACGCCGGGCTTTGAAGCGCGGGAGGCGCGCCTGCGGGTCCCGACGCCGCGGAAGAAATTCGCGGGCCGACGGGCTTTCCGTCGCGATCGACCAATATGCCCTGATCGACCCAATCCCAAATGAAACCGCCCTGCATGCCGCGCGACGACTCGATCGCTTCCCAATAATCCGCGAGGCTTCCGTTGGAGTTTCCCATTGCGTGACTGAACTCGCACATGATAAACGGCCGCTCGTCGTCCGCCGCGTCGACCTCGACGTCCCAACGCTTCATCAACTCTATTGGCGGGTACATCGCGCTCACTATGTCCGTCACGGACTTGCCGCGCCTCAGGCTTTCGAGCGAATGCCATGGCTGACCCCATTCCGCGCGGGAACCGCCCTCGTAGTGGACGGGTCGCGTCGGATCGAAGCGGTGGACCCACGCGGTGAGCATGTCGTGGTTCTCGCCGTACCCGGACTCGTTCCCGAGCGACCACGCGATGATGGAGGCGTGGTTTTTGTCGCGATACACCATGCGTTGGACACGCTCAATGTACGCCGACGCCCAGCGCTGGCTGCGCGACATATGGTCGTAATAGGCGTGGTTCTCGATGTTCGCCTCGTCCCAGACGTAAAGCCCGAACTCGTCGCACAGCTCGTACCACCGCTCGTCGTTCGGGTAATGGCTCGCGCGGACGGCGTTAAAGTTATGGCGCTTCATGAGGAGAATATCCTCGACCATTCCCTCCGTCGTGAGGGTTTTCGCCATGCGCTCATCATGCTCGTGACGATTCACGCCCTTGAGGAAAACGCGCTTGCCGTTGATAAGGAGTCGGCGGCGGGAAATTTTCACCGAGCGAAAGCCGATCCGTAACGCGCGGTGGTCCAGCTCCGCACCGTCGGACGAAACGAGCGAGAGCGTAACCGCGTAGAGGGTCGGTTTCTCCGAGCTCCACGGCTTCGGGAATTTCACCGGAATCGCGAGGAAGGCTTCGCGTCGGCTTCGCTGATATACCGGATCGATGGTCGCTTCGGCGGTTCCGATCGCCTGTCCGTCGGGATCGTACGCGGTGACGAGGACTTTCGTTTCCTCGAGGCCGGTCGTTCCCGAGCCGAAGCCGACGGCGACGCGGGCGACGATCTCGCCCGAGGAAAAATCGTCGGTGGCGGACGGGCGCACCTCGGCGTCGCAAAGATACGCGCGCGACGTGCTGTAGAGGCACACGCTCCGATGGATGCCGCCGAACCACCACTGATCCTGGTCCTCTATGTAGCTCGCGTCAGAATAGCGGACGACCATAAGCGCGAGGGAATTCTCCCCTTCCCGCACGTGGTCGGTGACGTCGAATTCAGCGGGGAGCCGCGTGTCCTTGGACGAGCCGACGAGAACCCCATTCACGTATGCCTCAAGGTAGCTTTCCGCGCTCCCGACGCGCAAAACGGTGCGGCGATCGATCCATTTTTTCCCGACCGTAAAAGTCCTGCGATACACGCCCGTCGGGTTCTCTTCCGGAGCCGAGGGCGCGTCGTTCGCGAACGGCATCACCACGTTCGTGTAATGCGGCTTGTCCCAGCCCTGAACCGTCCACGAGCCCGGTACTAAAATAGGGAAGCCCGATTTCGTGACGGTGGGCCCGAGCAGTTCGTGAGAGACCTTCTCCGGGGAATCGAAATAATGAAAATCCCAAGTACCGTCAAGGCTCGCGTACCAAGGGTTCCGCGCAAGGTCGCGCAGGCGGGGCCCACCCAGGGCGTCGGCGAGCGCCTCTTTCGCGGAGGGGAATGGGAAAAAAAGCCCATGTGCCGGCAGTCGGTTAAATCCGCTGTGCTCCGGCGAGTTCCACGGCCGAAAGGCCGATCGAAGAATTTCTTCTTGCATGATCAGCGCTCCTTACTTCACCGCGCCAAGAACGCCGGCGACGAATTTTTTCTGCTGGGTAAAGAAAAGAATTACCGTCGGCAGCGTGCACACCGTGACGGCGAGCATTAAGATACCGTAATTCGTCGTGTAACCGGCGATAAGCCCGGCGATCAACAGAGGCATCGTCTGGCTCGTCTGCTTTTGCATGACGATGAGCGGCCACAGGTAATTGTTCCAGTTATTCATGAACGTGACGATGGCCGCCGCGGCGAACGTCGGCGCCATGATCGGCATGTAAATCCTCAGGAATATCCCAAGCTCGCCAACGCCGTCCACCCGGGCGGACTGTATGACCTCGATCGGGAACGACTGGGAATTCTGGCGAAAGAAAAAAATGAGAAACGCCGTGGAGACCGACGGCAAGATAAACGCGAGAGTCGAGTTTAAAAGATGGGCGCCGCTGAACATGCGAAAGAGCGGAACCATCGTCGTCGCGAACGGGACCATCATGGAAAGCAAAAGGAGGTTCATCAAGTTGTCCTTTCCCCTATCGCGGTAAATTTGGAAACCGTATCCGGCCATCGAGCAGACGGCGATGCTCGCGAGAGTACCTACCGCGGCGTTCCGCAGGGAATTCCAAAACGCCCGGCCGAGGTGAACCGTCTTCGTGAGCGTCATGATGTTCTCGATCAGGTGCGTGCCGGGCGAGAGCTTTCCCGCGGAAACCTCGGCGCTCAAATTCGTCGCGGAAACCGCCATCCAATAAAACGGGAAAACCGAGAGGAACGAGAAGACGATAAGAAACCCGTATTTGAGGAAGTTTTTCAGGAACGATCTATGCTTCATTTTTTCTCCCCGATTTTCATTTGCGCGAAGGCGAGAATGGCGACCATGATGAAGATCGCGTACGATACCGTCGAGGCGTAGCCGAACCGCGGATTATACACGAACGACAGATTGTAGATGTACTGCGATATCGTCAGGGTCTCCATCGCCGGCCCGCCGTTCGTGATATTTCGAACCTCGTCGAAAAGCTGCAGCGTCCCGTTCGTTGACATGATTGTCGTCAGCAGGATGACCGGCTTCAGGAGCGGCAGGGTGATGCGCGTGAACTGCGAGACCGACGACGCGCCGTCGATCCGCGCCGCCTCGTAAATCTCGTAATCGATATTCTGCAAGCCGGCGAGGTAAAAAATCATATTGTAACCGGTCCAACGCCAGGTTATCGCCAAAATGATGACGACCTTCGCCCACACGGGGTCCGAAAGCCACGCGAACGGCTCGCTGAAAAGCCCGACCTTCAGGAGTATCGTGTTCACGAAACCGTCGATCGAGAAAAGCGAGCGAAAGATCATCGCGGACGACACGAGGGCGGTCGCGCACGGAAGGAAGATGATCGTCCTGAACAAACCCTTAAACATCAGGTCCTTGCCGTTCAGGATCGACGCGAGGATGAGCGCCAAGGTCAGCATGATCGGCACCTGAAAGACTAGATACGTGAGCACGTGGGCTACCGACTTCAGAAACAGCGGATCCTGGAAGAGCCGCCGGTAATTGCTGATGCCCGAAAATTTCAGGTTCGGGCCGGAACCGGACTGAAGCGACATGAGAAACGCCTGAACCATCGGGTAAAAATTGAGCACGATGATGAGGGCCGCGGCGGGCAAAACGAAAAGCCAGCCGAATAGATTGATTTTCCTGGTCAGGCTGTAGCGTTGCATGGTGTATACCTCCGGGAAATGGGCCCGGGCTATCCCGGGCCCGATGCGGGGCGGCTTGCCGTCCCGCGAGCCGATTACTCTCCGATCAGGAACTCGACGGTTTTCTGCGCGGTCTCAAGAGACTTATCGAGATCGCCGCCCTTCATGTACTCCTGGATCGCGGTCGCTATCGCGTCGCGCGCCTCGTAATTATACACGCCGTATTTGACCTTGGGGACTTTCTCGGAATAGGAGATGATGTCCGAGTAAATTTTCTGGCCGCCGAAGAAGGCTTGCGGCTCGGTGTACACCGCGCCGGACGCCGCGGGCGACCACGTCGAAATCGCGCCGGCCGTCGGGAGAATCGTCTGATAGAGGTCGACGCTGCCGGCGAAGGTCTTCGCGAGGAAGTCCGCGGCCACGTCGGGATGCTTGGAGCTCGCGAGAACCATCCACCCGGAACCGCCGCAGCTCGAGGCGTTCACGGACGAGGAGACCGCGCCGAGGCGCGGCGTGTTCATGACCGCCCATTTACCCTCTTGGTCTTTCGCGCCGGTGATCGTGCCGATGATCCAAACGCCGTTGACCGTGGAGGCGATCGTGCCGCTCGTCAGGGTCGAGGTATATTCGTTCCAGTCGGTCGTAAGTTTCATGATTCCCGCGTCGAGCAACGCTTTGTACGTTTTCACGCATTCCTTGAGGGCCGCGTTATTGGCGATCGTTACTTTGCCGGAGGCGTCGAACATCCACGAACCGGAGCTCTGGAGCATGATCATGATGAGGTCGGGCTCGTTCGCGACGCAAGAAAGCATCGTCACGCCGGTTTTCGCCTTCACGATTTTCCCGAGCTCGATGAATTTATCCCAGGTGATGTCCTGGAAGTCGGACGGCTTCAGGCCGGCCTTCTCGATATAATCGGTGCGGAGGAAGGTAGCGGTAGCGCCGTTGTCGAACGGAACGCCGTAATTTTTCCCGTTGACCGTCGACACGTCTACCTTGAACTGGGCGAACTTTGAAAGATCGACCTTGCCGGTCAAGTCGTAAAACGCGTCGGGATAGGTCAGGATATTTTTCTGCGCGGCGTTATCCTGCATCAGGATGATGTCGGGCAGGGAATCGGTGGAATCCGCGGACAGCGCGGTGATCAATTTTTGCTGTAAGTCGTTCCAAGGCGTTTCCACGACGTTGACGGTGACATTGGGGCGAGCCGTCTTGTAAATTTTCGCCGCCTCGTTCATCGAGTAAATGTTAAAGTTCGGGTCCCAGCACCAAACGGTTATGGTAACCGGCGCATTCGGATCCGTTGCGGCTGCCTCGGTTTTCTTCGCGCACGACGTTAACGACGCGAGAATAGCGAGTGCCGCGATCGCTCCTACCAATTTATTCATATTTTCCTCCTTAAAAAACTTCTCGTCGACGACCCAAAGCCGGGCCGTCGATTATGTTATGATACGGCCGCTTTTCTCGCCGCGAAAGAGACAAAAATACCGTATTGCGCGCCGGTACCCGGTACTTTTGTACTCCTTTCCCGCAAAAGCCGTCCTGGCGCGATCGCGAAAAATGGGGTATCCTACTCGTATGCTACACGGTCGCGCCCGAAGTGATGTCCCGTTGCTCTTTCGCATAGAAATCGTGCTGCTTTCTTTTTTTTTCCTGCTCGCGAGTTTCGTGTCCTTCGGGTTCACGTACGGCATCTACCCTTTTTTTCCGGGCGGCTCCTTTCGCTTCTCGCCGGACTTCTATTATACCTTTTACCTTTTTTTCGGCTGCGCGACGGCGTCGACGATCCTTTTCGTGTATTCGCGAAACGTGATCAGCTCGCTGCTCCTCTTCGCCCTGGCAACGTCCTCGATGGTTCTGCTCGACTATTCCATCGGCGATTATCTGACCATTCGCGCATGGATGTACGCCGCCTTTCTCGCGAGCTTCGCCGCGCGGGTTCGGTGGCCGATCAACATTTGCGCGTGCGTCGCGCTCGCCGCGGTTTTCACGGCGGCGCAGACGCTTCACTCATTCTTGGGGGAAAACACGCTCAACCCTGGCGTGGAGGGACCGTCGCCGCGAACGCTGTTTCCCTTCGCGGTCATTCTGCTCGTCGTCGGGACGGGCGTGCCGGCGATTAAGAACTTAAGCGTACGGCTCGAGCGCGCGAAGCGGCGCATCGAGGAGCTTAACGGCACCATCACGAAGTTGACCGAGTTTAACCAAACGCTGCAAAATTACGCGCGGACGGTCGACGAGGTCGCGACGAAAAAAGAGAGGTTTCGCATCTCGCGTGAAATTCACGATATATCGGGCTATATTTTCACGAACATAATCGCCCTCATGGACGCTATCATCATTACCGGCTGTCAAAGCCCCGAGAAGTCGAGCGAGATTTGCCTCACCGCCCGCGTTCAGGCGCAGGAAGGGCTCCAGGAAACGCGAAAGGCGCTTCGGGCTCTCAGGACCATCGACGACCGAAGGGAAACGGGACTGCGCGCGATTTATAAGATAAAGAAAATTTTCGAGGATACCACCGGCGTCGAGGTGAAAATCGAGGCGGGAAACATGCCGGCGACGTTCGGGGATGAAATCGACCGCGTCGTGTACCGCACGGTCCAGGAGGCGCTGACGAACGCGCTTCGCCACGGGCGCGCCACGAAAATCGCGATCGATTTCAGCATTCGCGACGGTTTCTTCCATATGAGCGTCCTCGATAACGGCTCAGGCGCGAAAAAGCTCACGAAGGGCATCGGGCTCGCGGGCATGGAAGAGCGCATCAGCCAGCTCGGCGGCGTCGTGGTCGCCTCGAACGCCGAGGAAGGCGGCTTCCGCCTTTCGGTGCGAATACCCTACTCCACGGGGAGAAATCATGATTAGGATTCTATTAGTAGACGATCAGCCGCTTTTCGTCGAAAGCCTCAAAAACTCGCTCGAGACATACGTAAACGATATCGTCGTCGTCGGCATCGCGCGCAACGGGGAAGAGGCGGTTCGGATGGCGGCGGAACTTTCGCCCGAAATTATCCTTATGGACGTGCATATGCCGATCATGAATGGCGTCCAGGCGACGGAACGCATCCGCGCGGCGAGCGAAGGCATAAAAATCATAATGCTCTCGACCTATGACGAGGATGAGTACGTCCGAGAGGCGCTCGGTCACGGCGCGGTTGGCTATCTCCTCAAGGATATTTCGCCGACGGAGCTCATCGCCGCCATTCGGGCGCTTAAATCCGGCATCGTCCAAATGTCCCCGCAAATCGCCTCGAAGCTCATTAAGCAAATGTACGACCAAACGAGCCCGAAATACGAAGAGAGCCGCCGCCAATTCGAGTGGTTCGAGACGCTGACCGGCCGGGAAAAGGAGATATTCGGCCTCATCGCGACGGGCTACGACAATCGCCAAATTTCCGATCGGCTCAGCCTCGCCGAGCAAACGGTCCGCAATAATATCAGCACGATCTACTCAAAACTGGGAGTAAAGGACCGTTTTGAAATCATCCAACTCGCGAATAAATTGCAGTATCATTGAGGCGGGGCTGGTTCATTTCGGGCCAGTAATGCTATAATACGATAAATTATTGAGATCCGGTTAACCGGACGAAGGATGCCAAAATGGGCAAGAAAATTTACGTTGGAAATCTCAGCTATAGCACGACCGAAGCCGGCCTCGGAGAATGCTTCCGCGCGCATGGCGAAGTCGTTTCAGCAAAGATCATCATCGATCGCGACTCGGGAAGGTCCAAAGGATTCGGTTTCGTGGAAATGGGAACCGACGATGAGGCGCAGTCCGCCATCGCCGCGCTCAACGGCGCGAGCCTCGACGGTCGCCAACTGCGGGTTAACGAGTCCATCGAAAAACCCCGCCCCGCTCGGTACTAATCCGAAGGGCACGTAAAAACGCCCCGACCATGACGGTCGGGGCGTTTTTTTAACCACGAGACGGGATCGCCGGAGTTTTCTCGCCATTCGACGGCTTTTCAACCAGCTCCCTATTTTTGAAAATTGATCAATCCTTATTTTTTTCCATTATATCCTTAAAATGCAGATGGCAGAACCGGAATAAATCGACGATTTCCGGGTCAAATCTCGTACCGCTCGCGGCCCGAATGATCGCGCACGCCTCGTCGAAGGCGACGGGATTCGCGTACGATCGCTTCGTCGTGACCGCGTCGAAAGTGTCGGCGATGGCCACGATGCGCGCCGCGAGCGGGATATCCTCCCCGGCAATCCCGTTCGGATACCCGGAACCGTCCCAACTTTCATGGTGGGAAAGGATGATATCGTGGGCGAAGTCGAGAAACGCGTAATCGGGAAACGAGTTTCGGATCATATCGATCGTGCGCGCGCCGTCCGTCGTATGATTTTTGACGTACTCGAACTCCCGGTCGGTTAAGTGACCGGTTTTTTTGAGGATGTGGTCGGGCACGTTCACTTTGCCGATATCGTGCAATTTCGCCAACGCCCCTATTTTCGTCACGAAGTCGACGGAGACATGCGGCCGAAAACGCGCCGTTTTCGTGACGGTTTCCGCGAGTTCCGCGGAATAAAGGCCAATGCGCGTTAAATGCTTCGTGTTTTCGTTGTCTTTTGCCGCCGCGAGATCGGCAATGGACCTCACGAGGTGATCCTGGGCAATCGTGAACCCGTGCGTCGAGTCGACGACGGGCGTCTCCTGCGGCGGGCCGGAGAGCAACTGGAAAATGCGATGGATCCGCAGGAGCAATTCCTCGCTGTCATAGGGCTTGCGCACGTAATCCATGGCGCCCCGCACGAAGGCTTCCTTCACGTCGGCCGGATTATTGTCGCCGGAAACGATAATGACCGGAATATGGGCGTAATTCGGGGAATACCGCAGGATATCCAGAAATTCGAGTCCGGTGACCTGCGGCATTTCCATATCAAGGATGATGAGGTCGGGCCGCGCGGCGGTAAGGCTGGCGACCGCTTCCTGGTACGCGAGGGCGCACGTTACGGAATACATTCCCTCAAGCTCGTCCTTATAGAGCGCTAACTGGGTTTTACTATCGTCAATACAGAGAATTTGCCTTCCAAAGGTGTCGATTTGCGATACGTCCATCTCCGTTAACTTCCCCCTTCCGTTCAGTATCGCCGAATGTCGCCCTAAAATCAAATGAATCGTCGCGATGATGCCGAGGGGAGTCCCCGATCGCCCCGTGGATGCTTTTTTCAATGCGGTTTATACTCAATGCCATCATGACCGAAACGATAGGATCTCAAATACGCGCGGCGCTCGAGGAGCTCTACGCGGTGGCGAAACCGGAAGAAGGCGCCTTGCTCGTCGTGGGCTGCAGCACGAGCGAGGTCATCGGGAAAAAAATCGGCACGGCGGGAAGCGCCGAGGTCGCGCGGGCGATTTACGAAACGGTCGCCTCGTTTTGCGCGCAGCAGGGTCTCTGCCTCGCGGCGCAGTGTTGCGAGCACTTAAATCGTAGTCTCGTCGTCGAGCGGGAAGACGCCCGCCGTCTGAACCTCACGCGCGTCAACGCGATTCCCCAGCCGACCGCCGGGGGTGCGTTCGCGACAGCCTGTTGGCAGGGCATGAAATCCCCGACCCTGGTGGAAAACGTCTGCGCTGACCTCGGCATCGACATCGGCAATACCTTGATCGGCATGCACCTTCGCCCCGTGGCGGTTCCCGTGCGCGTTTCCGTCAAAACGATCGGGGAAGCGCCGCTCGTGCTCGCCCGAACCCGACCGAAGTACGTCGGCGGAGAGAGGGCTCGCTACGATCCCGAAATCGGCTAAGCGCGATGGCTGAACCGCATTGCCGGCATTTCACGAATCGCGACTGCGAATATTATCCCTGCCATGGGCTCGACGGGCAAAACTGCCTTTTTTGCTATTGTCCCCTCTATTTTCTCGATTGCGGGGGCGATTGGAAACTCGCGGGCGGGGTAAAAGACTGTTCCGACTGCGTGAAAGTCCACGACGATCGCGGATGGGAATTCGTTCAGGCTAAACTTAAAAACGAGATATCTCGAAAAAAGGAACTGAGATGATAGAAATGGAACCGATCGCCTTCGTCCGATCCGAACGGGCGGAACCCATCGACGATAATTGGAATTCCGTGCGCGCGTACGTCGAGCTCGCGGACGGATACGGGGTCGAATGCCTCGAAGGCTTATCCGATTTTTCTCACGCTGAAATCCTCTATTTTTTCCACCAGGTGAATCCCGCGAAAATCGTCTGCGGGGCTGAGCACCCGAGGGAAAATCCTTCCTGGCCGAAAGTGGGCATATTCGCGCAGCGAAAAAAAGCCCGGCCAAACCGGATCGGCGCGACTATCGCGAAGATCGAGCGAGTCGAGGGAAGGCGCGTATATCTATCCTCGTTTGACGCCATTGACGGTACGCCGGTTCTGGACATTAAACCGGTATTCCGAGAATATTTGCCGCGCGACGTCGGGCAACCCACCTGGGTCGCCGAGCTTATGCGCAAATACTGGTAAGGGGGAGGAACTACCCATGACGGGAACGATTTTCGATTATCTTGAGTGGCGCGGGGACATCGCTTTTTCTGCCGCGCCTTTCAACGAGGTGGATAACCTCATCATTTCCGTACTCGCGTACTTACCGTTCGACGGTCTCGTTCCGGCCCAGCCGACGAAAAAATCGCCGACGCTCTCGGACGTCGCGCGGAATTTCGCGGAGCTGGACCCCGCGAGCCTCGCAGTCCGCGACGGTAGGGACGTTGAGCTACTCGCCCGCGCGGCTGAGTCGCGGCGTTTCGGAGCGACCCGGATTTCTGGGTACGTCAACTCAATCGACGTATCGGAGCAAAAGCAGTTTTCCGCCGTATGCGCGATCACCGACGACGGGACTCCGTTCGTCGCGTTTCGCGGAACCGACCTTACGCTCGTCGGTTGGAAGGAAGACCTCAATATGGGCTTTATGTCGGCCGTACCCTCACAGCTCGAGGCGGTTGCCTATTTGGAAAACGCGGCGAGGCGATTAGGGGGGAAGTTTCGGGTCGGAGGCCACTCAAAAGGCGGGAATCTCGCGGCGTACGCCGCCGCCTTTTGCGCGAAAACAGCGCAAAAACGCATTTCCGCGGTTTTCAGCAACGACGGGCCCGGGTTTTCGCCGGAAACGATCGAGAGCGAGGGTTTTCGCGCGATACAGGATCGGACCAGGTCTCTTATCCCGCAATCCTCGGTTATCGGGCTTTTGCTCGAGCATAGCGAGCGCTACTCGATCGTCCACAGCGAGCAAAGCGGGTTACTCCAGCACGATCCGTACTCCTGGACCGTCGTCCGCGACCGGTTCGTTCCCGAACGGGAACTTACCCGGGACAGCGTGTTCGTCGACCGCACGCTCAAGGACTGGATTCGCGCGATGGATACCGAGCGAAGGAAAACGCTTATCGACGCGCTCTACGAGATCATCGGCGCGACGGAGGCTGAAACGGTACTCGACCTTTCGACCGACTGGCTAAAAACCGCGAAGGCGACGGTGAAATCGCTCTCGGGACTCGACGCCGAAACAAAAAAGATCCTGCGCGAAACGCTGGGAATTCTTTTCGAGGCGTCGAAAAAAAACCTCGACGTTTTGCGCCGCGAGAAAAAAGCGGCGAAAACGCCGAATGTGCTTAAGCCTTCAACGCCCTCAGCTCGGCGGTCAGCGCGGTAATATGCCGCTTTTCCTCGGCGATAATCCCGTCGATCTTCGCCTTGCCGGCGACGGACGGAACTAAGTCTTTCATGCCAACGTAAAACACGATCGAGTCTTTCTCGCGGTCAAGAGCCCCGAGCAAGATCGCGCGAATCGAGGAAAAGTCCGTTTTTTTTCCGTAGAAAACCTCCGAATCCGCGAGTGCCCGCAAATACGCGGAAGATTCGTCGTCGGGATCGCTCACCGCGGACGTCCGCTCCTCGGAGGAAAGCTCTTTGCGCAAGGAAGAAAAAGTCGCGAGATGCTCGCGCTCGCGCTTGGCGAGATCTTTGAGCAACGAGCCGTATCGCGCGTCGGAGACCGACGAAGCGGCCGTTTCGTAATACTCAGCCCCGTTCGCCTCAATCCTTTCGGCGATTTCGAATACTTCGTCGGTGTTAAACGTGAATGCCATGGAACGCTCCTTTCGCCGTTTCGCGCGGCGGAATAAAAAAAACGGACCCTTTCGGGTCCGATTGCTTGCCGGCGATCGGACTTGAACCGATACGCTTTAGGGGCAGTGGATTTTGAGTCCACCGTGTCTACCATTCCACCACGCCGGCGCGACGCTCAGTACGATAGCACGAAACGCGCGCCCTTGTCTATCTAATCCAGCCCCTATCGCCGGGCCCGCAAGGCGTTCAACGTCGCGAGCAGGGCGACGCCAACGTCCGCGAAAACAGCTTCCCACATATTCGCGACCCCGAACGCGCCCATTGCCAAAAATACGATTTTTACCGAAAAGGCGAGCACGATATTTTCCGAGACGATGCGGCGTGTCCAGCGAGCGACGCGAATCGCCTCGGCCACTAATCGCGGATTATCGTTCATAAGCACCACGTCGGCGGCCTCGACCGCGGCGTCGCTTCCCATTCCGCCCATGGCCATTCCGACGTCCGCGCGGGCGAGCACTGGCGCGTCGTTCATGCCATCGCCGACGAAAATAGTCGTCGCTTTCGGCGAAAGCGCCTTAATTTGGGAGGATAATTCCTCGAAAAACATTACTTTCTCGTGAGGTAATGCTTCCGCGCGCGTCTCGTCTATCCCCACCGCGCGCGCGACGGCCGCGGCAGGCGCCGATCCGTCTCCGGTGAGCATGACGACGGAGCGAACCCCGAGCGCGCGCAACTCCGCGACGGCGGCCGCGGACTCGGGCTTTGGCTCGTCGCCGAGAGCGATATAGCCCGCGAATGAGCCGTTCAAGGCGACGAACACCGCGGTTCCCGCACCTGGCGTTTCGTCTGAAATGTTCCGGCGAAAAGGGCCAACGACGTTTTCTTTTTCCATTAAACGCTCGGAACCCGCGAGAATAACCCCCTCGGGCACGGAAACGGAAACGCCGAATCCCGGTATATCGGCCGAGGAAAGCACGCGATCCGCGCTCATCGCTATGCCCCGGCTTTCCGCCGCCCTTCGGATGGCGGCCGCGATCGGATGGGTAGATCGCGATTCGGCGAGCGCGGCAAGCCGCACGAGCGCATCCTCGTCATAGCCTCCGGAGGGAACGGTCTCATGGACGGCGAAAGAGCCATGGGTAAGCGTGCCGGTCTTATCGAAAACGACGGCTTCCGTCTTCGCGAGGGCGTCCAGATAATCCGCGCCCTTAATTAAAATGCCGCGCTTCGCGGCGCCCCCGATTCCACCAAAAAAACCGAGCGGAACGGATATCACGAACGCGCACGGGCAGGATATTACCAAAAAAACTAATGCACGATACACCCAGGGGCGAAACGACTCCCAGCCGGAAAGATCCCCCAAACCCAGCAACGCGCCGACTAAAGGCGGAAGGGCGGCAAGGGCGACCGCGGACAGCGTCACGATGGGCGTGTATATTTTGGCGAAAGAAGTCACGAAACGCTCCGCTTTCGCCTTTCTTCGCTGGGCCCCCTCGGTTAACGCGAGCATTTTCGCCGCGGCCGTATCGGCGTAAGAAGCGGTCACTTTGATCGTGACCGACCCGCTCCCGTTCACGAAGCCCGCGAGAACCCCCGTTCCTGGCATACCTGAGCGAGGAACGCTTTCCCCGGTCAACGACGAAGTATCGAAACTCGATGAGCCCGAAACGATCGTTCCGTCCAACGGGACGCGTTCGCCCGGAAGGACGAGCAGTTCCGTGCCGACGGCGACCGCAGAGGGATGCACTATAGCGTTTGAGCTGGAAAGTCTGGCTTCATCGGGTCGAACGTCCATGAGCTCAACGATGGAACGACGAGACCGACGAACCGCGGTTTCCTGAACTAACTCCCCTAGATTATAAAAGATCATTACGGCTGCGCCTTCGCTCCACTGCCCGACGACCAAGGCGCCAACGCTCGCTATCGTCATCAAGAAATTTTCATCGAACAACTCGCCGCGCAACGCGTTCCTCGCGGCGTCCCGCACGACGACGGCTCCGGCGACTGCCCAGGAAATGACGAAAAGAACCCTCGAAATCCCCTGCGCGTCGGGACGCGCCAATGAGACGGCGATCGCGCCCATAAACAAAACAAATGCCGCCGCGAACCGAAAAATCATCGATCGGGGAACTCTTTCTTCCCGCCCGCAGGAGCACCCTTCAGAACCATCGCAACTCCCTTTTGGATCGTCATGATCGCAACAAGCGCATCCCATCACAAACCTCCTTCCCGTATATGTTCAAGCCCGACCGAATACAAAATGCCGACGTGCTCATCGTCGACGGAATAAAATATCTGTTTGCCGTCCCGCCGCGTCCGAACGATTTTGGCCTGACGCAGCACGCGCAATTGATGGGAGACGGCCGAAACCGTCATATCGAGGGTGGCCGCTATATCGCACACGCACAACTCGCCCGCCATGAGGGCGGAAAGCACGCGCACTCGCGTCGAGTCTCCCAGTGTTTTAAAGAATTCCCCGAGCTCATACAGCGTCGCCTCATCCGGCATTTTAGCCCGTACGCGCGCCACTTCGGATTCGTTCACGCACGAAGATTCTCCCGTATCGAGGTTATCTGTATCATAAATCTTATCCATACGTTTGAATATATGCTCATATGTTCACATTGTCAATATAGAAAAATGAGATGAAAAATATAAAATCACCCGATTATCACCCTCACCGCCGGATTTTTCGCGGTAAATTACCCAATGCTTGACCCAACAATCCCTTCGTGCGAAAATAAACTATGACGAACGCGCAACTGTACTGTTTGTTCGCTCCCTTGGCGATCATACTTTCGCTTACGAGCATCGTTTTTTCCGTTGCGAATATTCGGCATCGGGTTTCGCGATACCTTATCCAATTTCAGGCCTTAGTCCTTGGAATGATCGTGTTTTCCGTTCTTGAGCTTACGGCGAAAAGTCCGGAGGCCCTTTTTTTATATTCCCGTCTGACGTACACTTGCATCGTTCCTTTTCCCATCGCGTGGGTCTATCTTTGCGCGAGGACGACGTTAGGGCCGCCTCCTAAACATCCCCACCCTCTTTTGTATGTAACGCTGCTCATACCGTTCACGACGATTTTAACGGTATGGGTACCGAGCATGCAGTTTCTTTTATGGGTAGAGCATCGCGTCTTATTCAAAAACGGCGGGCTTTTTCATATCGTGGACTCGTATGGGCCGTGGTTTTGGGTTCACACGGCGTATTCTTATTCGCTTTTCCTGTATGGGCTCGCGCTCACCTATCGCGATTTTTTCGCGATGAACAGAATCCGCAAAGCTGAGTGCCTTTTGAACGTTTTAGCCGTCAGTATTCCCGTCGCCGCGAATATATCGTACGTGTTCAGACTCATACCGGGAATTGAGAGGGATTTCTCAAGTTTGTTGTATTCGCTCAGCGGGGTTTTGCTCATGATCGAGCAAATCATCGCGCGCGCTAACGAGCCAATCGACTACAGCGCGATTTTTAACCGCATAGAGCAGGCGGCCATACTCCTGGACGGAAACGGCCAAATTCTTCTCGTCAATGAGCGCGCGGCGAAAAGACTGCGGATACCGCAAGACGAGAAAGGGTTCGTTACGTCGGTTTTACCGATGAACTTTCGCAAAATCGCGAATGAAGTATCGAGGAACGGGTTCGCTGAGTTTAGAGTGGATGGCTTCGACGATAAGGCGCTGAGCGTTACGATGTTTGCCCTCTCGGTAAATGGTTCGCCGCATGACGGCTACTCCGTGCTGCTCCGGGATACCGAAGATTCCCCGCCCGTCGAGAGGATCTCCCGCCGAGAAGCGGCCGTCTACGATTTATTGCTGACGGAGCTTACCGTGAAAGAAATAGCCGTACAGCTTGGAATTTCCGAAAACACCGCGAAAACGCACATTCGCCATATTTACGAAAAGCTCTTGGTCGGAGGCCGCGCGGAGCTCGTCGCCAAAAATCGAAGTTTTTTACGCGAAAAGAGAAAGCTAATCCCGCTAAACTCGGATAAAGCGTTAGTACCCTAAAAAAAAGACGGAACCTTTTGGGCTCCGTCTTTTCGCTTTGGATTCCCCATAATCCCAAAAATCGCCCTACGAAGGCGATTTCCGGAACTCCGGTGAAAGGGCTTAAATCCTGAACAAAAGTTCCTCGTACGCAGGCATCGGCCAGTACTCTTTGGGTAGGAGCTTCTCAAGCTGGTCGATCGGGTCGCGAAGAGCCTCGATTCCGGCGAATACGTTGTCGCGATAGGCTTTCGCCTGCCCGAGAACGTCCAAATCGGCTTTCGCGGCTTTACGGGCGGCCTCGAGCGCGACGGCTGCTTTCGCGGCCTTTTCGGCGAGATCGGCGACTTCGACGAGCTTAGCCTTGATGGAGGCGGGCTTCACGCCGGAAGCCTCGAGCGCCTGAATCTGGCTTGCGAGCTCAACTGCATAGTCGGTGACCACGGGAAGAATCTCGCGGGTAGCCATCTCGAACGCGATTCCCGCCTCGATGTTGATCTGCTTGGAGTATTTCTCGAGCACGATGTCCAGGCGGGCATGAAGCTCTTCCTTGGTGAATACGTTGTGCTTCGTGAAAACCTTGACGGAATCTTCCTTAGTGAGATAGGGCCAAGCCTCGACCGAGCTCGTCAGGTTGGGAAGACCGCGCTTCGCGGCTTCCTTCACCCATTCGTCGGTGTAGCCGTTGCCGTTGAACACGATGCGGCTGTGCTTTTTCCAGGTCTCGGTGACGATTTCCTTAACGGTACCGGCGATATCCTTGGATTTCTCGAGCTTGTCGGCGATGGCGGCGAGCGTTTCGGCGACGACGGTGTTCAGCGTGAAGTTCGGTCCCGCGATGGATTCGCTGGAAGGAACCATGCGGAATTCGAATTTGTTGCCGGTGAACGCGAAGGGGCTTGTGCGGTTGCGGTCGGTGAGGTCTTTCGGAAGCTTGGGCAGGGTGTTAACGCCGAGCTCGAGCTTAACGCCTTCCTGGGAAGGAACGGTCTTGCCGGACGCGATTCCCTCGAAAATGTCGGCGAGCTGCTGTCCGAGGAAGATCGAAATGATAGCGGGTGGGGCTTCGTTGGCGCCAAGGCGATGGTCGTTTCCGGTGTTCGCCGCGGAAAGGCGGAGAAGCGGCGCGTACGTGTCAACGGCGTCGAGAACGGCGGAAACGAACACGAGGAACTGAAGGTTCGCCGCGGGAGTGTTTCCGGGATTCAGGAGGTTCATGCCGTCGTCGGTAGCGAGGGACCAGTTGTTGTGCTTACCGGAACCGTTTACCCCGCGGAAGGGTTTCTCGTGCAAGAGGCACACGAGACCATGCCGCTTGGCGACTTTTTTCAAGGTCATCATGACGACGTAGTTCTGATCGGTGGCGACGTTGGAAACTCCGTAAATCGGGGCGAGTTCGAACTGGTTCGGGGCTACCTCATTGTGCTGGGTCTTGGAGGGGATGCCGAGCTTCCAGAGTTCTTCGTTGACTTCCGTCATGAAGGCGGAAACGCGCTCGGGAATCTTTCCGAAGTAATGATCCTCAAGTTCTTGGCCCTTCGGGGGGAGCGCGCCGAAAACGGTGCGTCCGCTGAGTAAAAGGTCCTGGCGAGCGCTGAAATACTGCGCGTCCACGAGGAAATATTCCTGTTCGGGCCCGACGGAAGAAACTACGCGCTTGGAGGTCGTGTTTCCGAGAGCCTTGAGCACGCGGAGCGCCTGCTTGTTCACGGCTTGCATGGAGCGGAGCAGCGGGGTCTTCTTGTCGAGAGCCTCGCCGTGATAGCCGACGAACGCGGTCGGGATGACGAGGGTCTTGCAATTTCCCTCTTCCATGATGTACGCGGGGCTGGTGACGTCCCATGCGGTGTAGCCGCGGGCCTCAAAGGTTGCGCGAAGGCCGCCGGAAGGGAAGCTCGACGCGTCGGGCTCGCCCTGAATCAACTCCTTGCCGGAGAACTCGACGATCGCGAGTCCGTCGGCCGTGGGAGAAATGAACGAATCATGCTTTTCGGCGGTGAGGCCGGTCATCGGCTGGAACCAATGAGTATAGTGAGTGGCGCCTTTTTCGATCGCCCAGTCTTTCATCGCGTTCGCGACGACTTCCGCGCACGCTACGGTCAGTTCCCGCTCGCCCGCCTGAACTTCCTTCAGCTCTTTGTAAATAGCCTTCGGAAGACGATCCCTCATGACGGAATCGCCAAAAGCGTTAATGCCAAAAATTTCATTAAAGGGCATACCTTTCCTCCTGATAATCGGGCTGACCCGGAAACTCGCCCGCACACGCCATTGTACGCGAGGCTGTAGTATATAGTTTTGTATATTTATACTCTTTCGAGCTTTTTTGTGCAATAGTTATTCAAAACGCGCTCAGCGCGACAACTCGAGAGACGCCCAAATATTCGGGTCCTCCTGCCCAATTTTCCAAAACGAAATAGCTCGTACCGATGACGATCGGTACATTGCCGCGCGGTCGCGGATTGATTGCTCGTCCTCGTAAAATACGGTGACGTTCACGGTTTCCGAATACGAAAACGACGGGACCGAGTCGACGCGCGCCATGTCTGAAACGTTCTTTTCGGTCAAAAGCCGGGATATCCCCGAAAAGCGATACGCCTTGGAAAGGCTTGTCTCCGCCCACGCGCGACCGTAAAAGGGCAACCCCATAACGAGTTTATCATAGCCGATAACCGAGACGGCGTATGCGGCCACTTTTTGACACCAGGCCAACGAGGCGATTGAGCCCGGTCCGCTTCCGCTCCAATGCTCATCGTATGCCATGACGATAACCCTATCGGCGATGGCTGAAATGCGCGCGTAGTCATACGCGTCCCCGACGTTTCGCGTTCGAGCGGGGATCGCGACGCTCAGCGTTTTTTTCCCGATTCCGTGCTTAAGCTCCGACAGGAAAGAATAAAATTGCTCGGCGTCGGAAGCGGGGACGAGCTCAAAATCGATTTGAACGCCATCGTACGGCGATGACGCCTCGATAATCGACGCGAGCAGTTCGTTGCGAATGGGCATGGAGGGATCAATGCAAAAGTGATTCAGCGCCTGGTTCGTCACTTCCGCGATCACGAGGTGCGTGCGACCCGAAAAAGAACCCAAGGACTTGCGGTTTGGGACGCCATACAGCTTTCCGCGATAATTAATCGACGCGCCGAAATAGCCGATGTCGGAAATTGGCCAGGATGAGTCGAGCGATTGCTCGTCGCCATTTTGCAAATACGCCCAAATTTCGGAAAAGGCGACGGGGGCCGGGCGATTGGGAAGGCTCGCGGCACCGGAGTCGGCGATCGAGGGAACGGCGCTCAGGGAGGCCTCGGCGGAAGCGCAGGAAATAAAGGAAAAAAACGCGAGCGCTAAGGCAAGCGGATACCGAAGAAAATTACTGTTTGCTTTTCGCGGCGGCATTCCATTCTCCAGTGCGTCGTATCGGAAAATAAAGGTGAGTCAATCCGTCGACGGGATTCTATTTTAAAAAAAAACGGGATTCCGCTCGGGAATCCCGTTGAACGAAATTAAACCGAAAGAAACGCGCGGTTCGCAAAAACCGCGCGCCGACCGTGAATCAACCGTACGTCGCGATAAAGACGCCGGCCGCGATCGCGGTACCGATAACGCCCGCGACGTTCGGTCCCATCGCGTGCATCAGGAGGAAGTTGCTCGGATCGTATTCCATGCCGACCTTGTTCGAGACGCGGGCGGCCATGGGAACGGCGGAAACGCCCGCGGACCCGATGAGCGGATTGATCTTTTCCTTGAGGAAGAGGTTCATTATCTTCGCCATGAGCAAGCCGCCGAAAGTCGCCACGCAGAACGCTAGGAGCCCGAGGATGATGATACCGATGGAGTTCATGTTAATGATCTTCTCCGGGGTCATCTGCGAACCGACGCCGAGCGAAAGGAGGATGGACACGATGTTCATCAGCTCGTTCTGCATCGTCTTGGAAAGGCGATCGATGACGCCGACTTCCTTGACGAAGTTTCCGAAGGCGAGCATACCGATGAGCGGCGCGGCCGGCGGAAGGAGGAGGATCGCGAGGCAGAGAAGCATCATCGGGAAAAGAATTTTCTCGGCTTTCGACACGTGTCGGAGCTGCTTCATCTTGATCATGCGCTCTTTTTTCGTGGTCATGAGCTTCATGATCGGGGGCTGAATCATCGGGACGAGCGCCATGTACGAATACGCGGCGACCGCGACGACCGCCATCATTTCCGGCGCTAACTTACCCGATACGTAAATCGTCGTCGGACCGTCCGCGCCGCCGATGATGGAGATCGCGCAGGCCTGGAGCATCGTGTAATCGACGCCCGGGATGAGGTTCATGAGCGCGACGCCGAACATCGTGAAGAAAACGCCGAGCTGGGCCGCGCCGCCAAGGAGCGCGGTTTTCGGGTTCGCGATAAGCGGTCCGAAGTCCGTCATCGCGCCGATGCCCATGAAAATAAGCATCGGGAAAAATTCGTTTCCGATACCGGCGTGATAAATGATGTAGAGCATTCCCGTCGGGCCTTCGCCCATGCCCGCGCCCGGAATGTTGACGAAAATCGTTCCAAACCCGATCGGCACGAGCAAAAGGGGCTCGAAGTTTTTCGCGGCGCCCAAATAGACGATAAGGAACCCTAAGGCGATCATGATGAGCTTCTGCCAGCCTGGCGCGTGTCTGCCCGCGAACGGATCAATCGCCTCTTTAGCGCGCTCGGCTTCCGCCGCCGCGGCGGCTTCCGCGCGTTCCGCGTCGGTTTCGACGTGGATCATCTTGTAGATTCCGGTAGTCTGCCAAATGTTATTGAGGAACTTCGACACCGAGATATTCGGGGTGTTTTCGGATCCCTTAATTACCGTGGACGTAATGTTCCGCGGCGACGTGTCAAAGTCGGATGCGACGGTCGCCGTCGGGGCATTCCCCGAAATCGCCTTGCTGGCGCATGAATACGTCAACGCGAGTCCCATGATAACCAAAACGGTTAACATGATGGATGTCGTTCGTTTTTTAGTATCTCCCATGAGAAGGGTCTCCTTACTTTACTTCGGCGAGGGTTTGACCCGCCGTGATCTGGGTGCTCGCGGCCGCGATGAAGTGAACTTTACCGGCGACGCCCGCCTTGATCTCGAGTTCCATCTTCATGGACTCAACCATGATGATCGTCGTGTCGGCCTTTACCGTCGCGCCTTCCTGAACGGCGTAGCGAAGGAGGGTTCCCGCGACGGGAGCGGTGATCGGGGTTCCGCCGGTGGAAGAGGCGGCGGGGGCGGCGGCTTTCGCAGCCGGGGCCGGGGCCTGCATCACGACGCCGCCGAGGGAGGCGATAACCTGACCGGCGGTTATCTGGGAACCGGCGTTCACGGAATAAGAAATCTTTCCGTCGGCGGGCGCCTTCACCTCAAGTTCCATTTTCATGGATTCGATCATGATGACGGTGTCGCCTTTCTTGACGGAAGAACCGGCGGGAGCGACGTGCTTAATGAGGGTTCCGGCGACCGGGGCGGTGATCTCGACGCCGCCGGTAACGACCGGGGCGGCGGAAGCGGCGCCCGCGGCGGAGAACGCGACGTCATAGTCGGTTCCGTTGACGGTAACTTTCATGGAGTCGCCGGCGGGACCGGAAACGACGTCGTAGGAAGTGCCGTTCACGGAAACGGTGTAGCTACCGCCCTTCGAGGCGGCGACGGTCTTCGTCGTGAAGGTATCGGAGGAAATGGGGCCGTCGGCGCGGGTCTTGAAGAACTTCGGCGCGACTTTCGGGAACATCGCGTAGGTGAGCGTGTCCTCGTCGCTTCCGTCGGCGCCGTTCTTCTTGGCTTCCTCGACGCACTTTTCCCATTCGTTCGGGATGAGGTCGGCGGGTCGGCAAGTGACGACGGCGTCCATGCTGTTCTGCTTGAGGGCTTCCTTGACGAGCTCGGGATTCGCGGTCGTCGGCGTTGCGCCATAGCGGCCGGTGAGGAGGTCGCGGGTTTCCTGGGTCAGCTTCGCGTAGCGGCCGAACAGGACGTTGAACACGGCCTGGGTGCCGACGATCTGGCTGGTCGGGGTGACGAGCGGGATGTATCCGCAGTCTTTCTGGACGATCGGGATTTCCTTGAGCACTTCGTCGATCTTATCGGACGCGCCCTGATCCTTCAGCTGGCTCTCGAGGTTCGAAAGCATGCCGCCGGGAACCTGGGAAACGAGGATGCGGGTATCAGCGCCGAGGAACTTGGACTCGAGCGAGTTATATTTCTTGCGGACCTCGCGGAAGTACGCGGCGATCTCGAGAAGGGCTTTCGTGTTGAGGCCGGTGTCGTACTCGGTATCCTTGAGCATTTCGACGACGGTTTCGGTCGGGCTATGGGAGGTTCCCATCGCCATCGAGGAAATCGCGGTGTCGAGCACGTCGGCGCCCGCTTCGACGGACTTGAGCAGGGTCGCGACCGAGAGGCCGGTCGTCGCGTGGGAGTGAATCTGGATCGGGATATCGACGACTTTCTTGATCGCCTTCACCAATTCGTAAACTTCATACGGCTTGAGCAAGCCGGACATGTCTTTCACGCAGATCGAGTCAGCCCCGAATTCCGCGTAGCTCTTCGCGAGCTCGGCGTACACTTCTTTCGTGTGGAAAGGGGTCGTGGCGTAGGAGATGGCCATCTGGACGTGCTTGCCGGTTTTTTTCGCGGCCTTAGCGGCGCGCGCGAGGTTGCGCGGGTCATTGCAGGCGTCGAAAATGCGGAACACGCCGACGCCGTTCGCGGCGGCGGCCTCGACGAATTTGTCCACGACGTCATCGGCGTAGTGGCGATAGCCGAGAAGGTTCTGGCCGCGGAGGAGCATCTGAATGGGGGTGTTCGGCATCGCGGCATGGAGCTTGCGGAGGCGATCCCACGGATCTTCGTTCAGGAATCGGATACAGGTGTCGAACGTGGCGCCGCCCCATCCCTCAAGGCTCCAGAAGCCGATTTTATCAAGCTGGGAGCAGATGGGAAGCATGTCGGCGGTCGTCATGCGCGTCGCGTGAAGGGACTGGTGCGCGTCGCGCAGCACAAGGTCGGTAAGCTGTACTTTGTGAGCCATAGATTTATTCTCCTGAATATGGATTATTTTTCGCGAACCGCAGCGGCGATCGCGGCGATAACGGCGGTGTCTTGACCCGCCGAAACGGATTGAGCCGCGGACGCGGCGACTTCTTTCTGGTCCAGTTTAAGCGACTTCACCACTACTTTGAGTAAGCTCATCGCAAAAACCAGAATGATGATAAACGCAAAAACGACGCCCATACCGAGAACGGTTAGGATTCCGCTTTGCCCAAGCATATCCAATATCGTCATATATCCTCCTGGGAACAGACCGTTTTCCCTCTAACGGGAAAGCCCGAAACCCTCAATAAAGATGAAATGTCATTATCATAGTAGCCTAAAAAAAGCGTTTTATTCAATACGATGCCCTGCGTTATGGTACACAGAAATCGCCGAGCCCCGAATATTCCCGCGCCGAGGCTTTTCCTCGCGAAAAAACGATCGGGACTGGGCGACGCTGGGCGGAACGGGAGAAAAAAGTACGGCTTACGAAGCGCGCGGCAGGGGCGCGTTTGGGTTCGGTTCGGGAGAATCGGGCTCGGGCGGCAGTCGCGAAAAACGCTGGAGCATGCGGATTTTCGCGATCGCGGACGGAAGCGCGTCGCGCAGGGACGCGCGGTCTTCGGCCCCGTCGGGGGTTAAGGCAAGCACGCGCGCGGCGAAATCGGACATTACCGGCGGCATAACCCCAAAAATTGCGCGAAGCTCTTCCTCGTCATATTGGCGATCGACGCTGGCGACTTCGGAAAAACGCTCGCCGAACGGGAGGAATTTGCAGGGCTTCCAGCGCGGAGCCCCGTCCTTTCCCCGATCGCCCGCATAGCCGAACAAGCGGCAAATGAGGGCGCGGCCGTCATAGACGGTACAGTGATACGCGGACGCGGGATCAAAAAAAAGGCAACCCGATTCCGGAAGGGCAGAACCGACGCGCGGAGGGGTGAACGAACCGTCGAGAATGGAATCGGCCACGGACGGACGGTGATAGACGAGCCAGGCGGCGAGATAGAGCGCCTCAGACTCCAAAACGTCGGGCTCAAAAGCGACGCAGCACTGACCGCACCCGTCGGGACACCCAAACGGATTCGCGGCAATCCAATCGGACTGCGCCGACGCGATTTCCGCGTATATTCGATTCAATTCGCCGAGCAACGGCTCAACACTCGTACCGGTAAAACCATCGGTCTCTAGCATTTTTTGCACCCCGCACTGACGGCAGCACTATAGCCGAGGAGGCCTCGAGCGCGCAATGGGTAGGGACTCTCGATACCGCTTGCGCTAACGCAAACCGAGGCGTATACTCCCCGGCTATCACACCACAAAGGAGTATGTGAGATGAAAAACATGATAAAGGCGATCGCGGCGCTCACCGCCGTCGCCGCGGCGCTCTCGTTCGCCTCGTGCGCGAAAAAAGCCCCGGAAACCAAACTTCAGCAGATCAAGAAAGCGGGAAAAATCATCCTTGGCACCTCAGCCGACTATCCGCCCTATGAATTCCATGGGCAGGTTGACGGACAGGACGCGATCATCGGCTTCGACATCGAGATCGCGAAAGAAGTCGCGAAAGACCTCGGCGTCGAGCTTGAGATCAAGGACATGGATTTCGACGGACTGCTCGCCGCCCTCAAGGCGGGAACCATCGACATCATCATTTCTGGCATGACCCCGACCGAGGAGCGCAAACAGAGCGTCGATTTCTCCGAAATCTACTATTATGTCGAGCACGGCGTCATCATTCGCAAGGCCGACGAGGCGAAATACGCGGCGGACGTCGCAAGCCTCAAGGACGCGCCCATCGGCGCCCAGCTTTCGACCATTCAGGTCAAGCTCGCGAAAAAGTACATCAAGGGAGTGGCCGACGATCAGCTCGACGCCCCGAACGACCAGATCAAGGAAGTCGCGAAGCTTTCCGACCTCGTCATGGAAGTGAAGAACTCCAAGATCGAGGCGGTAGTCGCCGAGCTTCCCGTCGCGAAGGCCTATATCGCGGCGAACCCGGACCTCATGCTCGCGTCCTACACGTTTAAGGACGACGACGGCGGAAACGCGATCGCCGTCAACAAGGGCGAGGCCGACCTTCTCGCCGAGGTGAACAAGACCCTCGCCCATCTCATGTCGGACGGGAAAGTCGATCAGTTCATCGCAGAGGCGAACGCGAAGGTCAACGAAGAGTAACCGAACGCGAACCGCGCGAAGCTAGCGCCCCTGGGCCCGTCCCGAGGGCGCTTTTTTTCTGCCCGGAAAAACCGAGCGAGACCCGGACGAGCTCGGGGCCGCCGAACCCGACGGGAATATTCCCCTCGGGCGACGCTGGGAAAGGATGGCGACGACGACCCCGACGATGATGAGCGCCGCGCCGACGGCGAAACGGAGGCCGACGCGCTCCCCTAACAGCGTCGCGCCGAGGGCGACGGAAACTAACGGCTGTATAGGGTAGAAAAGCCCGCACACGCTCGCGTCGATCCGGGCGAGGCTCATGTTCCACAGCACGCTCGGGAGCGCGGTCGCGACGATACCTAAATACGCGACGCTCGCGACGTTCTCGCGCGAAAAGAGTTGGCCGTGCGGAACGACGGCCAACTCGACGGCCGCCGCGGGGAGCGAGCACGCCATCGCGACGAACATCCCCCAGCAGGACACGGCGAGCGGATCGTACCAAGCCGTCACCCGCCGCGCGAGAATCGAGGAAAGAGACCAGAAAAAGACGGCGACGATCGATAAAACGATGCCGAGAGCGGCGCCGCCCGACCCGCCGCCGGAAAGCACCACGACGGCGCCGGCGATCGCGCAAACCGTCGCGAAGGCCTTGGCGGCGGTGAACCGCTCGCGGAGAAAACAAACCGCGAGCGCGGTAATGGAAATGGGCGTCATCGCGTTCACCAGCGAGGCGGCCGAGGCGCCGGCGAGCATCGTCCCGTAATTCTGAATCGCGACCGAAAGGAAATACCCGACGGCGCCGATCAAAAAAACGCCCGGCCAATCGCGGCGCGGAATGCGTATATTTCTTTTGCCCACGACGATCGGAACCGCGAGCGCGGCCGACGCGACCGCGTATCGAAAGAACAGCAAGGTCAGCGGCGGCGTCGATCGCAGGGCGACCGTCGTCGCGACGTAGAGGCTTCCCCACGTAACCATGGCGGCGCATAAAAAAAGCCAGGCGACATGCCTGGCTCGCGTAGACGAAGAGGTATCGTTCATTGTTAGGATCTTCCCTTATCAGCGAATGTAGCGCGCGGCCGATGGTTGGTCAATCACTCGCTTAGCGCCGGAACGGTTGCCCTTGCGCCGAATACGCGCGGGCGATACAATGGGAAATCGGGTTTATCGCGCCCGCGTTCATCCGAAATATTCTCGCAAGGTGTTATCGCGTATGGCAATCCTTCTGACCGGCAATGAGGCCGTCGCCCGTGGAGCGTGGGAGGCTGGCGTCGGCGCCGCCTTCGGCTATCCCGGCACGCCTTCAACCGAAATTCTTGAAAACCTCTCTCTGCACAAAGACGACGTCTACCTCGAATGGTCCCCGAACGAGAAAGTGGCCTTCGAGGCGGCGTGCGGCGCGTCGTACGCCGGCGCGCGAACCATCGTGACGATGAAGCACGTCGGCCTTAACGTCGCCGCCGACCCGCTCATGACGCTTTCCTACGTCGGTAGCCAGGGCGGCATGCTCATCTGCGTCGCCGACGATCCCGGGCAGCACTCCTCGCAAAACGAGCAGGATTCGCGCCATTACGCCCGCTTCGCCAAGATTCCCGTGCTTGAGCCCGCCGATTCGGCCGAGGCGCTCGCGTATATGCGCTACGGCTTCGAGCTTTCCGAGCGTCACCGCGTGCCGGTCATGATCCGGCTCACCACCCGAGTGAGCCATTCGCGCTCCCTCGTCGAGACGGGAGCGCGGACCGCGCCGAACGCGGTCGGCTTCGAGAGAAACCCTTCGCGCTTTTGCCCGCTCCCCGTATGGGGCCGCGAAATGCGAAAGAAAGTCGAAGCCCGGCTGGCGGATTTAAAGTCTGAGGCGGAAAGAAGTCCGCTCAACCGCATTGAGATGGGAAGCCGCTCGCTCGGCATCATAGCGGAGGGACTCGCCTACAATTACGTAAAGGACGTATTTCCCGAGGCTTCCGTGCTCAAGCTTGGCTGGGCATGGCCCTTTCCGGACGCGCTCATCCGCGAGTTCGCCGCGAGCGTCGACCGGCTCGCCATCGTCGAGGAAAACGAGGATATATTGGAAGAGCACGTACGGGCCATGGGCATCGACTGCGAAGGGAGAAATCTCCTTTCCGGGGTCGGCGAGCTTTCCGAGGGAAAACTCATCGCGTTCCGGACGGCGCTTGAATCGGCCGAGAACGGCACTCAGGCGACCGCAGGCGCAGGCGCGATTCCCGCGCCCGTCCCGGAAGCCGCCGACCTTCCCGCACGTCCGCCGGTCCTGTGTCCCGGTTGCCCGCACCGCGGCCTTTTCTTCGCGCTCACGAAGCACGACGTTCTCGTCACCGGTGACATCGGCTGCTACAGCCTCGCCGTGTTCCCGCCCCTGTCGCGGACGGACACCATACTCTGCATGGGCGGAGGCTTTTCCGTCGCGCAGGGCATCGATAAGGCGGGCGAAAAGAAACGCGTCGTCGGCGTCGTCGGGGACTCGACGTTCTTCCACTCGGGGATCACCGGCCTCATCGACGTCGTATACAACAAGGGTAAGTCAGTGCTCGTCGTCCTCGATAACCGCACCACCGCGATGACCGGCCATCAGGATCATCCCGGAACCGGCGCGACGCTCATGGGCGAAAAAACCGAGGCGCTCTCGATCGAGGAAATCGGCCGCGCCTGCGGCATGAAAACGGTCTCTACCGTCAATCCCTATAACCTCGCCGAAACCGAGCGGGCCGTTTCCGGCGCGCTCGCGAAAGACGAGCCGTCCCTCATCGTGACGCGCGCGCCCTGCCCGCTGCGGACCCGGTCGAACGTGGGAAAGCGCCGCGCGATCGACGCGTCGAAATGCAAATCCTGCCAAGCCTGCGTCAAGCTCGGATGCCCCGCCATCGAGGCCCCGGAAAAAGGGAAACCGCCGCGAATATCCGCCGAGCTCTGCGCCGGCTGCGGCCTATGCGACCAAGTCTGCGCGTTCGGCGCGATCGCGGAGGTAACCGAATGAACGATACCACGAACGTATTGCTGGTCGGCGTTGGCGGCCAGGGCGTCTTATTGATTAGCGCGATCATCGCGCAGGCGGCTATCCTTTCGGGAGCCGACGTCAAGGCGAACGAAGTGCACGGCATGGCCCAGCGCGGCGGCTCAGTGCTCGCGCAGGTGCGGTTCGGCCCCAAAGTGTACGGGCCGCTCGTCAGGGAAGGAACGGCGGACGTCATCGTCTCGCTCGAGAAAATCGAGGCGATCCGCTTCGCGCATTACCTCAAGCCGAACGGCGTCGCCGTCGTGTCCCGCCAGGAGATCGTGCCGGTCACCGTCTCGTCGGGTAAGGCTCGCTACCCAAGCGACGCCGACGAACGACTCGCGAAACTATTCCCGAATCTCGTCGAGATCGACGCGCCGCTCGTCGCCCACGAGCTCGGCAACGCGAAGGCCGCGAACGTCGTGTTGCTCGGGGCGGCGGCGAAAGCGCTCCCCGCGCTCGCGAGCCACTGGGAAAAAGCCTTGGAAATCTGCGTGCCCGAGCGGCACCGAGAACTGAATATGCGCGCCTTTACGGCGGGAGGAGATTGCGTCAAATGAGCGACGTTTATTTCGAAAAAAACCTTGAAACGATGGATCGCGCGGAAATCGAAAAGATTCAACTCGAGCGACTTCAAAAAATTTGCGCGCACGTCTACGCGAATAACGCGACCTACCGCAAAAGCTTCGACGCCGCGGGCGTAAAGCCCGAGGACGTGAAAACGCTCGCGGACATCGCGAAACTCCCGACGATCAACAAGCTCGCGTTCCGCGAAACGTACCCGATGGGCCTGTGCTGCGTCGACAAGAAAAAAATCGCCGAGATGCATATGTCCTCGGGCTCGACGGGAACGCCCGTCGTCATGCCTTACACGCTCGCGGACCTCGACCAGTGGGCGACCTGCATGGCGCGCTGCTACGCCATGGCGGGCGCCCTGCCGACCGAAGTCGTGCAGATCACGCCGTCCTTCGGCCTTTTTAACGGCGGCTTCGGCATGTACCACGGCGCGCGGAAATACGGCCTGTTCGTCGTGCCGAGCGGCGCCGGCAACACGGCCCGCCAGATCAAGCTCGCCAAAGACTTCGGCACCCGCGTCGTGACCGGCGTCGTCTCGTACGGCCTGCGCATCATGGAAGAGCTCGAGACGACGGGAACGACGCTTCCCGAGCTCAAGTGCGGCATCTTCGGCGCCGAGTCCTTCTCGGACGCCATGAAAAAGCGGCTTACCGGCGGCCTCGGCATCGAGGTCTTCGACATTTACGGCATGACCGAAACCGGCGGCGTCGGCACGCTCGGCCAGGACTGCCGGGCGCACGACGGCATTCACGTTTGGGAAGACCACTACATCGTCGAAATCCTCCATCGCGACACGCACCAGCCCGTACCCGACGGCGAGATCGGCGAACTCACGATCACCGCGCTCACCCGCGAGGCGCTACCCGTCATCCGCTTCCGCACCGGGGACCTCTCGAAGATCCTCACCCGAGAAAAATGCTCGTGCGGGCGCACGCACCTGCGCGTCGCCCCGATCATGGGCCGCGTCGACGACATGCTCATCGTCAAGGGCGTCAACTTCTTCCCGAGCCAGATCGAGCAGGCCCTCCTCTCGATTCCCGGCGTGCTCAACAACTATCAGATCATCATCGAGGAAAACCACGGCTTCACCGACGTCCGCGTCAACGTCGAGGCCGAGCCCGGCGTCACCGGCTTCACCGTCGAGAAAGTCCTCAAGGAAACGCTCGGCTTCTCGCCCAAGGGCGACGTGTTCGCCCCCGGCTCCCTCCCCCGCCAGGAAGGCAAGGCCAAACGCGTTTTCTATCGACAGAGCGACGGCAGTCTCGCCTAACGCCCTTCGCGATTCTTAATAATCCCGGAAAGGCAACCTTTAGAAAAGGTTTCCCTTCCGGGACCTTCCTTTCCAAATTAACGAAGTCTAAACCATAAAAATTTGCGACCTTCATCTTAATTCGTTACAGTTAAACTCGATGGGGGTTCCTCGTGAAAAAAATTTCCGCTTTCATCACCGTATTCAATACGATCGTCTTCGCCATCGTCCTCGGGCTTTTCACCGCGATCATATCGGTCAACACCGCGTCTATCCTCGACAGCTCGTCGAAAACGCTTCTGTCGGAATGGACGAAATCCTGGGGCACCAAGATCGATGGCCTTTTTAGGGAGAGATTCGCCTACGTCCGCTCCTTCCATCGATACATCCAAACCACCCTCGATCTCGAAACCCTCGCAGACGGAGACGCGCTCACGGCCTATTATAAAAAGCTTGACTCCGTCGCCGAGGGAGTCGTGCGCGGCGAAAACTTCCTCGACCTTTACGTGTGGTTCGCGCCGGAATTTACCGGCAGCGCCCAGCAATACTCGCTGCAAAACATGAAACTCGACGGCGTCCTTTCGTGGTCGAACGACGCGCGCTACGCGCGGAGCGACATAACCGGGCCGAATTGGGCGTGGTATTCCGACGCCGAAAAAAAGGGAATGACGATCACGGAACCCTACGCCTGGGAAGGTTTCGACGGGAAGCTCGTGTCCCTTTGCGAGGCGGTCACCGTACAGGATCGAACGGTCGGGGTCGTGGGTTCGGACATGTTCGTCAGTTCGTTCGAGAAGGATTTGTACGAGCAGAAAATCATGGAAACGGGATACTTCGCGATCATGAACGCTGACGGGACTTTCTTGTTCCACCCGACGGCGGCCGGAAAGACGGCCGAGGAAATTTTCGGGGGCGAGGGCGCCTCGCTCGCCTCGAAAATTTCCTCGGTAGGAACGGCCGCGGGTACCGTAAAGTTCAAGGCGAAAGCGGGAGAACAGCTCATCGGCTATACGTCTCTCATGAACGGATGGTGGCTCGTCGCCATACCCACGATGAGCGAGATTTACGCGCCGCTTTACCGAATCTTGGCGATCATGGTCATCATGGCCCTCGCCGCGCTCGCCGTCTTGACCCTCCTCTCTATCAAGGTCGGGCGCTCGATCTCGAGCCCCATTCGCGAGCTCACGGAAATACAGAAAATTCTCGCGAGCGGAGATCTCACGAAAACGTTCGACTCGCGCGTCACGGGTAGGGAAGACGAGCTCGGCACGCTTGCGCAGGCGACGACTACCATGGTCGACAATATCACGCGGGTTATCTCGAACGCGAAAGACGCCTCGTCCGTCGTCCTTTCGGGCTCGAACGAGATCACCGACGCCGCTAATCAGCTCAGTCAGGGGGCTACCGAGCAGGCCGCTTCCATGGAGGAGGTCTCGAGTTCCATGGAAGAAATGGCGTCGAACATCACGCAGAATTCCGACGGTGCCCAAAGGACCTACGAAATAGCCGCGAGAACGGCGAACGAGGCCCAAAAGGGCGGCGACATGGTCGAGCGATCCGTGAGCGCCATCAAGGAAATATCCGAAAAAATTTCAATCATCGACGAGATCTCCCGCAACACGAACCTGCTCGCGCTCAACGCCGCCATCGAGGCCGCGCGCGCCGGGGAGGCCGGTAAGGGGTTCTCGGTCGTCGCGAGCGAGGTCCGCAAGCTCGCCGAGCGGAGTCAGAACGCCGCGGCCGAAATCTCGGGGCTTTCGATTGAGACGGTTCGCACCGCCGAGGAAACCCTCAACCTCATCAGAAACATCGTCCCCGACATTAAGAAAACCGCGGAAATGCTTCAGGAAATATCGGCGTCGAGCAAGGAACAATCCGTCGGGGCGGATCAAATCAACGTCGCTATCGGTCAGCTCGACAAGGTAGTTCAGCAAAACGCGGCTGCGTCGGAGCAGTTATCGGCGACGGCAAAAATGCTTAACGGTCGCTCGGCGGATCTCGATTCTATCGTCTCCTTTTTTCAAGTCGCCGACGCCCGGGAGAAAGGGCTCGCGATCTCGAAAACCGAGCCCGCCGGACTCGCCGAGCGGTAACGGCTGATATCCCCAACGAAAAAAGGGCGTCTCGCGAATCATCGCGGGACGCCCTTTTTTCGTTGCAGGCTCGGGCGCACGAGATTTTTACCCGCGCCGCCGTTTTTTTATAGAGAGCTATTTCCCATCAGGAAGCGGTCAATCTCGCGGGCGGCGAGCCGGCCTTCGTTTATCGCCCACACGACCAGGGACTGGCCGCGCCGCGCGTCGCCGGCGGCATAGACTTTTTCCGCGCTCGTCGCGAACGAACCATAGTCCGCCTTCGCGTTCGTGCGCGCGTCGAGCTCGACGCCCAAGTCCTTGAGGATCGCGTCCTCGGGTCCCAGGAAGCCGAGCGCGAGAAACACGAGGTCCGCGTCGAAATATTCCTCGGAACCGGGAACCTCGGCCATGGTAAACTGGCCGGCGTCGTTTTTCTTCCACTCTACCCGGACGGTCTTCACGCCCTTCACGTTTCCCTTGCCGTCGTCCACGAATTCCTTCGTTGAGATGCAATATTCGCGCGGGTCCTTTCCGAACGCCCACTCGGCCTCGCCGTGACCATAGTCGACTTTCAGCGTACGCGGGAATGTCGGCCACGGCATGTCAGGAGTGCGCTCGGCGGGGGGCTTTGGCATTACCTCGAAGTTGACGACGCCCGAGCAACCGTGCCGGATCGAGGTTCCGAGGCAGTCGTTGCCCGTGTCGCCGCCGCCGATGACGAGGACTTTCTTTCCTTTCGCGTCGATGCGCTTCCCGTCGGAAAAATTGGAGTCGAGGAGGCTCTTCGTGTTCGCGGTCAGGAAATCGACGGCGAAGTGAATTCCCTTGAGTTCGCGGCCGGGAACCTTCAGGTCGCGGGGTCTCGTCGAGCCGGTCGCGATGAGCACGGCGTCGAAATCACGCACGAGATTTTTCGCAGGCGTATCTGTGCCGACGGCCGTGGACGTGCGGAACACGACGCCCTCCGCTTTCATTAAGTCGACGCGCCGTTGCACGACGTCCTTATCGAGCTTCATGTTCGGGATGCCGTACATGAGAAGGCCGCCGGCGCGGTCATTCCGCTCGAACACGGTGACGAAGTGCCCTGCCTTGTTCAGCTGGTCGGCGGCCGCGAGCCCTGCGGGCCCCGAGCCGACGACGGCGACTTTTTTTCCGGTTCGGGACTCGGGCGGGAGCGGCTTCATCCACCCCTGCTCGAAGGCGTTGTCGATGATCCAGCACTCGTTGTCCTTGATCGTCACGGGGGTTACGTTCATGCCAAGCACGCACGCGCCCTCACACGGGGCCGGGCACACGCGCCCGGTGAACTCGGGGAAGTTATTCGTTTTCAGCAGGCGTTTCCACGCCTCTTTTTCGCGTCCCTTGAAAACGAGGTCGTTCCACTCCGGAATGAGATTGCTTACCGGGCAGCCGTAGCTCGATTGGCAAAACGGCACGCCGCAATCCATGCAGCGGGCGCCCTGCTCGACGCGCTCCATCGGCTCGAGCGGCAGCAAAAACTCCTTAAAATCCTTCACGCGCAGCTCAGGCGCGCGATACGGAACTTTCTTGCGGTCGAATTCCAAAAAACCCGTAACCTTACCCATGGACGGCCTCCTTCGCACCTTGAGCGGCGGCTTTCGCGGCGGCGGCAGCGGCCTTTCGCGCGTTAAGCACCTTGCGATAATCCTCGGGGATTACCTTCACGAACGACCGCTTGGTCGCGTCCCAGTCGCCGAGGATGCTCGCGGCGATGCTGGAACCGGTATACGCTCGATGTTTCTCGATCATGTCCTTCAGTTCTTTCTCGTCCTCGGGGCCGATCGACTCGAGGGACACCATGCCGGAGTTGCAGTTCGACGGCAATTTTCCGCGCGGGTCATAAACCCAAGCGATGCCGCCGGACATGCCTGCCGCGAAGTTGCGCCCGGTCGGGCCCAGTATGACGGCGACTCCGCCGGTCATGTATTCGCAGCCATGGTCGCCGACGCCCTCTATCACGACGTGAGCGCCGGAGTTGCGGACGCAGAAGCGCTCCGCCGCCATGCCGCGGATGAAGCCCTCGCCGGCGGTCGCGCCATAGAACGATACGCTTCCAATGATGACGTTTTCGCTCGGCTGAAAGCGCGCGAGCGCGGGAGGGGTGATAATGACGCGCCCGCCGCACAGGCCCTTGCCGACGTAATCGTTCGCGTCGCCCGAAAGCTTAAACTCGACGCCGCGCGCGAGCCAGGCGCCGAAACTTTGCCCCGCCGTGCCGGTAAAGTTAACCGAGATGGATCCGTCCGCGAGGCCCTCGTTCGCGTGGCCGAGGGAAATCTCGTGACTCAGCATCGTGCCGACGGCGCGATCGGTATTGATGATTTTTTCCTTGAGCGAGACGGGACCTTTTCCGTCGATCGCGCCCCGGCACTTCTTAATAAGCGCCCGATCAAGAACCGCCTCGAGGCCGTGGTCTTGCTTGATGGTGTTGTAGACTTCGGTATCAGAGCGCGGCTTAAGCGGCGGCGCGAGAATCGCGGCGAGGTCGACGCCCGCGGATTTCTCGGTCAGCACCGATCGGTCCTGCTCAAGCAGGTCGACGCGGCCGATGAGTTCGTTCCAGGAACGGACGCCGACCGAGGCCATGATCTGCCGAAGGTCTTCCGCGACGAACGTGAAGAAGTTCTGTACGTACTCGGGCTTACCCGAAAAGCGGGAGCGGAGCCGAGGATCTTGCGTCGCGATACCGACGGGGCACGTGTTATTGTGGCATTTGCGCATCATGACGCAGCCCATCGTGATAAGCGGCGCGGTCGCGAAGCCGCATTCCTCGGCGCCGAGGATCGCCGCGATCGCGACGTCCCTGCCGGTCTTGAGCTGACCGTCGGTCTGGAGGACGACGCGCGAGCGCAAATCGTTCATTACGAGGGTTTGATGGGCCTCGGCGATCCCGAGTTCCCACGGAAGTCCGGCGTTCTTCACGCCGGTGAGCGGGGACGCCCCCGTCCCGCCGTCGTGGCCGGAAACGAGAATGTGGTCGGCGTGCCCTTTCGCGACTCCCGCCGCGACGGTACCGACGCCCACTTCGGAAACGAGCTTAACGGAAATGCGCGCGCTCGGGTTCGCGTTCTTCAAATCGAATATGAGCTGCGCGAGGTCCTCGATCGAGTAAATATCGTGGTGCGGCGGCGGGCTGATAAGGCCGACGCCCGGCGTCGAATAGCGGGTCTTCGCGATCGTCGCGTCGACTTTGTGGCCGGGAAGCTCCCCTCCCTCGCCGGGCTTCGCGCCTTGCGCCATCTTAATCTGAATCTCGTCGGCGTTCGTCAGGTATTCGATGGTCACGCCGAATCGGCCGGACGCGACTTGCTTGATCGCGCTGCGCATCGAGTCGCCGTTCGCCAGTTTCTGGAAACGAGACGGGTCCTCGCCGCCCTCGCCGGTGTTCGACTTTCCGCCGAGGCGGTTCATCGCGATGGCGAGGGTTTCGTGCGCCTCAAGCGAAATCGAGCCGTAGCTCATGGCTCCGGTGGCGAAGCGCTTCACGATGCTCGAGACGGGCTCAACCTCGGAAAGGGGGATCGCCGCGATCGGTTTCCCGTCGGCGGTAGAGCCCTCGCGGAATTTCAAAAGGCCGCGGATAGTCGCCTGCTCGGTCGAGCGGGCGTTCTGCCGCGCGGTGAAGCGAGCCCACGCCTTCGGATCGTTCTGCCGACAGGCGACCTGCAGGTCCGCGATGGATTCGGGATCCCACATATGCTTTTCCCCGCCGAAACGGACTTGATAGTCGCCGACGCTCCGCCATTCGTCAAATCGGTTTTCCTTTCGCCCGGGATAGGCGATATCGTGCCGCGTGGCGACTTCCTTCGAAAGCTCGGCGAAACCCGCTCCCTTGATGCGGCTCGCGGTTCCCGTGAAGCACCGCTCGACGACCTCATCGGCAAGCCCGACGGCCTCGAATACCTGCGCGGACTTATATGACTCGAGCGTAGAAATTCCCATTTTACCGAAGACTTTTCGCATACCCTTCGATATTGCCTTCACGTAGTGAGACTCGATTTCCTTCGCCGAATGGTGCTGCGCGTACGAGCCCGTGGCCTCGAGGTGCAATAAAGCCTCGTACGCGAGGTACGGGTTTACCGCGTCGGCGCCGAATCCGAAGAGCATGCAGAACTGATGCACCTCGCGCGGCTCGCCGGATTCGACGATTATGCCGATTTCCGTGCGCTTCGACTCGCGCACGAGATGCTGGTGCACCGAGCCGACCGCGAGCAAGGCGGGGATCGGCGCGCGCAAATTACCGGCGGCGCGATCGGAAAGGATGACGAATTGATAGCCGTGGTTCAGCGCCTTGTCCACGTCGCGCTCGATGCGGTCAAGGGCGGCGACGAGCGCGCTTCCCCCCTCGGCGGCGGAATACGTCGCGTCGATGACTTTCGTCTTCCAGCCGCGCGCGCCGAGTTCCTTGAGCTGGGCGAGCTCGGCGGTCGTGAGGATCGGAGAGTCGAGATAGAAGCGATTGCAGTGAACCTCGACCGGCATCAGCAGGTTGCGCTCGGGGCCGACGAAGGAGCCGAGGCTCATGATGATGTCCTCGCGGATCGAGTCGATCGGCGGGTTCGTGACCTGCGCGAACAGCTGTTTGAAATAATCGTAGACGAGCCGGGGCTTTCCCGAAAGGACCGCGAGCGGGGCGTCGTTGCCCATCGAGCCGAGAGCTTCCTGGGAGTTCTCGACCATCGGGCGCAGCAGCATGTTGATGGTCTCGAGCGTATAGCCGAAGGCCTTCAGTTTCGTCTGCAGGGTTTCGGGGTCGTGCGCGGGAGGTACCGACGAGGGAACCGGCAACGCGTCGAGCCGCATCACCTGATTCGCGAGCCATTCGGCGTAGGGCTTCGCGCGCGCGATTTTTTCTTTTATCTCCTCGTCGTGAATGATGCGGCCTTCCTTAAAGTCGACGAGAAACATTTTTCCCGGCTGCAGGCGGGTCTTCTGCACGATGCGCGCGGGATCGATGTCGAGAACGCCGACCTCGCTCGCCATGACGACCATGTCGTCGTCGGTGATATAGATGCGGCTCGGGCGAAGGCCGTTTCGGTCAAGCACCGCGCCGATGTACGTTCCGTCGGTAAACGAGATGGAGGCGGGACCGTCCCAGGGCTCCATCATGGAGCTCGAGTATTTATAGAAAGCCTTCTTCGAGGCGCTCATCGTCTTATGGTTTTCCCAGGCCTCGGGAATCATCATCATCACCGACTCGGGAAGCGTTCGACCGCCCATGCACAGGAGCTCAAGAACATTGTCGAAATGGCCGGAGTCTGAAAGGTCGGGCTCGTTGATCGGGAAGGCTTTCTCAAGGTCGTCGCCGAACAGCGGGCTCTCGAGCATGCCTTGGCGGGACAGCATTTTGTTGACGTTGCCGCGCAGGGTGTTGATCTCGCCGTTGTGCGCCATGTAGCGAAGCGGCTGGGCGCGGTCCCATGACGGGAACGTGTTCGTCGAGAAGCGGGAATGAACCATCGCGAGGTGCGAGGAATAATCCGCGTCGGATAGATCGGGGAAGTACGTGAAAAGCTGGCCGGCGGAAAGCATTCCTTTATAGACGATGACGCGGCAAGAAAGGCTCGAGACGTAGAAAAAATCGTCGGGATCGTGCGACATTCCGCGAATGGCATGCGTCGCTTCCTTTCGGATCAAAAAGAGCTTGCGGTCGAAAGCCTCGGCGTCGATCGGCGTTCCCTCGGGCGCGTCGGAGCCGACGAAGAGCATTTCCATGATCGGCTCGCTCGCTATGGCGGACGGGCCGAGGCCCGTGTGGTCGGTCGGCACGTGGCGCCAGCCTAAAAGCCGCTGGCCGTGCTCGGCGATAATTTCCTCGACGGAAAGCTTGCAGGCCTCGCGCTGAGCCGCGTCCTTCGGAAGGAACACGATGCCGGCGGCGTAGGTACCCTCTGCGGAAAGAACGACCCCGGCGTCGCGTCGCGCGACTTTCACCAAAAAGTCATGGGGCAGGGCCGTCAGGATTCCCGCGCCGTCTCCGGTATTGACCTCGGCGCCGCGCGCGCCGCGATGGTCCATGCGGCACAGGATATGGCCGGCGTCTTCGATGATTGAGTGGTTTTTCTTTCCTTTTATATTGGCGAGAAATCCGACCCCGCAGTTTTCTTTCTCGTTGGCCGGATCGTATAATCCGTATTTTCCGGGACGCTTTACAAACGGCATCATGGTCTCCTCTTTCGGCGAATAAAAATATCCTGACGGATCCCGAAAACAGACAATGACGCTAATGAAAAGAACGTCTTCGTTCCATTTTACGGGATGATTCATCCATCCGTATTACAGTGCCATTTCAGAAAATTCAGTTCCGTCACAGCACCGTCGACTAGCACGAGTGTGTACTAAAAGCCATAATTTTGTCCAGTAGAACCAATCCCGAAACGTTTTTTTCCCGAATAAATATGCAATTTGTTTGCGCATTTGTGCAGGAATATGCAAGAACCCCCTATTTTCTTTATTTAATTAAGTGGGCGAATCATGCAAAGTCCGACAATTTTCTATATACTTGTTTTGTCATGGAGGAATCGTGAACGCACCCCCCTTTCTTCGGCGATTTCCGAGAATCGCTTCCCTTTGCGCCGCAGTACTGGTCGCGCAAAAACTCGCGGCTCTCGACGCCACGCCCATTCCGATCACCCCGCGCGCGGCGTGGATCGAACCCGTCACGCTCGATCAAACGGCCGGAGTAGACCCCGCGCTCATCGACGACGGATATTATTACGTCCTCACCGATCGCCAAGTTAACGTCGATCCGAGCGAAACGTATTTTCACGGCGCGTTCAAGGTGCTTAACAATTCGGGACTTGAGGACGCCTCGCAAATCGAGATCGAGTATAACCCCGCCTATGAAAAACTCGAGATCCACGGGTTCACCGTATACCGGGACGGCAAGGCGCTCGATTGGTCAAAGCGCGTCCGATGGAAAGAGCTGCAACGGGAAACCTCGCTCAGCCAGGGGCTTTACGACGAGGCGACGACCATGCTCATCGTGCTCGAGGACATCCGCGCGCGCGACGTCGTCGAGTACGATTATTCGGTTCGCGGCTCGAATCCCATTTTCGGCAAGAGATTTTACTCATATTTTTCCTACGGGTACGACTACCCCATGGCGAGCCTATCGTTTCGCGTCCGTATTCCCCAGGGCAGAAACCTCGAGATTCGACAGCACGGGCGGACGATTCCCCTAACGACGACGGAACTCGCGAACGGAGCGGTCGCGAAGGTTTGGACCGAAAAGAATTCCCCCGCGGTCAAGGCCGAGGACGGCGTTCCCGATTGGTACGAAACCTATCCCTGGATCGAGATCAGCGAGTGGAAAACTTGGGCCGACGTTCGGGCCTGGGGCGAGCAGACGTTCGCGTCGGCCGAAAGCCCCCCGAAAGACATCGAGACGGCGTACCGGGATATCATGGACCGTTACGAGGTAACCCATCCCGCCGCGACGGACGACGACAGGCTCATCGCGGCGCTTCGGTTCGTGCAGGACGAAATCCGCTATTTCGGCATCGAGATCGGCGCTAACTCCCATCGGCCGCGAACGCCGAGGGAAACGCTCGCGACGAGGTTCGGCGACTGCAAAGACAAAACGACGCTTTTTTGCGCCCTCGCCCGAATGGCGGGTTTTGAGGCGTGGCCCGCCCTCGTGAATTCAACGCAAGGAAGGGATCTCGGCGGCTGGTTGCCGTCGCCTGAATCTTTCGACCACGTGATCGCCGCCGTGAAAGACGGCGATGGATGGCTTTGGTTTGACCCGACGATTTCGTACCAAGGAGGGGCGATTCGATCGACCTGGGTGCCGAATTACGGCGACGCGCTCATTCTCAATCCCGACGTCGGGGCCCTTACGCCCATGCCGAAGGAAATGGCGAACGACATCGACGTCCACGAGATTTACCAGCCGAATGGCTATGATGAACCGGGAACGCTCGAGGTTATCTCGACCTATCGGGGAAAAAGCGCCGACGACATGCGCTTTCGCATGGCGAATTCCGGACGGGCGTCAATCGAAAGCGACTATCTCGATTTTTATCAACGGTCGTTCCCGCGCGCCGAAAAGCTGGAAGACATCACGAGCGGCGACGATCGGGACGGAAACACGCTCGTCATAAACGAATCCTACGCGATCCCAAACCTTTGGGGAGCCGCGGGCTCACGACATAGCCTCTACGTGTACCCGTACACGTTCAGCGGGGATTTATCGGATTTCGCGCATATGGGCGAAACCCGCTCGGCGCCGTATTGGCTCGGGGAGCCTAAAAACGAGCGGCACCGCATCACCGTTCACCTTCCGGAAAGCATGCGCATCGAAAGCTCGACCTACGCCTCGGATAACCCCTGGTATCGGTTTACCTACAGCGCCAATCAGAAAGGCGATACGCTCGAGCTCGCCTATAGGTACGAAACGCTCGCGGAAACCGTCGACGCGCGGAGCTTTCCCTCGTTTCGGGAAAAGGCGAAGGACGAATATGATTCGTACATGGGATACACCATCACCGAAACGACCCCGTCAACCCAAGGCGAATACGCGTTGCCGACGGTTCCCCTGCCCTTGACCATCGCGCTCGCCGCGGCGACGGCCTTATTGGGGTTTTACGTAGGTTTTCACGCGCGCCATAAATCCCCCGAATAAGGCTGGTATAGAGGCGATCGCTTCGGATATACTGACAAGGTTATGAATTTCTCTTTTTTGACGAAATACTGGCGTTACTACGTCATCGGGGCGAAGAACACGATTCTTCTGGCCATTCTAGCGGTTCTTTTCGGCGTGATGATCGGCGTACTCCTCTCCGTTTGCCGAATCGGAAAAAATAAGGGTATCCGCTTTTTCGCGACCGCCTATGTCGAGTTTATCCGCGGAACGCCGCTACTCGTCCAGCTCTTTATCATTTATTACGGGCTTCAGGCGATCGGCATCCGATTCCCGAACATTCCCGCCGTGTCGAAAATCCTCGGGATTAACTTCGCCGATTTCATGGCTGGCGTCATCACGATGGGCATCAACTCGGGCGCCTACGTTTGCGAGATTTTTAGGGCGGGAATCCAGTCGATCGATAAGGGACAAAGCGAGGCCGCGCGGTCGCTGGGACTCTCGTACGCGAAAACGCTTCGCTACGTCGTGATACCGCAAGCCGTCCGCAACGTGCTTCCCGCGCTCGGAAACGAATTCGTCGTCGTCATCAAGGAATCGTCGATCGTCTCGATCATCGGCATCGCCGATCTCATGTACAAGGCAAACACCGTGCGCGGCAACACGTTCCTGCCGTTTGAGCCCTTGATCGTCGCGGCCCTCGTCTACTTCGCGCTGACGTTCCCGCTCTCGAAACTGCTCGCCCGGGCCGAGCGAAGGATGGGTCGGCATGACTGACGGTAACGAGATCATCAAGGTTGAGGGGCTGAAAAAAAATTTCGGAAAGCTCACCGTCCTGCGGGGCATTGACGAATCGGTGCGAAAGGGCGAAGTCGTCGTCGTCATCGGGCCATCGGGCTCCGGCAAGAGCACGTTCCTGCGATGCCTCAACCTTTTGGAAGAGCCGACCGGCGGAAAAATTTGGTTTGACGGCGTCGAAATAACCGACAAGCGACAATGGAAACGCGGCGGCCTCGACGCGCATAGACGCGACATGGGCATGGTATTCCAGCACTTCAACCTGTTTCCCCACATGACGGTACTCGAGAATATCGTGCTATCGCCCAGTAAGGTACTCGGGTTCAGCGAGGCCGAGGCCGAATCGACTGCGCGGGATCTATTGGACCAAGTCGGGCTCACCGAAAAGCTTTACGCCCACCCGGCCCAGCTCTCCGGCGGCCAAAAACAGCGCATCGCCATCGTGCGCGCGCTCGCGATGAACCCGAAAGTCATGCTCTTCGACGAGCCGACGAGCGCCCTCGACCCGGAGATGGTCGGAGAGGTTCTCGCCGTCATGAAAAGCCTCGCCGAGCGGGGCATGACCATGGTGGTAGTCACACACGAAATGCGGTTCGCCCGCGACGTCGCTTCCCGCGTTTTGTTCATGGACGAAGGGATCATCGTGGAATCGGGGAAGCCCGAAGATGTGTTCGGGAACCCGCAAAACCCGCGAACGAAAGAATTCCTATCTAAAGTTACGTACTAGGCCTCGGCGCGCTCAAACGACGGCGGCGTTCTCGCCGGGCAGACCCGCGCCGGAGTCGGACCCATCCTCGATGTGAAAGCGTCCGATTTCCGTATCGAGGCGGGCGCTCATGTCGCCGACCGAAGCAGCCCTACCGTCGACCTCGCGCATGCGCTCTCCGATGGAAACGAGGCTATGCAATATGCCGTCGGCTCCCTCGGCCACGACGTCGGATGACTCGCGAACCTCGCCGATCTTCGCGCTCATCGAACCAGCGGAGGTCGTGATCGATCCCGCGCGGTTCCTGAGCGTCGAGGTATACTCGTTTAGCTCGGTCATCGCGTCCTGCACCTGTCCGCCGCCTTCCGCGAGCTCCCGCAACCCGTCGGCCATCTCGCCGAAACTGTTGCTCGTGCGGGAAACGCGCTCCCGAACCATGCCGAACGATTCCGCCGTGCGGCGGCTCGACTCGTCAGCCTGGCGGATGGACACGATGATTTCCTGCAACCGGGAGGCGATCGTCTTCGAGTTTTCGGCCGAGGCTTCCGCGAGCGTCCGAATCTCGTCCGCGACGACGGAAAATCCCTTGCCGTACTCGCCCGCGTGCGCGGCCTCGATGGCGGCGTTCATCGCGAGCAAATTCGTGCGGGAGGCGATGCCGGAAATTAAGTCGGCCATTTCCTGGATCACCGCTATGCTCGCGTTGATGGCGGAAACCAGCTCCCCGGTCTCGCGAATCTGCTCCTCGCCCGTTTTCGCGACGTTAACGAGATCCGCGGTGTCGCCGCGGTTCGCCTCGACCGACGAGCTCAGCGAGCGGATCGACGCGGACATTTCCGTGATCGCCGCGGTCGACTCCTCGACCATGGCGGACTGGGACTGAACCATGTCGACCATCGACTTAACGTCTTCGAGAATGGACGAGGTGGCCGCTTCCGACGAGCGGACGATGCCGCGAAGCGAATCGGTCGCGGACCGAATGCCGTCTGCCTTCACCTTCAGCTCTGACACGATTTCCTCGGTTCCGTCCACCGAGACCCGGAGGGATCGCTGGCTGTCGAGGGCGAGCGCCGAGACTTCCTTAATTTGCCGAACGAACGCGATGAGCCCGGCGCTCATCGCGTCAAGCGTTCGTCCCAGATCGCCTAATTCGTCGGCGCCCCTAATCCCGGACGAGCCGGAGAGCTTCCCCGAGCCGATATCGGAAACCACGCCCTTGATCGAGCCAACCCGGCGGGTAACCCCGGCCATCGTCGACCCCGACAGCAGGGCGCTCAGCGCGAGTATGGCGACGATCACCGATATGATACCGATATAATAACGCTGCTTCAGCGCCGCGACTTGCGCGTCGATGATCGCGAACTGCTCGTCCACGAGCGTTATCGAGTTCTTATAGACTTGCTGAATGAGAGACAGGGAATACGAAAGCGTATTGATCGCGTCGGAAAAATCGTCGAAACCCGCGCGGCCTTTGTTCAGCTTTAGGAAGGCGCCGTCGACGAGTTGCAGGGAACCGTCAAAGGCGCCCATCGCGACGCCCCGATCGAGAAAGACGCCAATCGCGGAGGAAAGCGCCTCCCGCTGCTTATCTCCGATAGCCTTGAGTGAAACGATGCGGGTAAGCGCGTCCTCGATCGCGCCGTTGCTCCTTGGGAGGATTTTCAACGTATCGAGCGTGGCGAAATTCTCGTCGGTCTGCGCCGCGACCTTCGCGTAATCCGACTGAATCGTCTTCAGAGGGGAATCGTAAAAAGACGGAAAGAAAAGCGCCTCCGCGACGAGGCTCGCGCGAACCTCGGTAAGGACCTCGCGCTCTTTCGATATTTCCGTAAGCCTACTCTGTAGAAACACGAAGGCGATACCGCACGCGACGAACAGCGCGACCACGACGCCGTTCACGACGCGCATTTTCATTCTCAGCGTCATTGCATACCCCCAGGGGAACAAATTCATCGCCCAAAAAAAAACCCCATCTCCCGAGCGTTAAGAACAGCTTTGGGTTGACAGGGTTAGTAATGTGAACGTTTTACCGAAACGCCGACAGCGTTCCGTACTATTGCCAGTATAGCACGATCTCGCGCCAAACACAACACGGACGCAGTCCGCGCCTAAATTTTCACCTCTGCGGCGGATTCGTCGGCGCCGTGCCAGTAGACGGTCCAGCCGAGATACTTCGAGACCGCCTCGTACACTACCGAGGCCGCATGTGAGCGAACCATCGCGACGTGATGCTCGAAGCCGTTCGCGCAAATCGCGCCAAGGAGCTTCCGTATTCCCGGCACGTGGCAAATCGCGATTCCTCCGTCCATCGGGAACTCGCGATCGACGAAGTCGCCCTCGCCGAGGTACGCCTTAACGATGCCGCGCGGATCGTCGGTCGAAATACGGAAGAACGTCATGTCGCCGGGGCGAACGTGTCCCTTTATCGCGCCGAAGCATCGCTCCGCGCCGAACGTCTCGCCAAGCAAGTCGAGATTGGAGATTTCGACCTCGGCGCCCATGAAGCTCTTGGGATAGTTGCTGCAATGAGTGTTCACGCAAAGGTCTTTCTCGTCGGCGTAGTTATTGTTCCAGTCCAGCAAGGCCGAGGAATTCCCGGAAGCGAGCATGAGCGCGTACATGGATATCGCGCCGCAGATATCGGCTTCGCACGCCGTGGGGCTCTTCAGGAGCTCTCCGCGCATGCTCATGGTTAGGCAGGCGGCGCATCCGTAATTTTCCTCGAGCGAATTCCAGCACTGCACCGCCGCGGCGTCGATCTCGTTTTTCTCGCACCATTCGTCGATGGCGACCGAGAGGCGAGCCTGCTTCACGACGTTGGCCTCCTTGATGGTCGAGGGGATCCTTCCGTACGCGCGAATGTCGGCGACTTTTTTCGCGAGGCTCGCGTCGCCCTCGGGAATAGAGTTCGCCCGGGCGAGGATTTCGGAAAGGTCGACGGGTACCGTGGTGATGCCGGATTTCTGAAGGATTTTCTCGCTAAAGCGCACGGTTTGGAACGCGGCGGGCCGCGTGCCGACGAGACCGACGCGCATTCCGCGCAAGCCGCTCACGACGCGGCAAATCGAGGCGAATCGCGCGATGTCGGCGCGAAAGGCCGCGCTCGAGACGTCGGTCGTGTGCTCGGTCGTGTCCGTATAGGGAATGCCGTATTGGTAAAGGTTATTGCACAGGGATATTTTCCCGCAGAAGGCGTCGCGCCTCGACTTAACGTCCACCTTGTCGACCTCGTCGTTCGAGGCCTGGACCAAGACGGGCACGTTGAGCCCCGAGCCGACGATCGATTCCGTCACCGCGACTTCGTCCCCGAAGTTCGGCAGCAACACGACGACGCCGTCGATCTCCGCAGCCTTCGCCCGGAACAGGGCCGCGCAGGCCTTCGCCTCCTCGCGCGTCCCGACGATGCCGCTCGAGCCGCCGCCGACCGGGGTCGCGACGTATCCGTATCCGAGTCCCTCGAGGATGGAAAGGAATTCCTTTCGGGTGTCGAGGGCGAGCTGGGCGTTAAAGAAGCCGCGATTGCTGACGATGACGCCGAACGTGATTTTTTTCGCAACCTTATCCATTTCTTTCTCCTTAAATCCTTACGCGCCTTTTTTGGCGGCGCGCCGGCGCCCGTCGCCCTGCAGTTGGTCGAATATGACCGCCACCACGATGACTACGCCCTTGATGACGATTTGCCAGAACGAGGACACGCCGATCATGACCATTCCGTCGTTCAGGATGCCGATAACGAAGGCGCCGATTATCGCGCCCCCGATCGTTCCGCGACCGCCGGCGAGCGAGGTTCCGCCGAGGACCGCCGCCGCGATCGCGTTCATCTCAAAGCTTTCGCCGGTCGCCGGATGTGACGCGACGAGCTCGGAACTGACGATCAGGCCAACGAGACGAGGGCAGCGCAGCCGCCGGATATCATGTAGACGATCGTTTTCACCCGATCGACCTTGATGCCAGAAAGCTTCGCGGCCTGCTCGTTGCCGCCGACCGCGTAAACGTAGCGGCCGTACGGGGTTTTCGTCGAGACGTAAATCGCGATCGCGACGAGCACGATCATGATCCAAATCGAGAACGGGATGCCGGCGAAAGTTCCCGCGCCGAGAAGGGGGAAGCCCGTGTTGCCGAGCTCGGGCTTTCCGACGAGATTCGGGAACGTCTTTCCCTCCGAGCGCAGCATCGCCGCGCCGCGGCAGATAAACTGCGTGCCGAGCGTCGCGATGAACGGCGCGACCTTAAACTTCGTTATGAGCACGGCGTTCACGAAACCGACGAAAACGCCGAGCAAGATCGCGATCAAAATCACCATCGGCACGCTGAAGTACACCGTGACGCCGAGGGGACTCAGCACCAGGCCCTCGTATATTAGGCCGCCCGCGATCATTCCCGAAAGGCCCGTGATCGCGCCGATCGAAAGGTCTATGCCGCCGGTCAGGACGACGAAGGTCATGCCGATCGCGAGAATCGCGTTAATCGCGACGTGCTTCGACATGATGATAATGCTCCCGCCTTTCAGGAAGTTCGGGCTCAAAATGCTGAACACGATGAGCAAGGCGATAAGCGCAATGAACGTTTGCATTCTCCGCATCAGGCTGCCGGCGTCGATTTTTCTAAACGCCTTATTTTCCGCTGTCATATATATTCCTCCGAATTGGTTCGCGTTACGTTCCGGTTACGCGTTTAAGCCTATCGCCGACGCCCGCACGAGGCGTTCTTCGGTCACTTCGGCGCGGGTGAATTCGCCCTTGAGCTTGCCGTTGCTCAACACGAGAATCCTGTCGGGAATCGCGAGCATTTCCTGCATTTCGGAGGAAACGAATACGACGCCGAGCCCTTTTTGCGCCAATGTCTCGCAAATGTTGAACACGTCGCGCTTCGCCGCGATGTCGATGCCGCGCGTCGGCTCGTCCATGAGCAGTACCTTGACGTTCGTCAAAAGGCTCTTGCCGATAACGACCTTCTGCTGATTCCCTCCCGACAGCGATTTTATCATCGAGGAGCGGCCGGGAACCTTTATATGGAGGCCCGAAATCATGTCGTCGACCGCGGCCGACTCCTTTCGGGGCTTAATGGACGATCCGCGGACGAAGGCGCCTAAGTTCGATATGGTCATGTTTTGAAGAACGTCGAGATTCTCGAAGATGCCGAGGTTTTTTCGGTCTTCGGGAATCAAGGCGAAGCCTTCCTTGATCCGGGCGTTAATCGTCTTGGACTTCAGCGGCTTTCCCTCGAGCTCGATCTTTCCCTCGGCGTCCTTCTGGGCGCCGATGAGGCATTCAAGCAGTTCGGTGCGTCCCGCTCCGCGAAGGCCGTAAATGCCGAGAATCTCGTTTCGGTGAAGCTTGAACGAAACGTCCTGCAACAAGAACTTTCCGTCGCCCTTGGGCAGCGTCAGGTTATTTACCTCGAGGATAACCTCGCCGGGTTTCCGGTCCGTCTGGAGCGGCTCGACCGTGTTCCCGCCGGTCATCTTCGTGATGATCCAGGGAATGTCGATGTTCTTTACCTCGTCCTCGGCGATGAACTTACCGTCGCGCAAGATCGTGATGTAGTCGCCGATGCGGATGATTTCCTCAAGGCGGTGCGAGATATAAATGATCGAGACGCCGTTGGCCTTCAGCTCGTTAATGATGCCGAAAAGGATCGTGACCTCTTCCTCGCTCAGGGCCGACGTCGGCTCGTCCATGATGATTATCTTCGCGTCCTGCGCGAGGACTTTCGAGATCTCGACGATTTGCTGCTGGCCGACGCGCAAGTCCTGAACGAGCGTCGTCGGGCTCACGCGGAGCTGCAGTTTATCGAGAAGCCTCTGCGCCTCGACGACCTGCGCCTTGTGGTTAATGTACGCGGGATTCACCAGCTTCTCGCGCGCCATGAAAATATTCTCGGCGATGTTGAGGTTCGGGAATAAATTCAGCTCTTGGTGAATGATGCCGACGCCGTTCGCGAGCGCCTCCGCGGGAGTCGCGTAGTTGGCGACGCGCCCGTCGATTTCGATGGAACCGGACGTCGCGGTCTCGACGCCCGCGATGATTTTCATCAGCGTCGACTTTCCCGCCCCGTTTTCCCCGATGAGCACGTTCACCTTGCCCCGACGGACGTGGAAGTCCACGTCCATGAGCGCCGCGGTGCCCGGATAAATTTTCGTGATGCCTTTCGCCTCAAGGATGATATCTTCGGCCATGGCTCACTCCGCAGTCAGGACGACGGGCGTCATCACCGGCAATTCGCCGGAGCCGTCGTCGGTGAACACCGCGGTCATCTCGTACGTTTTCCCGACCATGGTCGCGGGATCGGTCGTACCGATGACGGTGTCGCGCACTTTCGCGTTCAGCTCGCCGGCGAGCTTCGCGAACTCGACCTGGTTCTCGAAATTATTCAGGGAAATGAACGAAAGGAAATCGCGGATCGACGAGCCCTTATAGACCGGCCCGATCTGGATCGATACGTCTTCCTTGCCGTCGTAGGGCGGCAGGTCGCCGTACGCGTAACCGTTGCGCGATTCCGTGTCGACGCGCGTGATCTTCACCTTGCCGCGCGCCGCGTAATTATAAAAGGTACCCTCGTCGCCGACGCGATACCCGTATTTTTTCGCCGTTGCGTCTTTCGCGGACTTTATCCCGGAAAGGATTTCCGACATGTCGCCGGATTTTTCGCCCACGTACGGCAGGACCTTGGAGTCCCATATGCTCGCCACGTAAGCCTTGGGGTCGAAACCGGAATTGGAGAAGAAAATCTCCAGCTCACCGGCGCCCTGTTTTGCGGTCGTATCATTCTTGACGATTTTGCACGAAGGAAACAGGAACGCGCAAAACGCCATCGCTAACAAAGTCACTCGCTTCATACGTAAAACTCCTGAAAAACGGCTTGAGGCAGAATTTGTCATTTAACGGGGATCACACCCTTCTTGAGTATTATGCAACCGTACTTGACCGTCTCGCCGGTAACGACGACGGCGAACGACTTTTTCGCGCGTTCGTAAAAAGCGAAACGATCGATTTTCTGAATCGCGGGCGTATCCGGCCACAGCTTTTCGATCACCGCGCGATACTCGCGCTCAATCGCGGGATCGGCGGAATCGCCGGGAACGGGCGACATCATCACGATGGGATCGGAAACGAAAGAGTCCGGGTTCATGAGACGGAGAATTCCGTCGAGCAAGGCGGGTATCCGCACGCCGTCGGCGCGCAAAGAACGCGACGCGCAAGTCTCGCCGGGATAAAACGCGTCGGCGAGAACTATCTCGTCGCCATGGCCCATGCGGGCTAAAACGTGTAAAAGGTCGGGGCTCAGCGCCGGCGAAATACCTATAAGCATGGTCTCCCTCCTGGATATCGAAGAAGCGGGGAGCGACGATATCGCTCCCCGCGAACGAGGCTTGCGCCTTATTTCATCGCGAACGACTCAAGTTGCTTGGCGTTCGAAGGAACGATCAGGACGCAGTCGACGAGCTGCTTCTCGGGAAGGCCGGTCTTGCCCTCTTTGAGGTACTTATCGGCCTGCTCGACGGCCATCTCGGCGATGCGCGCGGCGGGCTGCAAACCGGTCGCCTTGATCTCGCCGGCGATGATGGAGTCGCGAACGTCGTTCGATCCGTCGAAACCGGTGACGATGACGTTCGATTTTCCGGCGGACTTGAGCGCGGCCATCGCGCCCATAGCCATCGTGTCGTTACCGCACACGACGCCCTTGAGGTCGGGATTGGCCTGAATGATGGATTCCATCTTGCTCATCGCCTCGGGCTGGCTCCAGTTGGCGCTCTGACGGGCGACCATCTTGAGTTTGGGATACTGGTCGATCACGTCGTGGTAGCTCTGGGAGCGGACGCCGGCGTTCGTGTCGGACTCTTTTCCGACGAGCTCGACGTACTTGCCTTCTTCCTTCATCAGCTTGACGAATTCCTCCGCGACGAGCTGAACGCCCTGATAATTGTTCGAGACGATCTGGGAAACCGCGACGCCGGTGGCGTTAATTTCGCGGTCGATGAGGAACGAGGGGATCCCCGCGTCTTTCGCTTTCTTGACGGCGGAAATCGTGGCGTCGGCTCCGGCGTTGTCGAGGATGATCGCCGCGGCTTTGTCGGCGATGGCGATATCGATGTACTGATTCTGCTTGTTCGCGTCATCGTCGTGGACGTACACTTTCGTGGTATACCCAAGCGCGGCGGCGCGGGCGGCGGCGGCGTCGGCTTCCGTCTTAAAGAACGGATTCGAATGCGCCGGGGTGATGATGACGATCAGCTTGCTCGCGCTCTTCGCAGCGCCCTTGTCGCCCGAACCATTCGCGAATACGGCCGCGGCGCCCAACAGCAGAGCTCCGGCCGCAAGGGCCTTGATTCTCTTGTTCATACGTAGATCCTCCTTACGAATCTGAAATCGAAAACAAGCGAAAGCAATGTTTCCTTATTCAAACTCAGAATACGACCGGTTTTTCGATTTGTCAAATAAAATGTTTTAAAATTAACAAACTATTTCTTTCGTTTATTTTCTTTTGTTTTCTATTTTGCTTGCAATTTTTATTTTACTGCCCTATACTTTGCCTTATCGAAGGCATAGGGAGGTTTTATGGATATTCCATCACTTGAAAAAAAAGCAAACGAAATACGTCAGTTAATAATCCGCATGGTCACTCACGCTAAAGGCGGTCATGTCGGCACGTCTCTTTCGGAAACGGATATTTTAACCGCGCTTTATTTTCACACGCTGAATATATCGAAAGAAAATATGACGAATCCGGACCGAGACCGCTTTGTCTTGAGCAAGGGACACGGATCGGAAGGCCTCTATTGCACGCTCGCGGCAAAAGGCATTTTCCCGCTCGAAGACCTCGACCGATACTTAACCCACGAATCTCCGTTGACGATTCACCCGACGAACCACGTCGCCGGCGTTGAAGTGAACACTGGGGCCCTGGGACACGGATTCCCGAACGCGGTGGGCATGGCGATAGCCGCGAAGAAAAGCGGCAGGAACTATAGAACATTCGTGCTCACCGGCGACGGCGAGCTTCAGGAAGGGTCGAACTGGGAAGCCGCGATGGCCGCGGCCCACTTCAAGCTGGGAAACCTTACCGTTATTGTCGATAACAACTCGTTACAGCTTGCCGACCGCATCGAAAAGACGATGGGAATCGAGCCGCTGGACAAGAAATTCGAGGCTTTCGGCTTCGACGTGCATCGCGTCGACGGTCATTCGCAAAAAGAACTGACCGAACTCTTCGATCGCCTCGATTATTTAGGGGATCGCCCCCACGCGGTCATCGCCCGAACGACGAAAGGCTCGGGCGTATCATTCATGGAAAGCGTCGCGGAATGGCATCACCGGGTTCCCACGCCCGCCGAGGCCGAAATCGCGCTGAAGGAGCTAGCAAAATGAGCGCATGTTTACGCGAAACTCAAGTCGCAACGTACGCCAAACTCGTCAAAGAGGGCGTTAACCTCGTGTATCTCGTCAGCGATTCGGTCAGCACGAGCAAAATCAAACCCTTTTTGCAAGAATTCCCCGACCGCGTCGTGAACGTCGGCATCGCGGAACAAAACCTCATGGGCATCGCCGCGGGCATGGCGAACGGCGGCTACATCGCCATCACCGGAAACGCGACGCCGTTCCTGATCTCGCGATCGAACGAGCAGCTCAAGGTAGACATCAGCTACACGAACAGCAACGTGAAGGTGAACGGACTCCACGCGGGCTTCAGCTACGGCACGGACGGATGCACCCATCACGAAGTAAACGACGTCAGCGTCGTGCGTGGCTTCCCCAATTTCGAGATTTACGTGCCGTGCGACCCGCGCGAATGCGCGCAGATGACCGAGTACGCGATCAAGGATCGAGTCGGCCCGGTATACTTCAGCCTGAACTCCGGGAATTTTCCCGACATCACGCCGGAAGATTATCGCTTCGTTCCCGGAAAACCCGTTAAGTTTTCCGAAGGAAAAGACCTGACCATCGTGGCGCTCGGAACCGCCGTGCACGACGCGCTCGAAGCGGCCAAAGCTTCCGCCGGCGCGTATTCGGCGGATATTTTCTCGCTTTCGAGCATCCGGCCGCTCGACCTTACCGACGTCATCGCGTCTATTCGGAAAACCGGCCGCGTCCTTACCGTCGAGCAGCACTCCACCCACGGCGGCGCGGGAAGCATAATCGCCGAGGCGATCGCGGAAAACGGGCTCGGCGCCAAACTGAAACGGCTCGGCGTGCCCGAAGGAAGCTATACGAAGAACTGGGTCGCGCCCGATAATAAGGTATATTTTGGCCTCGACGCCGCCGGCATAGCGAAAGCGGTCGCGGCCGTGCTTGCGGGGAAGTAACGCGATGAAATACGTGCTATCGATCGATCAGGGAACGAGCGGCTCGAAGGCTATCATTTTCGGGGAAGACGGCTCGCTCCGCGCGCGGGAGACCGTCGACCTCGCCTCGAATTTTTTCGGCGAAGGTTTCGTCGAGCAGAACCCGGCGGACATCGTCTCCACGACGCTTGAGGCGGCGAAAAAAGCCGTCGCGAAATTCGTCGCCGACGGAGGCTCCGTCGCGGACATCGAGGGCTCCGCGATCAGCAACCAGCGGGAATCTTTTCTGCTCTGGGACAAAAGCGGCAAACCGCTGACCAACGTCGTCGTGTGGCAATGCAAGCGATCAGTCCCGATTTGCGCCCGGCTCAAGAAAGAGGGAAAAGAAAGCCTCGTGCAGGACCGCTCGGGGCTCCTCCTCGACCCGTATTTTTCGGGCACGAAAGTCGCGTGGCTTCTCGAGCACGACGAAAAAATCCGGGACCGATGCAAGCGCGGCGAAGTCCTTTTCGGGACGATCGACACGTGGCTATTATGGAACCTCACCGACGGGACCGAATACAAGACCGATTGCACGAACGCGTCGCGAACGCTTTTCTTCAATCTCGACACCCTCGACTGGGACAAGGAACTTCTCGCCCTACTCGGCGCGGAAAACCTCAAGCTCCCGACGGTGTGCCGATCCGCGAATCGCTTTGGCCAGACGACGTTTGGCGGGCTTTTCCCGGCGGGAATACCGATCCTTTCGATGATCGGCGACTCGCACTCGGCGAGTTTCGGCGAAGGATGCTTCAGCCCCGGAACCGTCAAGGCGACGATGGGCACGGGCTCTTCCGTCATGATGAACACCGGCTCGAAACGCGTCCGCTCGGGACACGGAATGGTCGGCACGATTTGCTGGAGCACGAAAGATCGTGTCGATTATGCGCTCGAGGGCGTTATCGTCAGCTGCGGCTCCACCGTCACCTGGGTGCAAAAACAGCTCGGAGTGGTTGCAAGCGGGCGCGATTTTGATATAATAGCCGAGAGCGTTCCGGATTCAGGCGGCGTCGTTTTCTTGCCGGCATTCAGCGGTCTCGGCGGGCCGCATTGGCAGATGGATCGCAAGGCGGAAATCTCCGGCATCAGTTTTGGGACGACGGCGGCCCACATCGTACGAGCGGCGCTCGAGTCCTATCCTTTCCAATTGAAAGACGTTATCGGCGCCATGGAAAGCGACTTGGGATCGCGGCTCGCCTGGCTTAAAGCCGACGGCGGACTGACGAACAGCAGGCTCACGATGCGCTACATCGCCCAACTGCTCGACGTCGACGTCGTCATCGACGGGCGCAAGGAAGCGAGCGCGTTCGGAACCGCGCTGCTCGCCTTCATCGAGGCGGGAACGCTGACGATGGCGCAGGCCGAGGGTTTGATACGCGATTCGGATCACGAAACGCATCGACCGTCGGAAGCCGGAGACTCATCGTATATTAAGGGAAACTACGAAAGGTGGCTTACGGTAGTTAACCGAAGGTAATAAAACATGTTTCAGGACTTACGAAGGGAAAAAATTCTTGAGCTGCTCCGCGAAAACGGAAGCAGCAGAGTTCAGGATCTCAGCAAAATATTCAAAGTCACGGAACCGACTATCCGGCAAGATCTTGAAGCCCTGGAGAAGACCGGAGCGATTACCCGCCAGCACGGCGGGGCCTTCATCAACGATTACTCGTCGTTTGCCGCTCAGCTGCAGCTCGGACACAGCGAGCACATGGCGGAGAAAAAAAGAATCGGCCGCAAAGCGGCGGAATTCGTGAAATCCGGGGACAGCGTCATCCTGGACTCAGGCTCTACGCTCACGGAAATGTCGAAATTCCTCGTGGATCGACGCAACCTCAACATCGTCACGACGAGCCTTAACATAACGCTCGTGCTCGGGGAAGAACCGTCCAATCACATCATACTCACCGGCGGCGAGTTCAAGGCGCCGACGCTTTCCGTCACGGGAGACCGGGCGGCGGCCCTGTTCGAGAACCTTTACGTCGAAAAACTTTTTCTCGCGACCGGGGGTTTTTCACTCCAGGCGGGACTCACCTATCCCGGTTTTTCTGATCTCGCCCTCAAACGCGCGATGGTGAACTCAGCCCGCAGCATTTATCTGCTCGCCGACTCAAGCAAGCTCGAAAAAGTGCTATTTGCCTCGCTCGGCTGCCAAGATCGCATTAATTATTTAATTACCGACAGCAACATCGACCCCGCTTACGCCGAATCCGTGCAAAAGCTCGGCATCGAAGTCATCGTCTGCTAAAAGGCCTCACCGAATGGCGATTTTCTCAAAAGAATAGCCGCCGAGAATCCCGTCGCGAACCGCGAAAAATTCGTATTTCGGCTCGGTGGAATTCACGCTGAGCTCAATCACGGCGAAACCCGCCTCCGACTTGCCGCGCGGGCGCGAGGTGCTGCCCGGGTTCAGGGCGAGTATATGCGCGTAGGTTTCGGCGAAGGGCACGTGCGTATGGCCGAACACCGCGATATCGCAATCCATCGCGCTGGCCGAGTCGACGAGCACCTCAAGGCTGACGTCAACCGAATGCCGATGCCCATGGGCGAGCAAGACCGAATATCCGCACGCCTTGACGATTTGGCGAATGGGCACGTCCAGCGTCAGGCCGGGCGCGTCGACGGGATCGAGCGGTTGGCCCGCCGCGGGGAGCGTCACGCGATATTGATCGCCGTCCCCGTTGCCCGCGACGAACGCCGCGACGCCCGGCAAGTCTTCCTTGAGGCGGTCGGAAACTAAGGCCCGCTCAACATAGCGAACCACGTCCCACATCCCATCTCCCGCAAAAAGCAACAAGTCGCACGAGGGCCCAAATTCTCGAACGATGGCCTCAAAAGAGGCGTAATGCCCATGAGTGTCCGACACGGCGAGGATTTTAACCTGTTCGGCTTTCGCGAGCGAGGAGACCGCCTCGGCGTCACCGAGTAAGCCATTTCGCTGTTGCAAAAGGCTATTCATTCTGAACGACTCCGGATACGACCAACACCAGGTGATTGCGGGATTTGAGCCCCGTATCCACGTCGACCCACGGGGCAAAGCACATTTTTGGCGCGGAATTTTTCAACTTTAAGAGCGCGTCCGCGTTCACGACCGCGCCGGAAAGCGCGTCGAGCGGAGCGGCCTCGCGGGAACCGTCGGCGGCAAGCACTGAGGCGAGGACGAGAACGCCGAGCGCGGTGTCGTCGAGCGGAGAGGTCGCCGCGCTTTCGTTCGCCAGTGCGTCCACGGGAGCGGGAACGTCCACGGCGATATCGGAGGCGGCCTCGACGGAGAGACTGTCCTCGTAGGAAAAAAGCGAGACGACCCGGATGGAGGGGTTCGCCGCGCGTATCTTACTCAATTCCCGAACGGTTCCGTCCGGTCCGCCGATCGCAACGACCGCGGTTACTCCGGGCTTATTCACTTGCTCGGAAAGGGCTGAAAAGCGAATGGCTCCGTTCACCTTGAGAGAATCGGGATACCGCAATACGGTCACCATCCCTCCCTCGCCCATGATGCCATACTCCGAAATAAGGGACTCAAGCACGAGCGGTCGGTTCGCGTAATCCTCGCCGAGAAAAACGACGACCTCGTGATCGGCGGCGCGATGCCGCGCGGCGCGGAGAGTCGTTTGCGCGGAGGACGACGAAGGCGTCACCGAGGAAACCCGTTGGTCGCGTTCGTTTTTTGCGCACGCGGAAAAAAGGCAAACTGAAGCGCAGACAATGGCGAAAAACCGATTCATGAACGTATCATATCCGTAAAAATCCCGATTGAAAAGTCTTTTGCGGCGGAGTGCGAGCGGTTTATCGCGATCGTACTATTCCGACGGGAGCGATCTCACGCGCGCGACAACTCGGCGCGAATCGTCGTCGAAGGGCCGTGGCCCGGCAGCACGATCGTCTCGGCCGGCAGCTTCGAAAGTCGCGTAAGACTCCGTTCTAACGCCGAGATGTCCCCTCCCGGAGCGTCGGTTCGCCCGAAACCCTCGTTAAAGAGCGTGTCACCCGAGACGAGAACCCCGGAGCGAGCCGAGTAGAGGCAAATCGAGCCGGGGCTATGACCGGGCGAATGGATGACCTTCCACCCCAGTTCGATCACTTTCCCGGAGGTCGATCCAAGGGCGACGGAAAGATCGTCTCCTTCGGACAGGAAAGAGGTCGCGGGGGGCATGACTAACCGATACGAGTCAACGAGATCCTGACCGCCGAGAGCGGCGAAAAACGAGCGATGGCGCTCAAAGGCGCCGGGCCCGAGAAACGCTGAATCCTCGGCGTGAATGGCCACGGGGATTCCGGGAAACGCTCGAACGAGGTCGGGCAAGGCGATTAGGTGGTCGAAGTGACCATGGGTCAGCACGATCGCGGCGGGCGAGAGTCGACGTTCCGACAGATGTGCTATAATGAGCTCATGGTTTCCGCCCGGATCCACGACGACGCACCGCGAGCCGTCAATCGGCAGAAAATACGCGTTCACCGAGAGCGGGCCGGTAACGAGAAGGGATATATCCATAATGCGGCTATCTTACCGTATGAGGTGAAAAGGTGACAGTAAAAATCGCGATTATTTGCGCGGTGGCCATTCTTTCGTACGTGATCGTCCCGGCGGCGAGCCAGGCCCTGCTGCGCCGAAAGAGGGCGAAAACCGCGAGAAAACTCGCCGCCGCCCAAAAGAAGTGCGCGCGCTGTTCCGACTTTCGCGACGGATTTATCCATGCGGTGCCGTCGGTCGGAAGCGCCAAACCGGTTGGCGACGCGACGGGCGACTTTGTCGTTAATCCCGCGAAGACGCGGCTCTACGCGGTGGAGGCGAGCGGGTCCCTCGAGCCAATCTCGTGGAAATCGGTATCCATCGTGAAAGTCGGCGCCCCGATCGCCGTCTTTGACAAGCCGGGGCGTTTCTCGAAAGGCATCTGCCTATTTCATGAAGAACGATCCGAGGAGGATCTCGTCGCGCGGCTCGAGGCGATCGCCCAAAGCACCGTTCCCCATCGCCCCATTCCCGATCCCGTAAAATACGCGGCGATCGGAGTCGGGGCTTTCGTCGAGTTCATGATTTTTATCTCGTCTCTCGGCGAGCCGGACATGAATCTCGAGTCGATCGCGGCGCTCGTCGCGATTTTCGCGAAAGCCCTGCCCTACTGCCCCCCCGGCCTTTTGCTCACGCTCGTCGCGCAATTGGCGATCGCGCCGCGCGGCGGCGAAAAAAAAAGCCGAAAGCGCAGGGCTTTCGGCTTCGCGACGGAAACTCTCGGCGTATTACTGAACGTCGCCGTCCTTTTTCTCGCCTTCCAGCTCGTCGGATTCGTCGTATTCTGAATCGAACTCGTTCTCGGCGGAATCGGTTTCTTCCGAAAGAGAATCCTCGATTTCCTCCGACGCGACTTCATCCGTCACCTCGTCGGAGACCGGGGACGATTGCTCTCCCGAAGCGGGCCCATCCTCGCGTTTGCGGGAATAGCTAACCGCGAGTTTTCGCCCGCGATATTCGAATTCGTTGAGCGTCGCGATCACTTTTTCCGCGTCCTCGGAGAGGACCTGGACGAACGAATAATTATCAAGGACTCGAATATCCCCGATGTGGTCCCGGTCGATTTCGGCGTTCTGCAAAATGAGGCCGATCAAGTCGCGCGGGTACACGCGGCGGTTCCGGCCGATGCTCACAAACAGAGTCGTCGATACGTCATCCGGCAACGAGGGCCGAGGTTCCGGTCGGTTCTCGCCGCGAATCCTCTTGGATTCTTCCGAGCGAGGTTCCTTCGCGCGGGTATCGGCCCGAGCCTGCTTTTCCTCCCGTCGATCGGGACGGTCTAAGCGCTCTGACTGGTCGCGCCCGCCGCGGCCGCCCCGTTCGGAACGGCGCAATGGCCCCTGAACGCGCATGTTATTTCCAGAATCGATTTGTTTGAGCAAGTACGCGGCAAAATACGACCGAAGATGAAACGGCACCGCCTTCTTAAAAATCTGGCGATATTGGTTCAAAGCGAGCGGATCTTCCTCGGTTTTTATCTTACCGACGGCGTCGCGAAGGAATTCCAACAATTGATCTTCGTTTACTTCTGTTTTGTGCTTTCCGGCCACGATGATATCTCCTAATTAGCGATCATGCCACAAATTTCGAACTTGCTCAATGGCAAGTTCCGACTGATAAATCAAGAACGGACGCGTGCCCCAGCGAGACGAAGCCGGCGCGGCGCAAGGCTGGCAAAAAAGCCGACGGTATCGTCGGCGCGGCGAACACGAGCCATCGATAGCCCCGCTGGGACCAATACTCGGTCGTGCGCGCGAGCAACTCCTTCCCGATGCCCAATCCCCGAAACTCCGGGTAAACGGCGAGCGCCGTTATCTGCGCGGAAAGGAAGCTTCCCTCAGGGATCGGCGTCGAAATCGCGACGGCGACGAGCTCGCCATCCATATTCTCCGCGGCGAGACGAAACTCGTTTTCGCCATCGGCCCCGACAACCCGCTCCGAGAGTTCCGAGATGGCGTCGCCCAACGCGACCGGCTGTGACTCGGCGATCTCAAGCTCGATGGAATCCATCAGCGCGGAAAGGCCGATCTCGTCGTCGTCGGCCGCAAGCTCGCGGAAATGAAAATCCTGCGCGACGATCTCGGCGGTTTCCTCGGGCTCGGGACCGACATGCTCAAGCCCCCAATAATCGCGCAGGCCGTTATACCACTCGAGGACGATCCGACGCATCTCCCGTTCCTTGAACTGAAACCACAACCGCTCGATTTCGGCGTGGGTTTTCAGGGCGTTCTTAAAGGCCCGAAAGACGCCGCGGCCCGACGTGAGCGCGGAACGAAGCTCTTCGCGAACGAGGGGATTGCGAAGCTGCGCGACAAAGCGATCCATCATGCGAAACCCGCTGACGGAATCCCACTGAGGTATCGCGAAAAACCGATCGGCGTTTTCGTCCTCGCCGGGCTTTCCCGCGCCGACGGAAGCGCCGTCGACGCACCGGCATTCCGCCGAGTCGTAGAGGAAAAGCCCGTTTTGGTCTTCCATCGCGAAAATAATCTCGTCGGTGATTTCCGGCGTCAGGTCAAATTCCATATAATTTGATTTTACCACGGTTTATTCGTATTATAAAGCCGAACGGAAAACCATTTTATGGGAGGAAAACGATGAGCACGATCGCATTTGTCGATGGACGGGAAATCCTCGATTCCCGAGGAAACCCAACCGTCGAGGTTGAGGTATATCTCGAAGACGGCGGACACGGCAGGGCGGCCGTGCCTTCAGGCGCTTCCACGGGCGAGCACGAGGCGCTGGAAATGCGCGACGGCGACGCCAATCGCTACGGCGGAAAAGGCGTTCTCGACGCGGTCGATCAAGTCAATGACGTGATCGCCGAGGAGCTTGACGGCGCGGACGCGTACGACCAAGCGGAAGTCGACCACATCATGCTCGCCTTGGACGGCACGGCGAATAAATCGAAGCTCGGGGCGAACGCCATTCTCGGCGCGTCCATGGCCGTGGCGCGCGCCGCGGCCGATTCGCTCGGAATCCCGCTGTATAAATATCTCGGCGGGGCGCACACGCTCCAGCTCCCCGTCCCGATGGCGAACATCATTAACGGCGGTCAGCACTCCGACAACAAGATAGACTTCCAGGAATTCATGATAATGCCCGTCGGGGCGGATTCCATGCGGGAGGCCGTGCGCATGACGGCGGAGGTTTTCCACGCGCTGAAGTCGATCCTGAAAGCCGACGGCCAGGCGACTTCGGTCGGAGACGAGGGCGGATTCGCGCCGAACATCGATAACGAAAAGGCGCTCGAATACATCATGCGCGCGATCGAGAAGGCAAAGTATAAACCCGGCGAGGACATCATGATCGCCCTCGACTGCGCGGCGAGCGAGCTCTTCGACGCGGGCGACCGCAAAGGCTATAAGTTCTGGAAGTCGAATCCCGATAAGCTCTTCACCGCCGACGAGATGATCGACATTTACAAAAAATGGATCGACAAGTACCCGATTATCTCGATCGAGGATCCGCTCGACCAAAACGATTGGGAAGGATACACCCGGCTCACCGAGGAACTCGGCAGCAGGGTACAGATCGTCGGAGACGACTTTTTCGTGACGAATACCGAGCGCCTCGCGCGCGGCATTCGCGAGGGGGCGTGCAACTCGATCCTGATTAAGCTGAACCAAATCGGCTCGGTCACGGAGACTATCGACGCCGTGCGCATGGCGCAAAAGGCCGGCTACACGGCGATCATCTCGCACCGCTCAGGAGAGACCGAGGATACCTTCATCGCCGACCTCTCAGTCGCGCTTGAGACCGGCCAGATTAAAACCGGTTCCATGAGCCGAACCGACCGAGTCGCGAAGTACAACCAGCTCATGCGCATCGAGGACGAGCTTGGCACTTCCGCGAGATACGCCGGAAAGGCAACATTCGAGAAATTCCTTCGCTAAGAGGGCGAAAACCCAAAAGCCCGAACCGCGTAGGCGATTCGGGCTTTTTTATTTCGTCGCAGAATGAAGTGGCGGCCCGAAAGATTCTCCCGATGCCGCGCAGAACGGCGATCGGCTGCGAGAAGCAGTACGCGCCCCGGTCGTCCAAGCGATTCCCGAAAATAAAAAATTACCGGGGAGCGCCAGCCAAAGGGGCGCCGCCAATTCGCGAAACGCAGTCGAGATTCCGCTTAGGGCCGGTTCCCAAACTCTGTTCCGAGGGATAGCCGAAAGCGGCCGCGTAGAGCGGCTCATAGCCCACGGGTAGTTCCAGCAGGGCTACGTCGGGCGCGGACGCGAAAAGATAGCGAACTAAGCCGAGCCATACCGATCCTATCCCCAAACTCTTCGCCGCGAGCAGCATGTTTTGGGTCGCCGCGGCGCAGTCGGCGCGCGGCGCGGTCGCGTCGGAACGGCCGGAAACGACGATGAGGGTCGGCGCCCCGTACGTCACCCGAAATTCGGGGTTCGCGCCCATATTTTGCTGCCAGGAAACCGACGACTTTTTCATGCCTTCCGCAGCCAATTCGCTAATGCGTCGCAGGAATTCCTCGTCTTGGACGATGGAAAAATGCCAGGGTTGCTCATTGCAAGCCGTCGGGGCATAGCAGCCGGCCTCAATTATCTCCGCTAGCTCCGCTTCGGAAATTTGGTCCGGCCGGAATTTTCTAACGCTCCTGCGAGACTTAATCGCCTGAATTACTTCGTTCATGATGGCGTCCCTCGATATCGGTTTAATAGTTCAAATTATATTGAACTATTAAACCATAACATTGACTAAAATTTATTTCAATACTAATTTGATGCCTCTGAAAATGTTTATTTACGGAATGAAGGACGTAACATGAGCGAACCGCACAGCCCGCGCGTGGACCAGCTAGACCTTGCGACCGTGCTCAACGCGCTAGGCGACCCTATTCGACTCGAAATACTCAAGACTATCGACTCCCTCGGCGAATCGACCTGCGCGACGTGTTCCGGGGGCATGGCGAAATCCGCCGTTTCCCATCACTACAAAGTGCTCCGCGAGGCGGGGATCATCCGCGTGCGCGTCGAGGGAACGCATCGATTCCTGACGATCAGGAAAGATGACCTCGACGAACGTTTTCCCGGATTGATCGATTCGGTTCTCGGCGGTTTTTGATCGCCAGGGTCGCCGCGGCGCGAAAGAACGCGCCCGACGGCGCTGTCGCTATACGGCACCCGTTTCCCCGGAAGGAGCGCGGGCGGCCACGCGAACGGCGATTTTCCCCGACGCGAGCCCGGAAAAAAAACGGGCTCGCGCGAAATTCGCGAGCGCGAGCGCGGGAAATTGCGAGAGGAAAATGACTATCATGATGGATTCAATGGATTTCCCGAACACGTAACCGCCGAGCACGCACGCGGGAACGTTAAACGCGTATATCCTGACGGCGGTGAGCGCGAGACTCCGTCCGGAAAAACCGGACGTCGAAAGCAGCGTGGTCACCATGAAAAACGGCAGGGCGAAAAGGGTCGAACCGGCCATCCAGGGAGTAATCACGGCGGCCCGGGCGAGAACTCCCGCGTCTGTCTGAAAGAGGCGGAATAGCGCTTGGCTCGAAAGGACGTATCCGAGCAGGAGCGAGCCGCAGACCGCAACCGTGAGGACGGTTGCCGTCCTCGACGAATCCCGCATGCGCCTGAGGTCGCCGGCGCCCGCGGCCTGCCCCGCTACCGTCGAAAGGGCGCTCGAAATCGACCAGCACGGGATGAGCGCGATTTGCTCAAGCCGTGAATACAGGGTAAACGACGTCAGTATTATCGGGTCGATATCCGTCATCACCCGATTGTAAAAAATGAAGCTGATCGACGCGAGAAAATTGAGGACGCTTTGCGGCAAACCGACGCGAAGAATTTCCCCGACGACCGGGAGGGATACGTTCGAGGGTTTCCAATGAATCTCGACGCTTGAGCCGGGCCGCGAGAAAACCGCGATGAGATAGACGAGTCCCGCCGCGTTCCCGATGGCCGTCGCGAGCCCCGCTCCGGCGACGCCCATCCCCGCGACGAAAATAAGCAACGGGTCGAGCGCGACGTTCGCCACGGTCCCGACCATCATCGCCGCCATCATATGCTTCGTCCGCCCCTCGCCCTGCAAAATGCCGGTAAATACGGCGGAAAGCAGCATGAACGGGACGGTCGGCAATAACCATACCAAGTACTGGCGTCCATACTCGAGAATTTTCCCGACGCCGCCGAAAAGCTTGAGCAGGGGCGTCGCGAAGGCGTACATGCCGACGAGGATTATCGCGCTCGCGACGAGCGCGAGGAACATACCGCTTTCGGCCGTCCGGTCAAGCTCAGACGAGCGCCCCGCGCCGATGGCGCGCGCGACGAGCGATGATACTCCGCCGGTGATTCCGAAACTCGCCGCGAGGAAGATAAAAAAAAGGGGGAACACTAAACCCGTCGAGCCGACCAACCAAGGATCGGAGGGATCGATTCGCGCGATAAACCAGGTATCGACCAAACTATACAGTAAGTTAAAAAGTTGGCCCGCGAGCACGGGAACCGACAGCCGCACTAAAATGGGAAGGATCGCGCCTTTTGAGATACTCGAATTGTTCATGCGTCTGACCATAGAGAAAGCTAAATTTATTGTCAACGGAACTTAGCCAAATACGCCGGTAATTTTTAAAAAATCACGAGAGAGAAAAACATTCGATTCTTCGAAACAGATTCGATCGGGAGAATCGACGGCGACCCAGGCGGCACCGTCGATGCCCCCATTTTTGTGCGGATCCTCGCCGTTCCTATATATGTCAGACATTTCTGGGTGATCCTTGAGCATTTTATTGACGTTCGACATCGTCGTGTCACGTTCTTAATTTTGAAATAGGAAGGATTAATCCATGACTCGACCGGCGCGAAGATGAGGTCGTACTGCATAACTACTTTCTCGCGAAGACTCGCGCTTCAAGCCGAGAAAAAAGCCGTGCATGCGCGATTATTTATACTTACGCTCAAAAAAAGTAGAAAAGAGAGCTTTTTTTCCTTTCGATATACATAGATACCCTTGACCGACCGGTCATATAGGTAATATATTACCTATATGACCGGTCAGAAAATGTTATTCGGGACGATATTCGCTCTCGCGAATAAACTACAGACGGAAGGAGACGCGCTTTTTA
>QKAR01000046.1 GCA_003246335.1 Spirochaetales bacterium | reverse complement strand
CAGAAAAAAGACCGCCGCGAAGGCGTGACCGCCTAAGGCCGTAAGGATACGACATGAACGCCCGTCCGGATAGATTTTCCGTAAAAATGATGAATACGCCCCCGTCGGGGATCCGCAAATTTTTCGATTTGATCATCGGGCGCGACGATATCATTTCGCTCGGCGTCGGCGAGCCCGATTTCCCCACGCCGTGGGTTATGCGCGAGGAAGCCTACTATCACCTTGAGCAGGGACACACGTCGTACACGTCGAACTGGGGCCTTGCGGAGCTTCGCGACGCGATTGCGTCCTACCTTGAGCGCTACCGCCTCTCGTACGACCCCAAAAAGGAAATTTTAATCACGATCGGCGTGTCCGAGGCGGTGGACGCGGTATTGCGCTCGATCCTGAACCCCGGCGACGAGATCATCATCGCCGAGCCGTGCTACGTCTCGTATCAGCCCCTCGCGGCGCTCTGCGACGTGAAGCTCGTCAGGATCGACACCGTGCCGACGGGGCTTATCCCGACGGCCGAGGCGATCGAGCGGGCGATTACGCCCAAGACGAAGGCGCTGATGATCTGCAGCCCAAGCAACCCGACTGGTCGCATGATACCGGCGGACGAGCTGCGGAAAATCGCCGAGGTTGTGAAAAAGCACAAAATATGGGTGCTTTCCGACGAGGTGTACTGCGAGCTTCGCTACGACGGCAACGAGCACGTATCGATCGGTTCGTTTCCCGGTATGAAGGACTACGCGATCATCCTGAACGGATTTTCAAAAGCGTTCGCGATGACCGGTTGGAGAATCGGCTTCGTCGCGACGAACGACGAGCTCATGAACCAAGTGCATAAGCTCCATCAATACTCGTCCATTTGCGCGCCGATCATGAGTCAATACGCGGCGCTCGAGGGCCTGCGCAAAGGGGCGGACGAAGTCGAGAAAATGCGCGTGTCCTATCAGCAGCGGCGCAACCTCATGGTAAAGGCGTTTCGCGAGATGGGATTGGAACTCAACGAGCCCGAGGGCGCGTTTTACGTGTTTCCCGACATCAGGAAAACGGGGCTCTCGTCCGAGGAATTCGCGACGAAATTAATCAATGAGTATAAAGTCGCGGTCGTGCCGGGGAACGTATTCGGTGAGGGAAGCGAGGGATTCATTCGCTGCTGCTACGCGACGGAAATCGGCAAGCTGAAAGAGGCCTTACGGCGCATTGCCCTCATGGTCGAGGGCAAGCCGCTCGAGACGAACTAGCGTCCGGGGCCTCCGGTCATTCGTCCTTAAGGGCGGACGCGCGGCGTCCGGCCTCCTGCGCGCTTTTCGTGAGGTAGGCCGAGGCGAATATGCCCTGCGCCCTTTCGTAGGCGGTTTTCGCCGCCGCGCGGTTTCCCGCCTTTTCCTCGATCATGCCGAGGGCAAGCCAATCCATGCCAAGCCCGTTCGCGTTTTCCGCGCGGCGGTCGAACGAAAGCGCGGTCTCGAGCGCCTCCCTCGCCTGGGGGTAGGCGCCGGCCTTTGAACGCGCGGACGCGATGAGATACCAATCGTATCCGGCGTCCTCAAGGTATCTACCCTTCTCGTGAATCGACGCGGCCTTCTCGAACGCGTTAATCGCCCCTCCGTAATTCGCCATCTCTTTTTCCGCGAGCCCGATCACTTTCCAGGCGAAGGCGAGGTCCAAGTCGTTCGTCTTGAGCTTTCCCATTTCCGACGAGACGGTAGCCTTCGCCTGCTGCGCGCGCGCGAGCCGTTCGGCGTCGCTTACCTCGTCTTTGGGCAAGCCTTCGGCGAGCATTCCTCTCGCCCGGTAAATTTTCGCGGTGCTGATGAGTTCCTTGAGGCCCGCGCTTTCCGCCTCGGTTTGCGCCCGCGCCCAAAGATCGTCCGCGGTTGCGCGGTCGCCCTCGTTAAAACGCCCGTTCGCCTGGGAGAGCATGACCCGAATTCTCGTTTCGGGATCGTCGGTGCTGGTCGCGAGCCGCCAGGCCTCGGCGAAGAAAAGATCCGCGTTCGCGAAGTCGCCTTTGCTGACCGCCTCGTTTCCCAATTCCATTTGGCCGATCGCGGCGTTGCGGTTCGTGAAAACCTCCGGCGGCCGCTTCGGCGCGGAGGAACACGATCCGAGCGCAATAAGCGCGGCCATCGCAAGGGGAGTGAAAATCGCGATTGATTTATTCGTTGGGTTCATTTTCGTCTCCTTGCGCTAAAACTCGATATTCCGCGAATTCGTTCCCGACGAGTCGCTTTCGACCTTGTCCTGCACGCCGTTTTTGAGTATCGGGTTATTGCGCAGCGCCTCGAGGACGTCCTGTCCCTTCACGAGGGCGATGCGGAGATCCTCGATGAGCCGGGCGATTTGCGGGACTTGGCTCTTGATGATCGAGGAAGAGTCCTCGACGTTCGTGAGCGTGCCCTCGACGGCGATGAGCGACCGCTCGAGGCTCGCGAACATGGTTCCGTCCGGGTCGATAAGCTTCGGCACGAGGCCGTTCGGGTCCTTGAGTTGGGAGCTGAGTTCCTCGAAGTTCGCGGTTATCGCCTCGACGTCCTTGATCGCGTTGTTCACGCCGTCGATCATCTCGTCCTTCGAGCCGTTCACTTTCGTGGTGATATCGGCGACGTTGCCCATCGTCGTGGCGACGCCCCTCATGGTGTCTGCGAGCGGGCCTTTCCCGGACCCCTTAACCGCGCCGTTAACCTGGGTGAGCGTCTCGTTGACGTTCATCAGCAGCGGTTGAACCTGCGCGATAAGATTCGTGATGGTGTCGTCCTTTTTCGCCGGCGTCACGAGTCCCTGCTCTATGAACGCGATGCCCTCGGGGCTCGTGCTTCTCGGGATAAAGCTCCCCTCGGAAAGGAGGGCCGTTCCGTTGCCGGGATGGAAAAGCAGGGTGTTGCCGAGGCCGATGGGGCTGATGAGGAGCTCAAGGATGGAGCCTTCCCTGACGCGGTCGTAGTACGTGTCGAACACGCAAAATTCGACGTCGACGAGATCTTCCGCCGTGAGCGTGATTTTCGTGATTTTCCCGATCGTGAAGCCCTTGTACTGCAGCGGCATGCCGACGCTCATGCCGGTAGCGGTCTCGAAGGTGCTCGTGAAGGTATAATCCTTGGAGAACCACCGCTGCTTGCTCCCTAAGAGAATTATCACTCCAACGAGAACGACGATGGCGACGATCGTGAACGCGCCGACGATCCGGTCGGCATAACGGATTTTAAATTTCATGTTGCGATTCCTTTTTCTATGACCTTCGCGAGGCTATCGTTCGCGGCGAATTCCTCCGCCGTGACGGTAAACGCGAGCCTGCCGTCGTTGAACATGCAAATCGTGTCCGCGACCTCTTTGATGACGCGGAAACTATGGCTTACGAAAATGATCGTCGCGCCCGACTCCTTGCGCCTCTTGACCACGGAGACGAGCCGTCTCGCCGCCGAGTCGTCGAGGGATTCCGTCCATTCGTCCAGGAAAAAAAGGGCCGGGGCGCAGAGCGTCGCGCGGGCGAACGCGATGAGCTTTTGCTCGCCCATGGAAAGCTGCGACGGCCTGACGTCGAGGCTTTTGTGGTAGCCGCACTCGGCGAGCGCGGACTTGATGGCGTCCGCTATTTCCGCGTGGGTGATTTTCGGGTAATGGATGCGCAGGGGCAGCTCGAGGATTTGCCTGAGCGTCTGGTTCGCCCACAGCGCGGAGTCCTGAAATACGAAGGCCGATTCCTTCCTGAACGCGAGGTTCCTCGCGCGGTTCATCGTCGAGATCGGGTTTCCCCGGAAATAGGCCTCTCCCTCGGTAGGGACGATGAGCCCGGCGGCGAGCTTGAGAACCGTGCTTTTGCCGCAGCCCGACGGGCCGACGAGGGCGGTCGCCTTTTTTTCCTCGAAGGCGTATGAAATGGGATAGACGATTTGCGTGTTTTGGGCCGCGAAGGCCGCTTTTCTCAGTTCTATTATCGGGGTATCCATCGTCGCCTCACATCGTTAGGTAATACAGCGCCGAGATCGCGATGTCGGCCACGATACACGCCGCGAACGCGTTGCCGACCGCCTTGAGTCCCGCTTGGGGAATTTCCGTGCTGGCGCGCTCGACCGAGAATCCCTGGACGGCCGCGACCGTCGCGAGAATCATGCCAAAGACGACGCTCTTGAACAGCGACACGAGGATGTCGTTGACCGTGAGCGCCTGCAGGATGTTGTCGAAATAATTCGCCGCGGACATCGGCTTGAGGATTTGCACGAAAAAAAACGAACCGGCGAGCCCGAAGATGGAAAAGTACACGTTCAGGAGAAACAGGGAAATCGTGACGCCGAGAAAGCGGGGCACGGCGATATGCTCGATGGGGTCGACCCCGACCGATATATACGCCTCGATCTCGTGCGAGATGACCATGCTCGCGATTTCGGTCGCGATGGCTGTCGTCGAGCGCGCGATGATGATGAACGCGGTGAGGAGGGGGCCCAGCTCTCGCGTGATGATCGCGATTATCAGGGGATAGATCATCTTGGATTGCGCGAAACTCGAGAGAAACGGGAAGCCGAGCACCATGACCGCGGCGCCGATGCCCATGGCGAGCAGGGACGAAATGCTGAGCGCCTCGACGAAGGTAAAAAGGATTTGCATGGTCAGAATTTTCCAGGACGCCTGGCCCCGGTAGACGAACGGCCCCACGCCCCGAAGGGTTCGCCCAAAAAAACCGAAGGAATACGCCGCGTTCTCGAACTTTTCTCGGACGCGGGCTCCGACCATTTCTATCATAGGCCGATTATACACCACGAATGGAAAAATAAACAATTAAGTGATATTTTGGAGGGATGTTAAATTCCGTCGTGATCGTGCAACCTCCGCTCGTGCAGCTTAACGGCCCCTATCCCTCCGGCGCGTACCTTTCCGCCTTTTTTCGCGACTTCGCGCCCGCCGGTCGGCCCTCGTTCGTGCGCTGGATCGACGGGAGCAACGAACTCTTCCTTTCGCTTTTTTCGCGCGCTGGAATGGAAAAAATTTTCTCGCTCTCGCGGTTGGAAGCGCTTTCTCTCGCCGATCGGAACGAGCGAAACGGAGATGCCGAGAGCGCGTTCCAGCTTCGCCGCTACGTGTCGCGGGAACGCGATTGGGTTTCCTGGATCGACGGAATCGTCTCGATTTTGCGCACGGGCGATCGGGAGTTGAGCCACGCCTTCGTTCGCTCCCCGTCCGTGCCGCGCGGCGCCCGCATGGACGCCTTTCTCGCCGAGCTCGGCGGAGAGCCGAGCGCCGACGACGCGCGCATGCTCGCGACCCTTGCCCTCGAGGATATCGCCGATTTCGTGACCGTCGCCTTCGACGGGGAATTTTCCCTCGTTCGCTACGCGGAATCGCTCGCGATGGGAAAAAGGAATTTCGCCGAGGTGGAATCCGGTCTCGGTCGGCCCCTCGTCGAGCATTTCGTCGAGCCCTTGTTCGAGAGGCTCTGGGACGGTATCTCCGAAGAAATACCCTCCGATGGAAACATTCTCTTTTGCCTGTCGGTTCCCTTTCCCGGTTGCCTCGTGAACTCGCTCGCCGTCGGGCGGTCGATCAAGTCCCGCTGGGGAGACCGCGCGGTCGTCCTCATGGGCGGCGGTTATGTCAGCACGGAACTGCGCGGTGCCGTCAACGAGCGCCTGTTTTCCTACGTTGACGCCTTGAGCTTCGATCGCGGGTATGGGTGCTTAGCCGAGTTACTCTCGTCTTTTTCGTCGTCGTCTGGCCGGCGACCGGAGGTTCAGCGCAGGCTGCTCTGCTCGCCCGATATGGCCTCCTTTGAGCGGGAGGTAACCGAGCGACTCGTTCCCGATTACGGCGATATCGATTTTTCCCGTTATCCCCGCCTCGCCGACGATCCGAACCCGATGCATCGGCTCTGGTCGGACGGGACGTGGTTAAAGGCCTATCTCGCCCATGGCTGCTATTGGCACCGGTGTTCTTTTTGCGACGTCGGCCTCGATTACGTTCGATCATACGTCCCTGTTCGGGTTCCGTCTTTGTACGCCGGCCTGCGCGAACAGGCTTTGCGAAAGAACGTCCGGGGCTTTCACCTCGTCGACGAGGCCGCGCCTCCCCGCGCGTTGCGCGATTTCGCGCATGAAAACCTCTGGGCTTCCCGGCGCGCCTCGTCCGAGGGCGGCGTGGTTCCCTTTTGGGGCAACATCCGATTCGAGAAGGCCTTTACCCGAGACCTCGCGGACTTCCTTTCCTCGGGGGGCCTCGTCGCGGTTTCCGGCGGCATCGAGATCGCCTCGCCCGAGGGCTTCGCGTCCGTGGACAAGGGCATCGATCTCGCCAGTCTCGTTTCCGTCTGCGCGGCCTTTAAGGAAGCGGGTATTTTAGTCCACGCGTACCTCATTTACGGGTATTGGAACGAGGACGCGCAGGGAGTCGTCGACGCGGCCGAAACGATGCGACAGCTTTTCGCCGCCGGTTTAGTCGACTCGGCTTTTTGGCATAAGTTCGTGCTCACGCGGCACTCGCGAGTGTATCGCGAGTGGCAGGGCGGAATGCATCGCGAATCGGCCTGCGGGGGCTTGCGTCCCATCGACGAGGAGGGCGATTTCGCGAACAACGACCTTCGCTTCGAGGGCGAGCGGGCCGCGGAAAAATATACCGCGGGGCTCGATTCCGCCTTGGCTGCCTGGATGGCCGGGGAGGGGCTCGATTTGCCGATTCGCTCGTGGTTCGCGTTTCCCCTTCCCGATCCGAGTATCGCGCCGAATGTCGTGGATTCCTGCGTGGCGGCGTACGAGGCCTTTCGCGACGGCGCGCGCGACGCGCCCTGCGATTCCGGGGCCTCGTATTATTGGGCGGGAAGCGAACCGCTTCCGGTACGCGAGGCCGGCGGTACATCCCTCCTGTGGTTCTATCTCGGCGATGAAATCAGGATGCCCGTCGACGCCCCCATCGCGAAAAAAATCGTCGCCGCCCTGCGGCGAGCGGACGGTCCTGTTCTTGCGGACACGGCGGCGCTCTCCCGCCTTCCGGCGAAAATTTTTCGCCATCTTCGCCGTCACGGTCTCGTCAAAATCAGTTTGCCTTGAATTCGAGGCCGAGGCGAACGGCGAGGGATTCGAGGGACGTTCCCCCTCCCTCCCCGTCCGATTCGCGATAAACGGAAGCCGACGTGGACGATCCCGCGTACTGGTAGGTGTCTCCGCGTTGGACGCCGGTCGTCGTATAGGTCACCGTCGCGACAGCCGCCGAAATTCGCGTGATAGCGCATCGACCCGAAATTTCCGACTCAAAAAACCAACCTCCCCGCGTGTAGTCGTAAAACGTTAAGTCGCGCAGCAGGTGTTCGTCTTTCGCGTTGCACCAGAGGTACGGGCTCGCTTTGAGGGTCGCGAGAAAGCTAAACCGGTCGGATATCGGAATCGTCGTCCCGATGCCCGCAAAGGGGATCAGGTATATTTGCTCGTACGTCATGACCGAGCCGGAAAAATACGTCTTTGCCCCAGATTCGCTCCACTCGGTATAGGGCGCCGAGCTTTCCGGGGGATACTGGGCCCATCCGTCGGACGCTGTCCATTTATATCTCTTGTACTGAAAACCCAAAGAGGGAACGAGGGTTAGCGCGTCGCCCTTTTTCGCGTAATCGAGCGGAACCGTAAAATTAAAAGACGCCGCGCATTCAAGGTGTACCGCGTAGTCGAGCCGCCCGTCGTGCTCGGAATAATGGGTTTTCGCCGAACTCGTCGGTTCGTTCAAGTAATCCGAATCCGTGACCGTTCCGAAATCCCCGGGAACGCCGAAACACGCCCTTGCCCCGAGTCGCACGCGCTTGAAGAGCGTTACACCCGCGTCGAGATTCACGGCGGGCGTCGGACCGATCGGCCAGGTCAGTTCGCTGATTCTTGAATCGTTCTCGAACACGAACTCGCGGGCTTCTCCCATGAGCGCGCCGGCGGAAACGGTAACGTCGGGGGTGATGGGGGACGCCGTCGCCGTTTTCGCCGCGAATTCGCTTTCTCGGAACGGTTCCTCTCCCGCCAAATGACTCGCTCCGCAGAGCGCGAAAGCGCACGAGAGGGCGATCGCGCGAAGCGGCGTTCGCTCCGTCGCGGCTCTTACGCCTCGGGTAAACCTGATACGCATTGCTGAATAAGGTTCCTTACGTTTTCGTCTTTGGGATAGGCCCGCGCTATTTCGCGAAACGCGACGAGCGCGGCGTCTTTTCGCCCGAGTTGGAGATAGGCCATGCCTTCGGCGTATCGGGCTTGGTAATACAGCGGGGGAAAAAATTCACCCGCTTTCAGCGGTACGAGGATCGTCTTGATTTCCTCGACTGCCTCGATCTCGTCTCCGTAATCTTTCGATTTCTCCGCGTCGGAAATTCGCGCGATTTCGCGGTTTATCCTTTTAAATAACTCGTCGCTCGCGTCCCACTCGGCGTCGCGACGAATCGCCAAATCGCTCAATTGGGCCGCGCGGGAAACGACCCTCCCCCTGTCCGCGCCTTCCGCGTCCCAGGGGAGATGCTGGCGGGACGAAGGTTTTCCCATTTCCTCGGAATAAATTTTTACCATCGCCTGGACGTAGCGAGGGGCATCGTCGGCGCCGAAAAAACCCCTTCCTCCCGCGTATGATACGAGAAAATCCTCGCGGGAAGCGTACGTCTCGTAAATGCTCTGGGCGATGGGCAGGATGCGCTGCCACGCCTCGTCCTCGGTTATGTACCCGGCGGCGTACGCCCATCGCGTCACGGAAATGAGCCTCCCGAGATCCCATGCCCGAAGACTCCGCTCCCCAAGCCATTCCCTCGTGGCGCGAACGTAAAAAAGGCGGTCGCAGTAATAATCCGAATTATTGGTATACAGGGTTATTTGCGCCGGGGAAAAATGGGGGTTCTCGTCCAGGATGCGCATCGCGTCGCGATAGGCTTTCGTGTGGCCGTTCGCCACGAGGTCGTCGAACGACGCGAAGTATTTTTCCCTTGAGTCGATTGCCCATGAGGATTGCAGCAGGTCTTTCCACGTTTTCGGGTTTGGGTTTCGCTTTCCGTCCTCGATGGGCATGATTCGGTCATAACCCGTCGAATTTTGGCGCGAGAGCGCGATGGCGAGGTCAAGGGCGCGAGAACGGTCGTCTATCGAGCCGTTTGGAGCCCGCAAGGAAGGCACGGCTTTCGCCGTCGCGGATTTTTCCCCAGTGGAAATTTTTTCGATTTTCTCGATCGCGCCCCGTTTTTCGTACGACCAAAGGCCAGCGACGGAAAAAGTCAGCTTAAAAGCGTATCGCTCTCCGTTTGGCGGCGAAGCCTCGACCGCCCAGGCCGAGACGTATTGCTCGTCCGTTCGTTGGACTATTTGCGGGCTACTATCCGCTTTGCACGCGTAACCGCGCTTTTCGAGCGACTCGATCGTCTCGGCGGCCGAACCCTCGGGGTCGAGCGAGACCTCGGGAATCGCCCGCTCGAGGGAATTTCCCGATTCCTTGCCGTACGAGGCCGCGGCGACGCCGCGCGGCGCGGTGCCGCAGGCGGTTAAAAGGAGGAAACTGGCGATCAGCGCGATGGCGGGCGCGCGATCGGCGAGATCGCGAACGAAGCGACGTACCATGGGACTAGTTTATCACAAAAAACTTGCCGACCGGTCTTTTTTAGCGATACATTTTATGACAAGAAATCATCACGTTTCAGGAGAATCCCTCAAAATGGCGACTTATCAATTTCAGACCGAAGTCAATCAGCTGTTAACCCTCATCATTCATTCCATGTACTCCAACAAGGAGATCTTCCTTCGAGAAATCGTGTCGAACGCGTCCGACGCGCTCGACAAACTCAAGTACCTCAACGTTTCCGACGAGTCCTTCAAGTCGGTGAAATTCGACCCGCGCGTCGATATCTCCTTCGACGAGGCCGCTAAGACGATCACCGTGCGCGACACCGGTATCGGCATGGACGACAAGGACGTTATCGCGAATCTCGGAACCATCGCGCGGTCCGGCACCAAGGCCTTTATCGAGCAGCTCGCCGCGGACGCCAAAAAAGACTCAAACCTCATCGGCCAGTTCGGCGTCGGTTTTTATTCCGCGTTCATGGTCGCCTCGAAAATCGAGGTCGTCACGAAGAAGGCGGGCGGCTCCAAGGCCTGGAAATGGGTTTCGGACGGGAAGGGCGAGTACGATCTCGCCGAGGTCGACGATACCGCGTTCCCGCTCCTTGACGGCGTTCCCGAGGGCAGCCACGGCACGGCGGTCGTGATGTATTTGAACGACGACGACGCCGAGTTCACGTCGCGCTGGAAAATAGAGGATATCGTCAAGCGCTATTCCGACCATATCGCGTTCCCGATTTACCTGCATTACGTGAAAAAAGAATACGACGACAAGGGCGGCGTGAAGTCCGAGGCGCCGACCGCGGAGCAGATTAACGACGCGTCCGCGATTTGGCAGAAATCGAAGTCAGACCTTAAGGACGAGGACTATACGGGCTTTTACAAATCCCTTTCGCACGACAGCGAGGACCCGCTGTTCTACGTTCATACCAAGGCCGAGGGCACGCAGGAATACACGACGCTCTTTTACGTCCCGGCGAAGGCTCCGTTCGACCTGTTCCACGCAGACTATAAGCCCGGCGTTAAGCTCTTCGTGAAGCGCGTTTTCATCACCGACGACGACAAGGAGCTCCTGCCGACCTGGCTTCGCTTCGTGCGCGGCGTCATCGACAGCGAGGACCTTCCGCTCAACGTGAGCCGCGAGATCCTTCAGCAGAACAAAATCCTTTCGAGCATCCGCTCGGCGTCGGTCAAGAAGCTCCTTTCCGAGTTTAAGCGCGTCGCCGAAAGCGATCCCGAAAAATACGCGACCTTTATCGGGGAATTCAATCGCCCGCTGAAGGAAGGCCTCTATGGCGAATACGCCCATCGCGAGGAACTTTCCGAGCTCGTGCGGTTTAAGACGACCTACGAGGCACCCGCGGGGAAAGACGCCGACGGGAACGAAAAGCCCGCTTCCAAATGGGCAAGTTTCGCCGAATACGCGGCGCGCATGAAACCCGAGCAAAAGGCTATTTACTACATCACCGGCGGCGACGAGAAAACGCTCCGCCAGAGCCCGCACCTTGAGGCGTACCGCGCGAAGGGTCTTGAAGTCCTGATCATGGACGACGAGATCGACGACATCGTGATCCCCAGCATCGGCAAGTACAAGGACTGGGAGCTGAAGGCCGCTAACCGGGCGGGAAGCGACGACGAGCTCGCGACCGAGGACGAGAAGAAATCCGCCGAGGAAAAGGAAAAAGAGCTCAAGCCCGCCATCGAGAAAATCAAGGCCGCCCTCGGCGATCGCGTGAAAGACGTTCGCCTGTCGAAACGGCTCGCGGATTCCCCGTCGTGCATCGTCGTCGACGAAAACGACCCGTCCCTCCAGATGGAGCGCATGATGAAGGCGATGGGGCAATCCGGCCTCGCGGAGGTAAAGCCGATCCTCGAGATTAACGCCGATCACGCCTTGGTGAAGAAAGTCCAGGCGAGCGACGATGAATCCTTCGTCGCCGACGTTTCTGGCATCCTTTTGGATCAGGCCCTGCTCGTCGAGGGCAGCGAACTCAAGGATCCCGCGGATTTCGTAAAGCGACTCAATCGGCTTCTCGCGAAATAACCTTGTTTCTTCCCTCCGCCTTCGCGCGGTAGAGGGCTTCGTCCGCGAGCCGCACCAGCTCGAGGACGGAGCTTCCCGGGGAGGGAACGAGGGCCGCGACGCCCGCGCTCACCGTGACGACCCCGAACGGGGAGCCGGAATGCGCGATTTTTCTTGCCTCGATTTCGGCGCGTACGACGCTCATCCACTCGTGCGCCCGCTCGACCGAAAGGTTTGGCAATATCGCCGCGAACTCTTCCCCTCCGTACCGAGCGACGACGTCGCCGGCCCTTTGGGCGCGCGCGTTCAATATTCCCGCGATTGTCCTGAGGCAGTCGTCCCCGACAAGATGCCCATAGAGGTCGTTGTAGCTTTTAAAAAGGTCCGCGTCGATCATCGCCATCGCGAGCGGTTGGCCCGTTCGCGCCGCGCGGTTCCACTCTGCGTCCAACGCCTCGTCCATGAAACGCCGATTCGCGAGACCGGTTAGCCCGTCGCTGTTGCTGAGCTTAATGAGCCTTTCCTCGAGCTCATGGTGCTTGACGAGGCTGTCCCGGAACGCCGCTATGGCGACGTAGCCGCGCGTCATCTCGTCCACTTTCCTCGAATACCGTATCTCCGTGGCGTAATCCCCGCTTGCGAGGCGCTCAAGCTGATCCCCGATTTTCTCGATTGGAAGGAGAACTCGGTTGACGAGCAGCTGCAACGCGTATATGCCGAGCGCGAGCGAGAGAATGGCCATCGCTACCGAGGCGGCGAGCGACGACTTCATGCCGGAGAGGTGCCCCAGCGTGTCTTTTTGCGTCTCTTCCGTGAGGATGGAGATGAGATACGTGATCGAATTGAGGGCGGGTATGGAAACCGTCGTGACGGCTTTCGTCGTCAGTTTCGGACGTTCCCCGAGACGGTAGGACGAGAGGATGGAATCCTGCAGGGGCCGAAGCGTGAGGAAGAGCTCCCGTTCTACCTTGGAAATGGACGCGCCGATCGCGAGGTTGCCGGAAATGAGCGCCTCTTGACGCAGAGATCGCCAAATCGCGTCGCTCTGCCCGCGTAGAAACGCGATGCCCTCGATGTCCTCCGAATCCATGCCCTCTCCCGAGGAAACGCTCGCCGCGATTTTCGACGACGATATTCCGACCGTCTCCCGCAGTCGGTACGCGATGACTTTCATTCGGCTGTAAGTCCGGAAAGACGTCGTGAACGCGCGGTTTTCGAGCGAAACCGTCGATGCAAGCGTCCCAAGATCGTCGACGAGGTTCGACAGCGAAAGGAACCATCGGGTTTCGAAGTCGGGCGACCGGTCGGCCTTGGGGATTTTGAAGGCGCTATCGGCTTCTGTCCGCAGGGAACGCAAATCCTCATATTCCTTTTTGATGGTTCGCGCGATTGGGATTGCTTGCATCGAGGGGTTGGAGAGAATCGGCTCGAGGGTTTCGGCGACAGCGGTTCGTTTATCCGCGATAAAGGCGAGATCCGCCGTTTCCGCGGGGGTAGGCGCGTTGAGCATAACGTTCGTCCTGCCGCGCTCGAACGCGAGATTAATTCCCGCTTGAAGGATCGCGTCGACCCGCTCGTTCGCCGTAATAGCCTCGTTCGCTTCTTTATAAGCGTTGCCCCAACGATAAACGTCTCGCAACGCGCTCGTCCAGGTGAATACTATGAGGGCGCCGATGACGGCGACCATTAGGATTTGCAATGAACGTGATTTCTTGTTGAGCGGCATATAAGGAAGTATAAGGCATTCGGAAAAAAAACTCATTCCGGGGATGCGCGAACCGCAGAGCATCCCCGAAACGAGTCGTGTCGGTTATTTACCGAAGGTGGGATACGTTAGAGAAGGGTCGTAGGTTCCTTCGCGGGTCTCGCCGGCGATTGAGGGAATCTCGAGAACCATGCCGGGGAAAATTAAATTGGGATTTTCCGGGTCGCGCAGTTTATTCGCGTTCGCCTTCCATAACTCTTGCCACTTGTGCGGATTATCGTAGACTTGCGGCATCTTGGCGATATTCCAGAAGCAGTCGGTGTTCTTCGGCCTGCTGACTACCGTGTAAAAGCGGGGAAGGGCCCTCGTTCCCGGGGAGGTCGCGGCGTTGGAGCCCGAAACTTCCCATTTTATGTCCTTGAGGGCGTCATTCGCCTCGATGGCCTTCGCGCGGCTATCGACCCAGTTTTCGGCGGCGTAAAGCGCCTTCGCTTCCGCTAAAAGCGCGTCGGCGCTCGCGAGCTCCTTGGCGAAGTGCTTGCGGACGGACGCGACGTTTTTCCGGTCGGTGATGTTTTGCTGGGCGATGGAGATCGCGTTCGCGGCGCGGAATTTAAGCATCTGCGTCTCGGCGTATTCCTTGCTCTTGCGGTACTCGATTGCCGCGAGGTCGGCGAGCTCGGCCGCCTTCGCGTAGTCGCCCGCGTCCATCGCGGCGTTCGCCTGTTTTTCGTATTCTTGACCGGATTTTCTGTATTGGTTATCGGAGAGGTTTTGCGCGCCAGCGGCGGCGGCGACGACTATCGCCGCCGCGAGGGCGAAGAAAAATTTTTTCGACATATTAGTTCTCCCCCGCCTGCTCGGCGTTAGCTTTCGAAATGGCCGCGTCGGCCGCGTCGCGCTCGTCCCCCGCGGTTTTCAGGGCCTTAAGCGCCGCCTCTTTTTTCGCGAAGGCCTCGTCGTACGCTTTCTGATACGCGGTTACCGCGGTCGGGTAATCCGCCGCGGCGAGCGCGGTCTCTCCGGCAGCGAAAGCCTGCGCGGCCGCTTTGTCGGCCTTAATCTCGAGCGCTTTCGCTCGCGCGGCCTCGGCCGCGGACTTGTCGGCGACGGGCGCCGTCACGGCGGATGCGCTCGGCTCCGTCGTCGTCTTCGCCGGACTGCTCGCGCACGAAATAAACGCGGCGCCGATGAGCGCCAATGCGGCGAGCGCTAAAAGTTTTACTCTCATGTTTTTCTCCTTGCTATAGTGGACAACGCCTCATGAGACGTCTGGTTACGCGGTTTTTACCCGAGATGAATCGTCACCGCGAGCAACTTTAGCACGATTCCCGAAGCGAGTCCCGATGCGGCCGCGGAAATTAAATCCGTTCGGAGCGAGACTTCCTCGTCGACCCGGGTCAGCAGCGACAGGAATTCTATGATAATCATCGTTACGATGATCGCGACGACCATCGCGCCGATCAGCCTCAATCTCCCGAAATTTTCCGCCCAGTCGTAGAGCGCCTGCGAAAAGAAGAAAACGATCGAGGCGATGACGCCGCGAATCGTGTTCGTTCGGTATTGCCGCTTATTTACTTTGGGCATGAGCAGGGGGAAGGCGCATACGCCGACGGTTAGCGCGATCATGCCGAAAGAGACGCCGAGCAGGGCGTCGCCCTGAAGGGTTCGCTCCGTTTGGGATAGCCAACGGGAAAAATCCTCAAGCAGCGGCGTGAACGGGTGAAAAAGATATTCGATCGCCGCGAGAACCGCCACGGCCGTAGCCGCCAAGATGATGAAAACCATGACCCTATTGAGAAATCGGGTCGCCCTTTTGACCGACATATAGTACGAGTATAGCACAGAAGTAACGCGAATCCTTTTCGTGCTATACTCTTTTTATGAGTTCCACAATCGAAGATTTGATCGAAAACGTCCAAAAAGTAATATATATCGATCGGGTGAAGCTGGAGTATCTCGTCGCCGCCCTCCTGGCCGGCGGTCATGCGATGCTGGCGGATAGTCACGGCGTGGGAAAAACTTCCCTTGCCCGCGCCTTGGCCCAATCCATCCGCTGGCCGGAAAAGAGATCTCTTTCCCAAGGTTCGCGAGGAAACGCCAAAATCGAGCCGTACAACCGCGTTCAGTGCACGGTTGATCTTTTGCCCCAGGATATTCTCGGGTATTCCCGCCTTGACGGAGCGAATAACGAGATGAGCTTTCGCCCCGGCCCCATTTTCTCTCGGTTTCTTCTTTGCGACGAGATAAATCTCCTTCCCCCAAAAACGCAGGGGAGCTTTTTTCAGGCCATGGAGGAAAAAACGGTCACGGTCGAGGGATCGACGTATCCCCTTCCCGACAATTTTTTCATCATCGCGACGATGAACCTGAAGGGCGCGCACTTGTTTCCTTTGCCGCTTCCGCAACTCGATCGGTTTATGATCCAGCTTTCGCTCGGCTTTCCCGATTTCGATTCGGAGTGCTCGATAGTCCGACAGCACGGGTCGTCGTCCGGTTGGGACGGGTTCGGGCCCGTCGTCGAGCCGAAAGACCTGCAGTCGTGGATGGCGGCGGTCGATGCGATGGAGTTGCACCCCGACGTCGTGGCGTATATCGTCGCCCTCGTCCGCGCCACCCGCGAGCATCCCGAACTCTCGACGGGAGCGAGTCCCCGCAGCGGCATCAAGCTTTCGCGGCTCGCGCGCGCCCTGGCCGTGACGAGGGGCCTGGACTACGCGACCGTCGACACCGTGAAGGAAATATCAGGCATCGCGCTCGCGCACCGCGTTGAGACGCGCGACGCTACCGTTCGCGCGGGCGACGTCATCGAGTCAATCGTCGGGAAATTGGACTCGGACCCGTCGATCAGGAAAATTTTGAGGCGAGCGTGATTCGCCGGATTCGCGACTTTTTCGATAGATACTGGCCGCTTTCCGCGTTCGGGACCATTAACGCCGCATTCGCCTCGACGCTGTGGTCCTGGGCCGCCGCCGTGGATAATCGGGCGGGTCAAGCGATCGCGGCCTTCGTCTTGGCGGTCGTCGCCGTTTCGGCGGTCCTGACGCGCGCGGTTTCCTCGTCGAGCGCGGAACGCCTTTCCTGGGGGCTCGGCGAGACGCTCGGCTCGGGGGAAAACGCCCGAGCCTTAGCCGTGAGCCTTGACGGGAACGGAACGCGCGTTCCGTTCGTTCGCCTGCACGCGCGAGTCACTGGCTCCCTATCGTGCGGCGAAGTCCGTCTCTATCGCCTTTTTTTCGATATTCGCCCCGCGCGCGACGGCTCGGTCGACGTGCCCCTCGATATTCCCGCGAGCGGGGAATTGCGCATGCGCTGTCGCGTTTTCGCGCGCGACGCCCTCGGTCTCGCGCGAAAGCCCCTTTCGCTCCCGCGCTCGCTGACGGTTCCGGTTTTGCCTCGGGCGAGCGAGGCGCGGACGGTCGTACATTCCTCGGCGGTATCGAACGCCTCGCGCGAATTCGCCCGCAAGCAATCCGACTCCGAGCGAATATTCGTTCGGGAATACGCGCCGGGAGACCTCGCGCGCGACGTCGATTGGAAGGCGCTCGCCCGCACCGGCTCTCTTTTGACGCGCGTTCCTCCCCAATCGCCTAAAGACGACCGCTACGTCCGGCTCATCGTCGTTCCTCCCGCGTTATGCGGGGATACTCTCGCCCGATCGCGCGCCCTTATTCAATTCGATCACGTTCGCGCGCTCGCGGCCTCCTTCCTGCGGGACGTTCGCGTCGCGTGCGCGGACGTGGGTTTCCTCGTTCGCGTCGGGGAGCGAGAAGTCGTCGTCGAGCCGACGCAAAGTTTCGCCGAGGCGCTTTCGGCGATCGCGGTCGCGAACTTTCGCGTACCCGGCGCGGATTTGGATTTATCGGACGAAGACCTCGATTTTGGCTGGTTCGTCGGCGCCGAGTCTGACGTCGATTTTACCGGATTGCTCGCCGCTCGGCCCTCTCTTTCCGGCGGTTGCGTTCTTTCCCGCTTCGGGGGCGCCGGCGCGAGGCATCGATTACCGATTTTTTCCCCCGGGCCCCGGTTTTTTCCCTCAATTCCCCTTTTTCTCGCGATTCCCGCGATGGGCGTCCCGTTCCGCTTTGGCGCCTCGCTCGGGGACCGAGTCCCACGAACGGGAAGCTCGGGCGTCGCGGGGGCGAGAGTTTTTTCCTGCGGGGTGCGCTTATGAGAGTTGCGGCGTTTTGGGCGCGCATCGTTTTATTGCTCGTTTTTTCGCTCCTTCCCGCGTTTCACCCGGGCGTCGTGCTGGCGTTTGACTCGAGCTCGCTGTGGCTTGGCTTCGCCCTCGTCCCTTTTGCCTGCTCGCTCGGCGTTTTCGGCGACCGTTTGCCGCGCGTCGCGGGTTTACCCGGGGCCGCGTGGGCGACCTTCCTTCTCGCGATCGCGACGTTCGCGATCGACGGGTTTTCGCCGGAAGCCGCGCGCTCATTGGCAATCGGTGCCTTTGAATGCGCCCTGAGCTTTCTCGCCTTTCGCCGAGGTTGGTATCGTCTCCTTTACGTCGAGCCGATCGCCTTCCTTTTCCTGGCGTGGAGGCTCTCGGAATTTTCGCGATCCTCGTCGGCCATGGCGGAGATCTCCCGGTTGCCCACGGTCGGCATCGCCTGCGCGGCCATCGCCGTTTGGCTTTGCTACGCCCTCGTCGTTTTCCTGTTAGATTGCGCGGTCGGAGTCGACGGGACGAAGAAAAAAACGGCGGCTCTCGCCAGCCTCGCGGTTGCGGCGGCCGTCGCGGTCTTTTCGCTCGTCGCGCTCGCCGTTCCCGAGCGCGTAATCGACTACGTGCAGCAGCGCAATTCCGTGGATCATCGCGTGCCGCCCAAGCGTGGGGCCGGCTCGACGCAGTCAGAATCCGCAAAGGCGAAGGGCGGGAAAATTCGGGTCGATTCCGACGACGCGTGGCAGGGTCTCAGGGCTTCCTCGTCCGGAGACGGAAGTCAGCGAATGGTGATGATCGTCGAATCGCCCGTCGATTCCCTCTACCTCGCCGACGAGTATCGCGGCCTCCTCGATCCCGTTCGCGGATTTGAGGGCGACCCCGCGTATTTCGCGAACGCCCTGGCTCGGTCTCCCTATCTCGAAACCTGGGTGAATCCCGAGCCCGATCCCGACGAGGACCGCGTGCCGGTGAAAATCGAGGTGTATTCCGCCATCCCCGACAAGTTTACCTCGTGGCTTCCCGAGGAGATTGAGCCGACAGTCCGAACCGCGCGCGATTTTCCGTTGGAGTATAGCTATCGGGCGACGAGTTTGGTTTCCGTCGAAGGTTTGACCGGACAGTTTCCCCCGCTTCGGGATCTCACCGACGAGGAGCGCGAGTACGCTCGGCCGTACCTCGCCGCGAAGCTTTCCCCCTCCGACGAGGCGAAGTTCCGCGCCTACCTTTCTTCCGTGGTCTCGGCGAGCGATTCCCTCACCGCGCGCATAGAAAAAATCCTCAAGAGTTTTCAGGATTGCCAATATTGGGTCGAGGGAGAGGATGATACCTCGGTCGCCGCAATCGCGCGATTCCTTTTCGAGACCAAGGCGGGTGACTGCACCGAATTCTCGAACGCTGCGGCCTTACTCGGCCGGCTAGCCGGAATTCCCTCGCGCGTCGTGACCGGTTACGCGGTTCGCAGGGAATTGCAGACGCCCCTGCATCGCCAGGCGCTCGAGCGAATCGCGGAGCGCTTTCCTCCCTTGGAAAATAAAAACATTGACCGCCTGTTCCTCGTGACGACCGCTCACGCGCATTCTTGGCCCGAGTTTTATCTGCCAGGACTCGGCTGGGTCGATTTCGAGTCGACTCAGTACGCCATTCCCCCGGAAATGGGCGGCGACCCGAACGCCGGGGATATCGTCATCCCGGAATTTTCCGGGGCCGGGCGAGACCCCTCGCGGGTGCCGCCGTTTCGGTTCCCGTGGAAACGGGTTTTGACGATCGCTTTCGCCTCGTTCGCGCTTTGGGTCCTCGGCCTGTGGCTTGCCCGCGTCGCGACGCTCTTCGCCCTTTCCCGCATCGCGCGGCGAAGCGACGAGCGCGGCTCGAAAGCGCGATTCCGGCTCTTTCTCGCGCGGCTTCCCGCGAGGGGCTTTCGGCGCAAGCGCGCCGACGAGACCCCGCGCGATTTCGCACGCGCCTTCCCGGAGATTGAGCCTATGATGTCTCTCTACGAGACCTCCGTTTTGCATCCGAACCCCGCGCGGCGGACTGAGGCGAAAAGAGACCTCGACGCCGCGACGCGCGATTTTCTTTCACGGACAGCGACGCTCCGTTCCGTGATTCGGGAGTTTTTCTCCCTCTATACGGGGGTGTCTCGATGAAGAGGATCGCTTTCGCCGCGCTCGCGGTGCTTTTCCTCGCCTCGTGCGCGCGGCGCGACGAGTGGACGACCTTTCGCGGCTCGGCCGGCGACGGCGACGTTTCCTCTACGATCGCGCCGCCGGTCGGCGTTCGCTGGAAAATCCTTCTGCAGCGGCGATCGGGCGACGATCGATTCTTCAATCAGCCGGTAGTCGCGGGCAACGCCATCTTTTTCGGGTCGTCTGACGGAAACTTTTACGCGCTGGACCTCGCGAGCGGATTCATGAATTGGACCGTTCGCACCGAGGGGCCGATCAACTCCGTTCCCTGCGTCGATGACGAAAACGTGTACTTTGGGTCGAGCGACGGGAAAATTTACGCCGCTAACCGCGCGACCGGGAAAATTTCCTGGGCCTTCGCGACCGAGGGCGCGGTCAATTCGACCCTCGTTCGGTGGAAGGACTCGATCGTCGCCGCCGCCGATACCGACGCGGTGTACGTCCTGTCCCCCACGGGCGAGCTGCGCGCCCGGATCTCGAACGAATACTGGTACAACAATTCCTTTCAGGTTTACGATGACCGCGTGGTGTTCGCGCCGGGTTCCCCGGAAGCGCCCCTGAATCTCGCGGTGTACGACCTCGCGGACGAGCGTTATCTTTGGACCCTCGACCATGGCCAAGACGCCTATCCTTGGTTCAGTTTTCCCGCGGTCTCGTCGGGCGGGAAGCGGCTGTATTATTCCGCCATCGGCCTCGAGGACGGTTCCGGTCCCTCGGGGTACGTCGGTTTGGGCTTTCGATTTTTTTGCCTCGATTTTCGAACCGGAAAGCCGCTGTGGATGCGGCAGTCTTACTCGCGCGTTCCCGACGGCGTCGCCGTTTCCGAAGAAAAGCTTTTTTTCGAGGGGATATTGCTCCTTGACTACGGCGCGCCGGTGCTCTGGCGGAATCGCGTCATATTCGCGACGGGAGACGGGGAGTTGCGCTGTTTCGACGCCGCGTCGGGACGAACCGTCTGGGAAAGGGGTTTCGGTCGGCCGATTTCGTCCGCGGTATCGGGCGCGGGCGGTCGGCTTTATTTCGGGTTGCGACCCGAAGAAGGCGAGGAAGGCGCTCTCGTGTGCGCGTCGGCTTCCTCGGGCCGCGAACTCTGGCGGGTGCCGGTTACCGGCTCGATACTCAATTCACCGGTCGTGACGGCGTCCCGAATTTTCTTCGGGACCGACGAGGGTTATTTTTACGTGTTAGAGGAAGTCCTATAAAGCGGCATTGCGCGCCAGGAGGCTGTCATGGTTCAGCGGTTTCGCGTTCGGCGGTTAGGCTTTGCCTTTGCGTTTGTCTTTTCTTGGTTCTCGTTCGCCCAGACGCGGGAGGTTAAGGCCCCGATCGAGTATCTTCCTCTCACGTTTGGAAACGTCGGGGAATACGCGATATACGCCGATCGGGATGGGGAATCCACCCGGTATATCGGCCTGTTGTGCCTCGGAGGAAACGAGCTCGCCATTCGGCTCTACGAGCCAAGCACCGGCAACGAACTGATCGTTTCTCAGACTTTTTTCTTGGCGGGCGAAGGGTTTGATCCTTCCGTAGCCGTGGCGCCATTAGGTGCCTTAGAGATGGGAGCCGTTTCTCTTATCGTCGGGGCCTTCGATTCCAGTCCCGCCGCAGGCACGCTTCTTTCGGCGGTGTACGATTGGATCGACGCGTGGATTCAAAGTCGCGACCGATTTGACGCCGATCCCACGTACGATTTTGGGGAAGAGGCGGCTTATCGATTTTCTTTTTGGATTCCGGCTATTCAGCTTGAGCGGGCGGGCGAGGTCCGCCTCGTGACGGCCGGCGTCGCGACATCGGTCACCGATCCGTCTTTTTTTGGCTGGGTAGGGGAGTCGAAGGACGATCGACCTTCGCGCTCCGTGCGCGCGGGTTCTCCGCGAGCGATATCGCTTGGCGGTCTTCGGATGCAGTTGGACTCAAATTGGGTTGAATCCTACGACGGGTCTTGGGAAATTCGCTCGCGCCCGTCGGGATGCCCCGGCTGGGACGCCCGCGTGCAAGTGGTTCCGATCGGAGGTTCCGCAGAATCTGGAGCGGGAAGCGTGTTCGGTCTCATTCGGCGAGAATTGATCGATCGGCCCCGCTCGCTCACGCTGCTTCCCGACGACGTCGAATTTTTCGTGACGGGAGAGCGACCCACGCTTTTTTACCGGGTGTATGACGGCGAGGCTCGCCGCGCGGAAGCCCGATATCGGCTATATATGGCCGATGGGCCCGCGCTTTATATGGTTAGCCTCGACGTGGCTGGCGCCTTCTTCGACGGGAATAGGGCGTATTTTGAGTCTATTCTTTTTTCGAGTCCAGATCGCTGAGCTTTGATTTTCGCTGCTTGCCGCTGAGGCCGAGCCAGGCCGCGACCACGAGCGTCGCGAGCACTCCCGCAGCGATCGCCTCGGGTATCCCGTTCGCGACGAAAACCGCGCCGACTACGGCCCAAATCGTCGTGCCTGAATCGCCGGTCAGAATCCCTGAGCCGTTAGTCGCGACGATCATGCCGAGCACGAGAACGGTGTGAACGACCGTCGCGGCGACGGCGGCAATGACGACGGCCGGAAGCTTTTTCCAGCGGGCGATAAGCGTAAAGAGCGCCCACGCGACGATTGGGAAAAGCACGCGCGGCAGTACGGAAACGATCGGGTTTCGGAACGCGAAGTCGACCGGCCCGTTCGGCGAAATATTCGACATAATCAAGGCGAATATCCCAAAGATCGCGCCAATGCCCGTTCCGACGAGCGGTCCCTCGACGATCGCCCCGATAATCGCCGGAATGTGCAGAATCGTTATCGAGGCTCCGGAAATCCAGGGCAAAAGCCCAAGTTTCGTGAGGGCGAGAAAAACGGTGAGCGCGCCGAGCGCCCCGGTTACGACGAGCTTTCGCACTCGATCGCTGGAAGATATAGTCATGGCTTCGCTCCTTTCAGGGACGGGACGGCGCTCCCGCCGTCCCTGGGTCAATTAGAACTGCATACCGCCGATGACGGTTATGCGCCCGTCGGTCGCGGGCGTGAGAACTTTCTTCTCCGCCGCGTACGCGATGACGACGTCGCGCAGGGTCGTGGAAGTGTTGTAGCTGTCGATATTGTTGGCGAGCGCCTTGTAGCCGTCGCCGCCGCCCATAAGGTAGTCGTTCGTGATGATCGTGTAGACCGCGTTCGGATCGACGGGTTTTCCCTTGATGGTCAGGTCCTTCAGGACTCCCTTATCCGGATTGGTATAGTCGATCGTGAAGCGCGCCTCGGCGGAGACTTGCGCCCAGCCGCCCGCGCCCTGCTTGATCGACGCGATAAACTCAAAGAGGGCGATCACGTCGCTTCCCTTCATCTTCGTGAGATAGAGCCAATTGTCGAACGGAAGGACCGTCGTGATCTGCTCCTGGGTGATGTCTCCCGCGGGGAGTTCGGTGCGGATGTTTCCCCCGTTCGTGAAGGCGAAGTCAGCGTCCTTTCCGAGCTTGTCCTTGAAATACCAAATACAGGCGTCGTTGACCATGTCGCCGAGGGCGATTTCTTTTTTTCGCGAAAGTTTGTCGCCGAATTCGAACTTCGCGGAAGTTTTCGCGACGATGGCCTTGAGCGAGGCGTCAGCCTTTTCCTTGTACGGGGCGATCATCGCGGCGACGGCGGCGTCGGGCGCGTAGGTCTGGGCGTCTTTCGCGTTGATTTGCACCGCTTTCCAGTCGAAGGATACGATTTTTCCGTCAACGACGGAGAACGTTCCGTCGCCGACGAATTTTCCCCATTCGTTCGCCGAGACGATCGGCGTCGATCCGACGAATTTCGCCTCGGTCATTTTCGTGTGCGAATGACCGTCAATGATGAGGTCGATTCCCGGCACGGCTTCGGCGAGCTTTACCGAGGTAACTTGGTCGTCGGTCTCGAGCACGTCGCCGAGGTGGGCGAGGGCGATGACGATATCGCATTTTTCTTTATCGCGCAGTTGCTCGACCATCGTTTTTGCCGCGTCGATTTCGTTGATGAACTTCAGCGATTTATCCGGGCTCGCGATTTCGAGGGTGCGCAGAGTCGTTAATCCGAATACGCCGACGCGAAAGCCGTCGTAATTTTTGACGATGTAGGGTTTTCCGAGGTATTTCCCGTCGGCGTAGGTGACGTTGGCCGAGAGGAACGGAAACTCAGCGAGCTTTTTTTGCGTTTTCATCAGGGAGAGGTCGTGGTCGAATTCATGGTTTCCGAAGGCGACCGCGTCATATTTCATCATATTATACGCTTTGATGTCGATTTCGCCCTTGAACATGTTCGACAACGCGCTGCCGGTATTGATGTCCCCGGCGTCGAGAAGGAGCACGTTTCCGCCCGCGGCGCGGACGCCCGCGATGAAGGTCGCGCGTTCCGCGAGACCGGCTTGTCCTCCGTTCGGGAGCACCGTTCCGTGATGGTCGTTCGTGTGAAGCACGGTCAGCGTATAGGTTTTTCCCGCTTCCCGCTTAACGGGAGGCGTTCCGGCGCAAGCGGCGAGGACGAGCGAAGCCGCCGTCAACGCGCAGAGCAATTTTGCAAAACGTTTCATTGTTTTCCTCCAAAATAGGCTTTTGCGGAAAAGTGTAGTGTTTTTACCCGAAAAAGTCTCTTTTTTTTCCTTTTGCAGTTCGTTATATTTAACCGAGAAGGAACGATCATGATTAAAGTTGCTACTATCGCTGGTTCTGACGCCTCTGGCGGCGCCGGACTCGAGGCCGACCTCAAGACATTCGAGGAATACGGCGTGTATGGAATGACCGCGGTAACGCTTATCGCGACGATGGACCCCGATAACGAATGGGCTCATGGCGTATATCCGCTCGACGAGGCCACGCTCCGCGCGCAGATGCAGACGATTTTCAAGGGCGTCGGCGTCGACGCGGTTAAATCCGGAATGTTGGGGACTGAATACGCGGTCGATTTGACCGCGGAATACGTGCGCGAATATAAGGTCGACCGATATGTGCTCGATCCCGTCATGGTTTGCAAGGGCGCGAACGAGGCGTTGAATCCCGGCTTGAATGAGCGGGTCGCGAGCAAACTGCTTCCGTTGAGCCTCGTCGTCACGCCGAACTTGTTTGAGGCGGGCCAGCTCGCCGGGGTCGATACCCCCTCCTCAATCGACGAAATGAAGGAAGCCGCGCGGCGCATCCATGGTCGAGGCGCGCGCAACGTATTCATAAAGGGCGGATCGAAGCTCGTCGGCGCGTCCAGCGCGACCGATTTGTTTTTTGACGGCACGGACTTTAACTTAGTCGACGGCGCGCTGATTGACACAAAGTGGACGCACGGGGCAGGTTGCACGACCGCCGCCGCGATAACGGCCGGACTTGCGCTCGGGCTTGACCCGTACGAGGCGGTAAGCCGCGCGAAAAAATTCATTACCTTGAGCCTTCGCGGCGGCTTCGCCTTAAACCGCTGGGTCGGTCCGGGGAACCCCTCCCTGTGGCGCAAGGGCTTTAATTAAGCCGCGCGCCGTATGGGCTTTTCGCTGGAAAACCTATCCTTTACTTACGAGGGCGCCGGGAAATCGGCGCTCTCTTCCGTATCTTTCCGCTCGCGGGAGCCGAGCGATTATATCGCCTTGCTCGGCGCGAACGGGTCGGGGAAGAGCACTCTCGCCCGATGCCTGATGGGTCTGCTTTCGCCGTCGAGCGGAAAAATCACGGTTGCGGACGCCCCGCCGCTTTCCGTTCCCGTCGGCATGGTGTTTCAGTTTCCCTCCGATCAAATCGTCGCCGAAACGGTCGAGCTCGACGTCGCCTTCGGCCCGGAAAACGTCGCCCTCGCGAAGTCCGTCTTGCGCGATCGGGTTCGGGACTCTCTGTCCCTTTTTTCTCTCTCCGCCGACGCTTCTTCCGCCACTCAGCGCCTCACCTCCGGGGCTAAGCAGCGTCTCTCGCTCGCCGGCGCCTACGCGCTTAATCCCACGGTACTCGTCCTCGACGAGCCCACTTCCATGCTCGCGTCCGGGGCGCGCGCGGAAACGCTTGCGTATCTCGATCGCTTTTACGCCTCGGGGGGGACCGTACTCCACGTCACGCATGACCTTGACGAGGCGCTGCGCGCCCAAAGGGTCGTCGTATTGCGGGACGGGAGTCTCGTGTTCGACGGATCTCGCGCGGAGTTTCAGTCTTTGGAGCCGGGTCTTCTGTCGTCGTGGGGCATCGTTGGGGAGAAGGTCGAATCCCCGGCGCGCGATCGTTCGGCAAATACCGCGAAGGCCCCGATCCTCTCGTGCGAGCGAGTTTTCGCGGGACCGCTTCGCGATTTTAGCCTGGCCGTGACCGAGGGGACGGTCGTCGCGGTTACGGGCGAGTCCGGCAGCGGAAAGACCCTGCTTTTGGAAATGCTCGCCGGCCTTCGACTCCCCGACGCGGGATCCGTCGCCCGAGCGGACGGCGCGCGAGCGGCTTTCGCGGTGCAGGAAAGCGAGGCAAGCCTATTCGCGGAATTCGTCGCGGACGACGTGGCTTTCGCGCCCCGCAACGCCGGCCTTTCGGGATCGGAACTCGTTCGGCGCGTTCGCTCCTCGATGGACGGCGTCGGCCTTCCCTTCGGCTCTTTCGCCGACCGGCGGACGTTTTCGCTTTCCGGCGGGGAGCGTCGCAAGGCCGCTCTCGCCGGCATTCTCGCGATGGACGCCCCGGTCATTTTGCTCGACGAACCCTCGTCGGCCCTCGACGCGCAAAGCCGGTCGAACCTGCTTAAGCTCATCGCCGCCTTGCGGAATTCGGGCAAGACGGTCGTGTTCACGACGAATCGCGGGGAGGATTTCGCCGTCGCGGACCTCGTCGTCTCGCTTCCGAATCCGGAAATCGCGGGCCGTGAAAAAACCTCGGGGACGGGCGCCGAAAGCGCCCGCGCGCGCGACGATCGCTCAACCGCGAAACTCCGCGACCGCTCGCCCCAAGCGCGCGATCTCGCCGCTTTTCAGAGACTTCGGCACGGGGATGCCGCGCGCGACTTCCGACCGGAGTCGATTCTTCGCCGATTTTCGCCGATTCAGAAATACGCGCTCGCCGCGAGCGCGGTCGCGGCCGCGCTCGCCATTCGCGGTTGGCCGTGGCTCGTCGCGCTCATCGCTCTCGAGACGATCCCGATCGCCCTATCAAAGTACCCGGCTCGTCGCCTTTTCGTCGGAGTCGCGAAAATTCTTCCCTGGCTCGCGATTTTCGGCGTCGCTCAGTATTTCATGACGCATGACGCGCTTTTCCCCGTTTCATTCATTCTCAGGTTTTTCGCCCTCTACGTTCCCCTCGTCCTGTTCGTGTTTCTCTCGAGTCAAAGCGAGATCATGTACGGCATGGAGGACGCTCTCGCTCCTCTCAGGCTTTTCCGCGTCCCGGTTCGCGATCTCGCGTTCGTTACCGGCGTCGTTTTTCGCTTCATACCGATCCTGTACGAGGAGGCGTCGCGCCTGACGGCCGCCCGACTCATTCGCTCCATGGGCGCCTCCGCGGCGAGAAAGCGCGGGCCCCTTGCGGCGATTTTCTCGATGGCGTCCCTCATCGTTCCCCTTTTCTTGCGCACGCTCGTTCGCGCGGAACGGCTCGCGCAGGCGGTTACCGCGCGGTATTACGGCGCGTCGGAAAGCACCCGCTATCTGTCGTGGAAAGTCTCCATCGGTCGGCGTATACTAGTCATAGCGACGTTCGCGGTCGCGGTGTCGCTGGTGGTAGCGTCGCGCTATTTTTCTTAAGCCACGGGAGTGAGAGCCATGAAGCCTGTCGCGCTAAAATTTTGCCCTCAATGCGGTTCCGTCGGGTATCAGTTCCGGGACGACACGCACTGGTTTTGTCCCGTTTGCCTTTTTACGTATTACCATAACGTCGCGACGTCCGCGAGCGTCATCGTCGAGATAGACGGGGCGATAATGATGCTCGAGAGAAACATAAATCCGGGGAAGGGTCTGTATTCCCTTCCGGGCGGATTCGTCGGGAACGGGGAGCGGGCCGAGGAAGCGGCCGCCCGCGAATGCCGCGAGGAAACGGGACTCATTCCCGTCGACTTAACGTACGTCGGCTCGTGGCCGAACGAGTACGTATATCGAAACGTAGCCTACCGAACCTGCGACTTTTACTTCGTGGCCCGAGTCGAGGGGGGGCTTTCCGGGCTCGCTCTCGAGCCGTCCGAGGTCGCCGGCTTGCGCCTCGTATCCCCGGAATCGGTCGACTCCGCCCCGATCGCCTTCGAGTCGCATCGACTGGCCATTAAGGCCTGGCTTTCGGGACGGGCCGAGCGCGGTTGATTCGTTCCCCGCTTGTCAGAGGACGAACATCGCGAGACCCTCGCCGGGAAACTTACCACGCACGACGTCTATCGCCGCGCGGATTGGCCCGACCGATTCGTCGTCGCAGTAAATTATCATCAATTCGTTAACCTCCGGCCACACCGAGTCGTTCATTTTCGGCTCCGAGTACCCGCGTCCCCGTATGCCGGGAATGACGCTGAAAAACTGGGCGGCCGGGATGGGCTTAAGCGCGAGGAAAATGTCTTCCTCGATCGACTGGCTAAAAATTATCTCGATCCTTTTCATCGGTCTCCTCCGTTCATCGCGGTAGCCTCAAGGCGCGCTTCCAGCGCCGCCCGTCGAGCGGCTTTTTTCGCGGCTCTCTTTTGGCGGAACCGGTTAAAGCAATAGTAGAGCGTCGGCATGAGGAACAGCGTCATGAGCGTCCCGAACGAAAGGCCGCCGAGGATGGTTCGGCCGATCGGCTGGGTCATCTCCGAGCCCTCGCCGGGGAAGAAGGCCATCGGCACGAGGCCGAGAATGGTCGTCAGCGTCGTCATCAGGATCGGCCGCAGGCGGCTTCTGCCCGCCTGGACGCACGCGTCCTTGAGCGGTATCTCCCGCTTGACGAGCAGGTTGGTGTAGTCGACGAGGACGATGCCGTTGTTGACTATGATGCCGACGAGGACAAGCGCGCCTACCGCGGTCAAGACGTTGAGCGGGGTTCCCGTTATCGCGTAAATCCCGACGATGCCGATGACCGAAAGCGGTATGTTAAAAAGCACGATGAACGGGTCGAGCAGCGACTCGAACTGGCTGGCCATGACGGCGAAGACGAGTATGATCGCCATCGCGATGATGATGACGAATTGCTTCATCGCCTTCATCATGTCCTCATAGTCCCCGCCGTACTCGATGCGGACCGCCGAGTCCTTCGGGATCTCGGTCGCGATGAGCCGCTCGATTTTCTTCTGAGCCTCGGACGTCGCGGCTCCCGGCTGAAGGCCGGCGCTCACGGTGATGATGCGGCTTTGATCCTCGCGGTTAATGCTGATCGGCGAGGTTCCCTCCTCGTAGTGCGCGAAGCTCGATACGGGAATGCGCTGCCCCGCCGAGTTCGTCACGAAAATTTGCTCGAGGTCGGCGAGCTGCGTTCGGTCCTTTTGGTCGAGCCGCACGACGATGTCCGTCTCGTCGCCGTCCTTGCGGAAGCGCGAGGCGGTCGTGCCGGCTATGTTCGCGCGGATTTCCTGTCCGACGGCGTAAATGTTGAGGCCGAGCTCGTACAGCCGGTCGCGGTCGATGACGATGTTCGCGCGCGGTAGCCCGTCCTTCATGGAAAGGCTCGGCTCCGTTATGGTGTCCGACATCTTATCCGTCAAGAGCAGCTTGATCGCGTCAGCGGTGGCGCGCGCCTTCGTGAGGTCGTCGCTTTTCACTCGGATGCTCACGGCGCTCGACCCCCCGCCGAGGCCGCCGCCGCCCTGGCCGGTGCTGATCGAGAACGACGCGCCCGGGAAGTCCGAGAAGTGTCCGCGGAGCTTCGTCTTGATTTGGTCCTCGGAGTCGATTCTCTCGGCGAGTTTCGGCAGCGTAATCGTCATCGAGCCCGAATAGGACGTCGCGCCGCCGAGCCCGTAGTTGTCGCTTGTTCCGGCGAGGAGGCTGATGTCCTTGTAGCCCTTCACCTCCGTTTGGACGATTTGCTCGAATTGCCTCAGGACTGTTTCCGTGGTGTCGACGCTCGTCCCGACGGGAAGGGTCATCGTGACGGTGATCGAGTCGGCGGCGGACTCCGGCATGTAAATGAAGCCGAGCTGCGGCGCCAAGGCGACGCTCAGCACGAAAAGACCTCCGATCGAGCCGAGGGTGAGCGCCTTGTGGTTCAGTACCCACGAGATGGCGCGTCCGTAGGCGGCGTCGAGGGAGTCGAAGAAATTCCCGAGCGCCAGGTCGACCTTCCCGAAAAAGCCCGTGTAGGTTTTTTCCTTCTTAGCCCCTATCCTGAAATACTTGCTCGTGAGAACCGGAACGAGGACGATGGCGACGATGAGCGAACACACGAGTGAGATCACGACGGTGAACGCGAGGCCCTTGAATACCTCCCCGATGATGCCGAGTTTCTTTTGGTACATGATGAGCGGCAGGAAAACGCATATCGTCGTGAGCGTCGACGCGGTGATCGCGAGCGCCATTTCCTGGGCGCCAAGCATCGCCGCGGCCACGGGTTTCGCGCCTTTCTCGCGGTAGGAGTAAATATTTTCGAGCACGACTATCGAGTTGTCGACGAGCATTCCGACTCCGAGCGCGAGGCCCGCGAGCGTCATGATGTTGAGGCTCATCCCTGCGAAGTACATGACGCCAAGCGTGATGATGAGCGAGACGGGAATCGTGAGGCCGATGATTATCGTGCTGCGCGCGCTCCTGAGGAACACGAAAAGCACGATGACGGCGAGGATCGCCCCCTGGATCGCGCTTGAGGAAACTTCCTTGACGGAGCGCTCGATGATGTCTGTCGTGTCCTCGGTAAGCGTTATCTTGATGTCGGACGGCGCTTCCTTGAGCACGTCCTTCATCTTCGCCTTAACCGCCTTAGCGGCCTTGACGGAGTTGGTCCCGCTTTGCTTTTGCACGGCCAACTGCACGCAGGGAACGCCGTCGAAGTAATAGATCGACGAAGAGTCCTTGAAGCCGTCGTACACGTTCGCGATGTCGCGGAGTCGGACCGACGCGACTGACGCCGCTTGTCCGTATTGCGCGGAGCCGGACTGCTTGTACGAGATAACCGTGTTGCGGATGTCGTCGAGCGACTGATACTCGCCGACGGTGCTGATCGAGTAATTGAGCGTGTCCTCGGTGATCGTTCCTCCGGCTATCTCGGTGTTTTGCGAGCCGATCATCTGCGCGACCTGCGTGATAGTCAGGTTGTAGGCCTGAAGGCGGTCTCTCGGGATCTCGACGACGATGGCTCGCTCGCGCCCGCCGGAGACGTACGCGGTGGCGACGCCCTCGACCTGCTCGAGCTTCGACGTCAGGTCGTCCGCGTAGTCGCGGAGTTCCTCGGACGAGCGGTTCCCGCTGACGGAGTAGTACATGATCGGGATGATGTTCGGGTCCATCTTGTATATCATCGGGGTCGTCGCCTCGTCGGGCAGGGCGTCCTTGACGTAATCAAGATAGGCGCGGAGATCGTTCATCGACTCGTCGATTTTCGAGCCGAATTCCAGCTGGATGAACACGAGGCTCGACCCGATCGTCGAGGTCGAACCAAGGTACTCGATGCCGGATACGCTCGACACGGCGCTCTCGATCGGCCTCGTCACGCGCTTCTCGACTTCCTCCGGGCCGGCGCCCGGGTAGCTCGTGCTGATCGCGACGTAGGGAAGCTCCATGTCCGGCAGGAGATCGAGCGGCAAGTCGCTCGAGGCGTATATGCCTAGCGCGGTGAGGATGACGAATATGATGAGGACCGTTGTCGGCCTTCCGACCGCTGTTTTTGAAAGACTCATTGCGCTCCCTCCGTTTCGGGAAGAGGCTCGGTCGTGGAGACGATGTTGATCTCCGATCCGTCCTCGAGCAGGGTCTGTCCCTGCACGACGATCTCGTCGCCGGCGCTTAACCCGGAAAGGATTTCGGCCTTATCGTCGACGCGGATGCCGACCGAGACCGTCTTTTTGGAAACCGTCGTCTTTTCCCCGCGGTTGACCGTGAAAATGAATTCTTCCCCGAAGCGCGACACGATCGCGGTCACGGGAACTTTCACGATGTTGTTTCGCGTGTCGGTGATGAGCTTCACGCGGGCGAACATGCCGGCCTTGATTCGGGGATCGGGCGTATTTAGTGAAAGCTTCGCGGCCATCGTCCGGCTCGAGGCGTCGAGCACGGGGCTCACTTCCGTGATTTTAGCCATGAAGGACTCGCCGGGGTACGCGTCGAATTTCAGGTACGCGCTTTGGTTCAGCTTGATTTTCGAGACGTATCGCTCCGGCACGCTCATTCCGATCTCGAGCGTGTCCATTTTGCTGACGCGGGCGACCGATGATTGCTGGGATACCATGCTTCCCGTGACGACGTTGACGGCGGTGATGGTGCCGCTGATCGGCGACTTGACGGGGCCCGGCTCGTACGTCATGCCGGGGCGAGAGGCGTCGACGAGCGCGACGACTTGGTCCTTGGAGACGGCGTCGCCCACGTTCACTTTCACCTCGATGATTTTCCCAGAGGAGTCGGGGAGTATGTCCACGTTCGTTTTGGCCGCGACGTCTCCGGCGAATTCAAGATAGTCCTTGAGCTCGCCTTTCGTCGCGGTAGTCGTGCTGACCGCGAAAACGGTCACTGCGGCGTTTTCCGCCTCTTTCTTCGCCTTCGCCGCGTCCGCGGCTTTTTTCCCCGCGCACGAGGTGACGGACGTCGCGGCGAGCGCGAGCCCCGCGGCGAGTATGGCCAATCGGCCGATTTGTCGTTTTTTCATGTTTTGCTCCTTTTCGTTCCGTCGTCAGTAAAGTTTCGCGTTTAACGATTTTTCCAGGTCGAGTAACATGGAAAGGTAATTGTATTTCTCGGATAGCACGCCGATGCGCGCGCTTAGCAGCGAGTTCTCAGCGTCCTTCAGGTCGAGGTACTCGATGGTTCCCGCCTTGTATCCCTGCTCGCTCAGTTGGTAGGCCTTTTGCGCGATCGTGACGTTAAGTTCCATCGCGGCGATCGAGTCCTTCGACGTCGCGAGTTTTTCGACGAGGTTCCTGATTTCGATTTCCTCGTTCAGTCGCGTCATCTCTATGGCGAGATTGATTTTTTTCGCGCTGTCCTCCGCGTCGGCTATCGAGGAGCCGTTCGCGGAAAAGGGAAGGATATTCGTCAGGTTGAACGCGAGCGTGATGGAAAACGCCCCGCTGCTGTCCGTCCAGTTGTCCCTGTCGCTCCAGTCCTCGTCGATCGGCGAGATCGTCGGCGACCAGGACTTGCTGAGGGAGAGACTCGGCGTGAAGGTTTGGAGCTTGAGCGCGCGCACCTGGATATCCTGCATTTGCCCCTGAGCCTGCAAGAGCTGGAGGGCGTAGCTGTTCCCCAAGTGCTTTTCGACGAGAGAATCCGCGTCAAAATCCGCTATTGCGGGATCGATCGAGCCGTCGAGCTTGATCTTCGTGCCGACCGGAAGGCCGATGAGAAAGGCGAATTGGTTTTTGCCGTAATCGATGCTGGTTTCGGCTTCTTTGATCGTCGGTTTTTGCGTCTCGACGGATAGCTGCGCCTGAAGCAGGGTGAGCTCGGGCACTATGCCGTTTTTGTAGTTCGCGCGCGTTTGTCGCAGGCGCTCCTCGCTTGTCGCGAGTTTATCCTTGGAAATCTTGAGGCTCTCTTCCTGAACCAAGAGGCCGTAGAATGCCTTTTTCACGTTGAGCTCGGTTTCCTGCTTGGCCTGCTCCCAGGTAATCTTGCCGGCCTCGTAGTTTTTTCGCGTCGCGCGAATGCCTTCCACGAGCGCCGCGTTGAGGTTGAGCGTCGCGCTCAATCCCCCGATGGCCGACCATCGCTGGTTTTCGTCGAGGTCAGTCTCCATGGAAACGTACTGTATTCCCGAAGGTCCGCTGACGAGGCCGCTGACGGTCACGGAGTCCATGTTCGTGCGCGCGGCGGTTCCCGTCGCCTGAACGGTCGGGATCAGCACGTTCCAGGAACGGTCCGCTCCTCGTTTTTTCATTCGCAGGTCGATCGCGCTTGATTCGAGGGAAATGTTGTTTTGCAGGGCAAGCTGAACGGCTTCGTCGACCGTTACGGTTTTGGGCGCCGGCGGCTCCGCCCCGTACGTCGCTCCCATCGCGAATATCGCAAAAAAGGATACTATCCCCGCGATTTTTGAGATTCGTTTTTTCATGCTTTCTCCTTACGCGCCATTGACGGCGTTCGGTAACGCCGCATCTTTGTCTCCCGCCATCATGCTCTTAAACATTCGGCGTACGTTTTTTCTCGTTTCCGCGTCGCTTAACCCCGCGACCTTGCCGCGTACGACGCAGCTGGTGCTTAAAAGCGACGCCCACTTCATGATCATGCCGACGCGAACTTTCTTGTCGCTTTTTCCCTCGAATAGTCCGTCCGTGCGGCATCGATCGAGGAGCTCGCTGCGCTCGGGGTGCTCGGGCGCCTCCATGCGCGGTTCCTTCACCGCCTCGATGCGAATCCAGTTAAAGACCGGAATGATGTCTTGCCGCTTGATCAGATAGTCCGCCTGAATCGACATCAGGACGAAAATCTGCTCGGCGAGCGTCTCTCCCTCGGAGATGCCGTCGACGCAAAACTCGATGATTGTCTTCGTTTCGGTCGCGACGAGCTCGCCGAGCATTTCGGTTTTGTTCTTACCGTAAAAATAGAGACTGCTTTTCGCTATGCCCATTTCCTCGGCGATCGACTCGATCGTGGTTTTCAGAAGTCCGTGTTTCTGTATCGAGGACGCGATCGCCTGATACAGCCGATTGCCGGTAGGGAGCTTTTCCTCTTCGATGAGGCTTTTCCGCTCAAGATCGTCGAGTCGGGTGTCGGTCGGTACGGCGAGTCTTTGGAATCCCGACTCGAGCGTCGTCACGAGGCCGTCCATCATGTCTTCCATCCCTTCCGCCGGATAGCTCGCGACGAGGAGGGATATCCAGTTTTTTTGCAGCCATATTTCCTCCTCCGCTCGGGCTTCCCCGGTTAAGGCATCGAATTCCTCAAAATACGAGCGGATAAGCGGATTTCCGTCTCGTATTGCCCCATTCAGGATACCGAGAAACGAAGGGTCCGAAAGAAAGCGAAAAACGAGATGGTTCAGGTAACCGGGGTAACTGCGGAAAAAAGTGACGATGGCGACCCGAATGCCGTTGAGGGTCGGTTGCGCGCTTGCCGCCATTTCCGCGATTTTCGCGACCAGGCGCTCGTCCATCGCTTTTTCGATTTCCGCCCGATTCGCGAAGTGCCGATATAGCGCGGTTTTCGAAACGCCGACGCGTTTCGCGATGTCCGCGAGACTCCATGCCCGCTGTTCGGCTGCGATGGAAAAAACCGCGTCAAGAATTTGAGTTTTCCTATTCTCTTGTTTTGATGTTTCTTGGCGCAAGTCGCGTCTCCTTACCGTATGATTGAACAGTCCGTGTCCATAATTATGTTACCGTTCGTTCGATTAAATAGTTACCGAACGTTCGGTAACTACGAACATAGGAAATTTTTTCCCATTCGTCAAGAAGATTATCGGTATTTCCGTCGGCGCTCTTCCTATGCTACACTGCACCCATGAAGAACCGACAAACCCGGGAATTGGCCGTGTGCGGCTTTGAGGCCGTAAAGGCCCTGGCCGATCGCCATCCCGAGCGCATAGAGCGCCTCTTTTTTAACCAAGACCGCGCCCGTTTTTTTGGCGCCGCCTGTAAGGCTCTCGCCTCCTCGCGCCGACTCTACCGAATGGTCGAAGCGGACGCCGAGCTCGAAAAACTGAGCCAGTCCGTACACCATCAAGGCGTCGTCGCGATGATTCGCGAGCCCGAACCTCGCCGTCTCGATACCGATATTTTGCGCGCGTGGCACGAAGCGCATGAGCGCGTGTTCGCGCTCGATCGCGTCGGGAACGCGAATAACCTCGGGGCCATCGTCCGCAGCGCCGCCTTTTTCGGCGTCGGGAAAATCGTCATCGGCGACGACGACGATCAGGCGGAAATCACGACGAGCGCGTATCGCGTGGCTCAGGGCGGGATGGAATTCGTCGAGATATGGCGCGCCCCGTCGGCCGCCTGGCTCGTCGCGGCGAGCGCGGGAAAAATGACGCGCATCGGCGCCGACCACCGCGCGCGCAATCGCCTGCGCGACTTGCCCGAACTCGTCGAGCAAGGCGAAGGCGTCCTCGTCGTTCTTGGAAACGAGGAAACCGGGCTTTCCCCGGAAGTGAAGGCTTCGTGCGATCACCTCGTGCGCATTCCCGGCACCGGGGACGTGGAAAGCCTGAACGTCGCCCAAGCCGCGACCCTGTTTCTCTACGAACTCGCCTCCCTATAACGAAAGTTTTGTGACCAGGTCACTGGCGCCGCCCGACTTTTCGCTTATATTGTTAGTATACAAAGCTAAAGGAGACACATATGGCAGTACTTCATACGAACGCGGGCAGTTTCGATAAGGTTATCAATCAGGACATTCCCGTCCTCGTCGACTTTTGGGCGCCTTGGTGCGGACCGTGCAAGATGCTCGGTCCCGTCCTTGAGGAAGTCGAGAAAGACTTAGCGGGAAAGGCCGTCGTCGCGAAAGTCAACGTCGACGACGAAGGCGACCTCGCCGCGCGATTCCAAGTCTCGAATATCCCGACCATGATCGTGTTCAAGAACGGGCAGCCCGTGGATCGGGCCGTCGGCTTCATGAGCAAGGACAAAGTTTCCTCGATCATTAAAAGTCATCTCTGACCGTTACCGGCCGACGAAATCCTCCCGTCGGCCGGATTTTTTTAAATTTCGACTTTGCGCTCCAAGAGCCATGAGGCGGCCGCGAAAAGCGCGACGGCCAAAAGGACCGCGAGGGCGATCGCCCCCATCGGCACGGGCGTGAGAGAAGCGTCGAAAAACGGGCGCATCCCGTCGATCGGTACGATGTTAATATCCCAAAACCAATGTAGCCGCTCGCTGACGAAAATTCCCAATTTAGAGGCCCAGTTCGCGACGATAAAGAAAATCGCTATGGCAACTGCCGTTGCGATTTTTTTATTTTTAACGAAACTTCTCGAGGCGACCGCGGCGAACGTCACGAGCGAGCCGGTTAGCGCGTAAAAGGTAAGCCCGATCAGGAGGGTTTTCGCCGCGACCCCGAGATTCTGAGCGAGGAATTTGCCGTAGAGAGAGGAAAGCACCTCAAGCGGGGAATGGCCGATTCCGAGCGCCATCGAACCGAAGAAGGCGATATGGGCGCTCGCGAACAAAGCCGCGGCGACGGCGTACAGCGCGAATTCGGCGAGCCCGGCGATGAATCGGCCCCCGAGTATTTCCCAGCCGCGCCGGGGAACGGTGAGCATGAGATAGGCGCTGTCTCGGTAGAGCAGCTCCCGCACGTGTCCCGATCCGCAGAGAAAAAACATGACCGTCGTGAGTACGCCCGTCACCGTGCTCGCGACGAACGTCCAAAAGGCCTGGCCCGGCTCGATTCCGCCCCGCGAGAAGGCGATCGCGTCGATCGTGAGCGCAAGCGCGTTAACGCCGGCGAAAATCGCCAAAATCAGAACGATTGAGTTTTTCCTTCCCTTCAGTTGGTACTTAATTATTTCTTTCATGTCGATCCCTCATTTTTTAGCGATCCGCGAAAATGTCGCGGTACAGTTGGTCGATGGACTTTCCCCTCTCTTGCCGCAGGGCTTCCGCGTCGCCGCCGAGAACGAGTTCCCCGCGGTCTATGAACGCGACGTCGTTGAATAGGCTTTCGACGTCGTTTACGAGATGCGTGCTGATGATAATGGCGGAATCTTCCGTCCACGTTTTGATGATCGTCGACACGATGCGTTCCCGCGAGACCGGATCGACTCCGCCGAGCGGCTCGTCGAGGAGAAAGAGACGCGCTTTCCTCGAAAAGGCGAGCGTGAGATTGAGCTTCTCGATCATGCCCTTCGACATGGCCTTGACGCGCTCCCCGGGTTCGAGCCGCATGAAGCCGAGCATGTCGGTCGCCTTCGCCCGATCGAAGTCGGGAAAAAAGTCCGCGTAAAAATCGATGGCGTCGGACGCCCGCATCCAGGGAAACAGGGTGTTACGGTCGGGAAGAAACGAGACCGCCTTTTTCGATTCGACCCCCGGCTTGGCCCCGTTGACCGCGAAGGTTCCGCCGCTCGCCTTTTGAAGGCTCGCTATGATTTTTAAAAAAGTCGTTTTGCCCGAGCCGTTCGGTCCCATGAGCCCGAGAATCCTGCCGCTTTCGAGCGTGAGATCGATGCCCTTGAGCGCCACCTTGGGGAAGAAATTCTTCCTCAGTCCATGAGTTTCCAGAATTATCGCCATTAGTGTTTTCCTCCCGCGAGCGCCGCTTGCAGCGAGGCGACGATGTCCTCGTCCCCGAAGCCGAGCGCCCGCATGCCCTTTACGAACGACGACACGACCGACTCGGCCATCTCGTCCGTGAGGGTTTCTATTAAATTTTCCCTTTCAACGATATACGTTCCCATTCCCCGCCTCGTTTCGCTGATCCCCTCGCGCTCAAGTTCCTGGTACGCGCGCTGAACCGTATTCGGGTTTACCGCGAGCGATTCGGCCATTTCCCGCACCGAGCACAATCGGTCTCCGGGTTTTTGCGTTCCCGACACGATGTCTCGTTTTACTCGTTCCACGATTTGCTGGTATATGGGGATATTTGGGTCAAACTCACTCATGTATCCTCCTTAAAATAATTTGTTGCAACTAGTGTATTAATTATCTAATACACTAGTATTATAATACTGTCAAGAGATTATGCGGAATAGCGAAAACTTTCGATGCTTGAAAAAAAAGGCGAGCGCATATAAAATGCAACATGGAATTATTGAAACAAAGAATCCGAAAAGACGGAGTCGTCTTACCCGGCAATATACTGAAAGTTGGCGGCTTCCTGAATCATCAAATAGACATCGGGTTGCTCAACGAAATCGGCAGCGAGTTCGCGCACCGGTTCATCGGGTCGAAAGTCACCCGAATCATGACGGTCGAGGCCTCCGGCATCGCGATCGCCTGCATTACCGCACAGTATTTTAACGTTCCCGTCGTGTTCGCGAAAAAATCGAAAACGTCGAACCTTTCCGGCGACCCGTACGTCACGTCGGTTAAGTCGTATACCCACAATACCACGTACGATATCGTCGTCGCCCGCGATTACCTTCAGCCGACCGATTCCGTATTGCTCATCGACGACTTTCTCGCGAACGGCTGCGCCCTCGAGGGACTCGCGGCCTTAGTCGAGCAGTCCGGGGCGACGCTCACCGGCGCGGGAATCGTCATCGAGAAGGGGTTTCAGCGCGGCGGCGAGGGCTTGCGCGCTCGCGGCGTTCGGGTAGAGTCCCTCGCGATAATTGAAAGCATGGATCCCTCAACGGGCATAGTCTTTCGGGACTGACCGCTAATCCCTCTCAAGCAAAAACAAGAATTCCTTGACGTGCGCGTCGCGGTTCGCGAGATTGCGGCTTCCGCGAAAGGCGTTATAGCCGGTCTCGAACACCGTGACGCGGCCGTACGCCTCGAGCGTCCGGGCCATTTCTCCTTTCGTGATGAAGCCCTCGGAGTTGAACGAAATGAGGATGAATTTCGCACGAATGGCGGAAACGAGCCCGTCTAGGGCGGCGAGCGCCCGTTTGCCCCGATTGTAGTCCGATCGTTTCCAGCCGGAGGGAATTCCCGAGACCCGCGAGGGCGTGCCCTCGATGCGGTTTTCCAATATCGCGTTAAGCATGAAATAGTTCGAGCCGTACGGGTGCTGATTATACGGCGGGTCGAGGTACGCGACGTCGACTTCCGGTACGAGTTCGCACGCCGCGCGCGCCTCGGCGCACAGCACGTGCGTCTCGCACTCAAAGTCGCTGAGAATCGGGTACGGGAGCGCGATGTTCCCCGTGATGCGCGTGAGCGCGTCGCCCGCTTTTCCCCCGAATTTCCCGACGCCGGTATCGCGATTTTTGTAAAAGCCCTTAAAGACCCCCGCCGTATTCGCGTGTACCGAAGCCTCGGCGAGGAGGGGCGCGAGAAAAAAAGGACGAAGGCGATCCGGAACGGTATCGATGAGGCCGCGCGCGGTATCGATGAATCGCGCGTTTCTCGTCGTATAGAACACTCGTTCCCCGGGCCGGATGTTTCGGTCGTCCGCTGGCGCGTAATTGCGCGCGATGAGGCCGCTCTTGAGGGGCTCTTCCTCGAGCGTTCGGGTAAATTCGGCCCAGAGCGGCTTAAATTCTATGGCGGGAAAATCGGAGGCATTCGTCAAATAGCAGCGCCCGATCGCCTCGGCGTACCGCTCGAGGTCGTTTGACCACAAAGTTCGGCTGTATCGCTTGAGAAATCGCGAAACGATGCCTGAGCCCGCGAAAACGTCGAAGGCGTCGATCTTATCCTTGCCGAGGCGTTTCATCGCCTCCGTGAGTCCCTCGGCGATGAAATCGAGCAGATTGCGCTTATTCCCGATATAGGTAATTAGCTGATCGCTGAGATAGCGCGGGTTTTCCCTTGGGGAGTCGGATAACCCGTTGGGAATCCCGATCAATCGAGCTTGTATTTATTGACGAGCGCCGACAGCGCGTCGGAAACTTCGGCGTTTTTCTCCTCGATCTTTTTTAGGTCGCTAATCGCCTTGAGAATATTGTGCGCGATGTCCGTTTGACCGTCGGTGACCGAGGCGATTTCCTGCATGTTTTTCGTGTTCGCCTCGACGTCGACCCGAACCGAGTCGTTCCGGCGCTTTTGCTCCATCGCGTTGTTTCGGATGTTTTGCGTTTCCTCGACGAGTTTCGTGATGGCGTCGAGAATCTCGTTCGCGGCGAGGCTTTGCTCGTTCATCGCCTCGGCAATTTGCTTGACGAGGCCGGTCGTCGCCGTGATGTCGGTCGCGATGTAGTCGAGGGCGGTTCCCGCCTTCGTGGACAGGGAAACCCCGTCGCGGACCGTTTCGATCATGGCCTTAATCTGGACGCTGATTTGCTTCGCGCTCTTGGCGCTCGTCTCGGCGAGGCTTCTTACCTCGTTCGCGACGACCGCGAAGCCCTTTCCGGCCTCGCCCGCGTGGGCCGCCTCGATCGCGGCGTTCATCGCGAGCAGGTTCGTCTGGCTCGCGATTTGCGTGATCATCGAAACCATTTCGGTGACTTTCTTGCTCGATTCCTCGACTTTCTTGATCGCCTGAATGGACTCGGAAACCGAGGACGTGCCGTCGACCGCGGCCTTGGAAAGTTTCGTCGCGAGGTTGTTCGCGTGGATCGTCGCCTCCGAGACCGATTTGACGTTCGCCGCCATTTCCGTGACCGCGCCCGAAGTTTGCTCGACGAAGGCCGCCTGCGAGTTTACGCTCGCGACGATGCCGTCGAGGGCCGAGAACACCTCCGCGAGGTTCCTGCCAGTCGCTTCGACGCCCGAGAGGCTCTGCTTCACGTTGCCGGCGACTTGGGTCACGCTCGCGGCGAGCCGCTCGGTTTCGCTCGACGTGTCGCCAATCTCGCTATGCAGATCGCGCGCCGCGGCGGAAACAGTCTTGCCCGCGGCCCGAATGTCGATGAAAGTCGTTTGCAGGTTTCCCATAAGGCCGTTGATGTCGGATACTAAGTGGCCAACTTCGTCGTAGTGGGTGATTTCGGCCCGTTGCGTCAGGTCTCCCGACCCGGAAATCATTTCTTTGAGCCGTTTGGAGACGGTCTGTATTTGGCGAATCGATTCGTCGGCGACGAGTTTTTCGCACAGCAGGGTGATGATGAGCAGGCACAGGATGAGCGTGAGCGTTCCCTTAAATTCTCCCAGCGAGTGGTCGTCGGTTTTTTCGGCGTCGAGCGGGTAAGGAATGGCCATCGCCGGGACGTGAATAATGCGCGAGGCGTCATCCTTATAGGCGGCGCTCGCGTCTTCGGAGGACATTTCTCCGGCGACGGTCTTTTCCAGGTAGCGCAGGTAGATCGCGGATTTCGTCGATGCGTTCATGCTCGTATAGAGCAAAAAAGTCATCGTTACGGCCATGAGCGCCATGTTGATGAGGATGAGCCTGCTTCTCAGGCTCATTTCGGTTTCGTCCTGCGACTCAATGCGATAGATCGCTAGCATCTTTCTCGGCTCGGCGAGGGCTTTTGCGAAGAACGACGCCTCGATAAATCCCGCGATGGCGGCCATCGCGAGGTACAGGATAAACTCGATTATCGCCGTTCGGGAAAGCGCGTTTTCAAGGTTGCCCTGAACGATAGAGGCGATCGCGGTTACTCCGTAAATGATATAGTTTGCCGCGATAATCCGCCGGTGAAACGATCGTATGCGATGGACGATGCGCTGTTTTTCGTCGGCGTCGACGCTCACGCCCGAGGAGAGCTTGGCGAACGTTTCGTGGAGCGGTTTAAAATAGCGATACAGCCATACCGCGAACGCCGCGAGCAACGGGAAGCCGATCGCGCAATTTTTAATCGCGGCAAGCTTAACGCTAATGATTGGGTTAAAAACGTTCCAAACGACGATCGTATTCAGTAACTCAATGCCGGAAAGGAATGAAATGGAGCAAAAAATTAACAGTAGGGTGGCGACTATAGCCTTAGGCCGGAAATCGGAATACTTCATGATAACCTCATTCATATACTATATAATATTTTTTCTTTCCTGTGGTAACACTCGCGGGTAAAACGGAAGGATTTTGCAAGCGCCTTGAAAAGCCGGAGCAAATCCGGCTAAGATGACCGATATTCGTGAGGTTTCCCTATGAAAATGTCTAAGCTTTTTTTACCGACCCTCCGGGAAGTTCCCGCCGAGGCCGTTGTCGTAAGCCATCGCCTGCTTCTTCGCGCCGGCATGATCCGCAAATTATCGAACGGGCTTTTTACTTATTTACCGCTCGGCTTGCGGAGTTTCCGCAAGGTCGAGAATATTATCCGGGAGGAAATGAACGCGATCGGCTCCCTGGAGTTTAAGCCGTCCGTCGTCGTGCCCGGCGATATTTGGCGCGAGTCCGGCCGCTGGGAAACCATGGGCCCGGGAATGCTCCGGATAAAAAATCGCGTCGACCAAGAATTGGTCGTCAGTCCCACGGCCGAAGAGGCTTTCACGTCCCTGCTTCGGAGCGAGGTTTCTTCCTATAAGCAGCTGCCGCTTTCGGTGTATCAGATCAACACGAAATACCGCGACGAGATTCGCCCCCGCTATGGCCTGATGCGCGCGCGGGAATTCACGATGAAGGACGCGTATTCCTTCCATACGAACGACGAAAGCCTCGACGAGACCTATCAGGACATGGGCCGCGCGTACCGGAAAATTTTCAAGCGATGCGGTCTTTCCGTAATCCCCGTTCGCGCGGATTCCGGCGCGATGGGCGGAACCGGCTCCGAGGAGTTCATGGTCGAAAGCGAGGTCGGCGACAATAACCTGATCCTCTGCCCGAAATGCGGCTACGCGGCGAACGACGAAAAGGCCGCCTGCGCGCCCGATCCCGTCGCCGAGGGTCCCGGCTCGGCGAAAACCGATAAAGCGTACGCCCCGATCGAGACGCCGAACGTGAAAACGATCGACGAGCTTTGCGCTTTCCTGAAAACTTCCCCGAAGGCTTTCATCAAGACGCTCATTTACCGCGCGGTCAACAGCGAGCTCGACCTGCGCTCCGCCCCCGGCTGCGCGTCGCTGAAGCGCGTCGTTCCGGAGAATTCCCCCGCGTATTATCCCGAGTCTTTCTTCGCCGTCTGCGTGCGGGGCGAGCTCGACGTGAACGAGACGAAGCTCGCGGCGACGCTGAAGGCGAGCGAGGTTGAGCTCGCCGGCGAGTCCGTCGTCGAGCGGCTTACCGGGGCGCCCGTCGGCTTCGCGGGACCGGTCGGATTCGCGACCGCTCCCGTCGTCGCCGACCTTTCCGTCATGGCGATGCACGACTCGGTGACCGGAGCCTTGAAGACAGACCTCCATTTCGAGCACGTCGAGCCGGGACGCGACTTTACGCCGTGGCTCGTCGCCGACGTTCGCACCGTCCGCGCCGGCGACCATTGCGCGAATTGCGGCGCCGAGTATTACGCCAAGAAGGGAAACGAGCTGGGGCACATCTTTAAGCTCGGCTATAAATACACGAAAAGCATGAACATGCTCTATCTCGACGAGAACGGAAAGCAGCAGTATCCGACGATGGGCTGCTACGGCATCGGCGTCGACCGCACGCTCGCCTCGATCATCGAGGAGCACAACGACGAAAACGGCATCGTTTGGCCGATGAGCGTCGCGCCGTTCCACGTATCGATCGTGCCGATCAAATACGAGGGAGCGATGAAGGAAACCGCCGACGCGCTTTACTCCGCGCTTTCGTCGTCCGGCGTAGAGGTTCTGCTTGACGACCGCGAGGAGCGGCCCGGCGTAAAGTTCAAGGATTCCGACTTGATCGGCGTTCCCGTGAGGATCGTCGTCGGCGATAAAAACCTTCCGAACGTCGAGGTTAAGCTTCGCTCCGCGAAGGACGCCGAGCTCGTGCCGGCCACGGAAGCCGCCGCGAAAGTCGCGGCCATCGTCCGCGACGCGCTCGCCCGGATCGTTTAGGAATAAGGTTAATCGGCGATTTTTTGAACGGCCCCTCGATGGGGGCCGTTTTTTTATGAGTGGCTCTTGGGTAATTTGGGCCGGAACGAGACGGGGATGAGCTGGGCTGAAAGGAGGCCCGCGAGCATGAGCGCGGCCCCGGCGAGGCTTCGCGCGTCCATCGTCTCTCCCAGGATCATCCATCCGCCGACGGCCGCGAAGACGCTTTCGAGACTCATGATAAGGGACGCCGGTCCGGGGGCGACGCCCCGTTGCCCGAATATCTGCAGGGTGTAGGCGATGCCGATGGACGCGATCCCGGAATACAGGAGCGGGATCAGCGTTCCGGTCGGCGGCGGCGAGAACGCGAGCGCGACTGTTCCGAGGCTCAATCGCTCGACGAACAGGGCGGTCACGAGGCAAAACAGCGCGCACGTGACGTTTTGAAAAAAGGCGAGTTTCACCGGGTCGACGGATTGAGAGTATTTCCCAAGCAGCAAGATGTGCGCGGCCCAAAAAAAAGCGCTCGCTATCTCGAGCGCGTCACCTCGGGCGACGGTGAAGCCCGCCTGGACGCTCAGGAGATACAGGCCCGTCGCGGCGAGCGCGACGCCAAGCGCGAGGCCCCAGCCCTGTTTTTTTCCGGCGATACGGCCGGCGAGCGGTACGAAAATGATGTACAGCCCGGTCAAAAACGCCGCTTTCCCCGCGGTCGTCTCCAAAAGGCCGACTTGCTGCAGGCTCGAGGCGACGAACAGCACGCATCCGCAGAGGAGCCCCCCGCGGAAAGTTTTTCGCGCCGCGTCTTTCTTTCGCGTCAAGGCGATCGGTTTTACCGCCGAGTCCTCGTTTTTGTCGTTCTTTCGGCGGCCTTCGCGCGCCCTCCACGCGATGAGCGGCACGAGCGAAAGGCTTCCTACGATGAAACGAATGCCGTTAAAGCCGAAGGGGCCGAGCGCCTCCCCGCCGAGGCGTTGCGCGGAAAAAGCGAAGCCCCAAAGGAGCGCCGTAAGGAAAAGAAAAAAATATGAGCGGACGTTTCGTTCTTCGCTATTAGCCATGATTGGAACGGTGTATCACGCCGTCGCTTCGCGCGTCAATTAACATAAGATCCCTTGATTGGCGCGGCGCGAGAAACCCGGTATACTGCGCGCAATGCGTATATCCATTCGAGCCGTTTTCGCCTGTCTTTCCCTTTTCGCCGCGACCGCGACCGCCCTCGCCGACGGTAATCAGTTTAAGGATTACCCCTCGGGAATATCCGGCGATTTCGTCGTGTACCGCGACTTTACCTGGAAGACCCCGACGTGGGTCGGATTCCTGGAGTATAGCGACTCGACGTGGGGCGCTTTTGCCCTTACCCCGTCGACCGGAAGCCGCGTCGCCGTCCTTTTCTCTTCCGAGCTCGACGGCGACAATCTTGTTTTAACCGGGCAAAAAATAATTTCCGACATTAAGCCCGAGGATTCCCTCGCGGTCAATTATCTCATGCGCCTTCTCCCCGACCTGTGGTCATGGCGTCATGCGGGGACGGGCTCAACTCTTTCGGCTTCCGAGGCGACGGCGGTCAGCGGCAAGCCTCGGTCTGGCCTCATTCCTCCGCTCGTGCGCGCGGGCGTTTCGTCCGATGCGTTCGGCGGCGCCATTAACCTCATTTTCGCCCCCGAGGTCCCCGTCTTTAACCTGCGCGGCATCGCCGGAGCCGACGGATCGGCCGCGCTTTCCCTCGTGCGAGTCGGGCGCATTCGCTCGGGCGGCGACTCGGTTTTCTTTAATTTCGCGCCGCAGGGAGAGGCGAAGTCCTCCGCGCCGTTCGCTCCCGCCGTCGGGAGAAAAGCGAGCCCGAAAACGGTGAACGGCATCACGCTGAAGCTCGACGATCAATGGGCCCCCGCGGGCGAGAATGTCTTCTTTCTCGGGAGCGAGGCCGCGATAATCGTGGATTCTCTTGATCTTTCGCTGATGCAAATGCCCGAGGGGGACTTGCCCCTTTCCCTCCTTAGGCTGTTTTCAGTTTCCGGTCCCGACTCCTGGGCCGATCCTTCGGAGTCCGCGGTTTCGGGTACGGCGAAGCGAATCGTCGTGACGAATCTTTTTTTCGATGGGGCGCAGAACGTTCTTAACCGCGACGTCAAGGTTTGTTTCCCGTCGGCGGACGGAAAATCATGCGTCATCGTAAGCCTGTCGGTTCGCGAGTCGGCGTGGAAGGCGAATCGCGCCTATTTCGACGCGCTCATACCGTAAAAAATCCCTGCGTGGCGGCTACGATCAGTAAGTGAAACTGAAGTTAAAATCGATTTCGTAGCGGTTTTCGTCGCCGAGCCGATTCTCCGGTCGGAGATCCCATGCGCAGCCGAGCTTAATCGGCAAGTTTTTCATGCTGTCGAAAACGAGGATGAGCTCGGCACCCGTCCCAAAGCCCCAGTCGTTGCGGTAGTCGTCCGCATCGGGGTCGAACGCCCAGGCGAAGTCGAGCGTCGGGGAAAGGTGTAGTTCAGCGCTTCGCACGCGGAAAAGGCGAGTTTGGACGCCGGTATTGACGAAAACGCCCTCGTTGCCGCGCATGGTCATATCGAGAATCCCTCGTGCGTGCTCCCCAAGGTCGATGGCTGGCTTTCCCGTTTTCGCGAACGCGCTGACGCGCGCGCTCGGGTTAAACCTGTTTCCGAGGATACGATAGGCGGACGCGGAAGCCGTGGCGGTGAGTTCCTGTATCCTTTCGGCGTCGCGTGGGTAGGCAATTCTGCCGGAAACGCCCGCGTCGGCCTTAAACCCCTCGCGAAAATTCCCAATCCAATCGAAAGCCTCGTAGGCAATCTCGGTTTTCTCGTTCATGGCTTGCTTCATCGGTCCGTAGGATAGCGCGTCGTCGTTTTCGGCGTAGGTAACTTTCGTCTGGGGGCTGACGCTGCCTCCGATGGATTGGGTGATTGATACTCGCTCCGTCAGGGGAACGGTGACGCCAACACCCCCGCCGAATCTCAGCTCGTCGTACTCGAGCATGGAAACGCCGCGGTTTTTGAGCTCGACGCCATGATTCCCGACCGATCCCGTGACGAAAAGCCGCAGGTCACCGACGCGGATACCTCCCCAGGTCCCGAAAAGGGCGAAGTTTGGGTCAGACCATCGGAGATTGTCATTCTCGTCCGGGGCCGCGCCGTACATACCCGCCGCCATCACGTTCTCCATGGTTCCGAACACGTTGGCGGCGTTCGCGAGGGCTCCGCCCTGAAAACCGGCGTTGCTGTTGTAGAACGCGTAGGGGACGATAGCGATCGGCGCCCCGTCGACGATAGTAATCTTTAGCGTGACGGGAATGATTTCGTCGGGAGCGGGAGCCGCGAACGTTTGGGGGTACATGATTTCCGCGCGCGAGGTTTTGAACACGCGGAGGTTTTCGAGCTTGCGCGCGCGGTCTTTCGCGAAGGCCTCAAGATCTTCCTTCGTTTGGAACTCGCGCCCTTCGGCGATCCCGAGCACTTGCTCGAGGGCGGTCGATCGAGTCCTTCCGGTGATATCGAAAGTTTCTTTCGCGATGACGTACGGCTCCGCGGAAGCGGGAATGCTCGCGAGCGTAAAGAAGAGGGCCGCGGACGCGGCAGCTCCCCAAAATGTTCGTGGTAGTCTCATGGCGGAAGTGTATACGGGAATCGCGCCGAGTTTAAAGCCGATTCGTCGAATTTCTGCTATGATAACCCACGTTATGAGCGCGAAAAAAAAGACGGGGACCACGGCGTTTCGCTGTTCCCAATGCGGCTATACTCAGCCGCGGTGGCTTGGCCGATGCCCCGAATGCGGCGAGTGGAATACGTTCGAGGAAGTCACCCTGGATGACGGCCCTTCGTCCGGCGGCGGTTTTTCGACCGCGTCCGCGGCGGTCGCGCCGCGGCCCGTTCCGCTTTCGAGCGTGGACGCGCAGTCGGGGACGCGCGTCTCGACCGGCATCGCCGAGCTGGATTTAGTCCTGGGCGGCGGCGCCATGAAACGGTCGGCTGTCTTGGTGGGCGGCGAGCCCGGCATCGGCAAGTCCACGATGCTTCTGCAGGCGGCCGCCTCGGCGGCGACAAACGGGCGTATCCTTTACGTTTCCGGCGAGGAATCGGCGGCGCAAATCCGATCGCGCGCCGACCGCATCGGCCTCGATTCCTCGCGCGTCGAGATTTTGTGCGCGAACCGGCTCGAGGACATCGAGCGAGCGCTCGAGGAATTGCACCCGGTCATCGCCATCGTCGATTCCATTCAGACCGTGTATTCCCCCGACGCGGGAGCCGTGCCCGGAACGGTCAATCAGCTGAAGCTCTGCGCTCACGAGCTCGTCGGGTGGGTGAAGACCCGAGACTCGGTTCTCTTTCTCGTTGCTCACGTCACTAAGGACGGCACGATAGCCGGCCCGAAGGCGCTTGAGCATCTCGTGGACACGGTCGTTTCCTTCGAGCGAAATGACGAGGATTTTCGGTTTTTGCGCGCCCTAAAAAACCGGTTCGGCTCGGTGGACGAGCTCGGGATTTTTCAGATGACGGCGCGCGGCCTCGCGCCCGTCGAGGATCCTTCGGGGATGTTCATCGTCCGTCGCTCGGGAGACGTGCCGCCCGGCGTCGCCATCGTTCCCGTGTTCGAGGGCAGTCGTTCGTTTTTGGTCGAGATTCAGGCGCTCACCGTTCCCGCGAAAGGCTCGATGTCGCGCGTGTTTTCGGATCGCGTCGACGCCGCCCGGGTAAGCCGCGTCGCGGCGGTGCTCGAAAAGCGCGTCGGTTTGCGGTTTTCCGATCAGGATATTTACGTGAACGTCGCCGGCGGCGTTCGATTGACCGAGAGCGCCATCGACCTCGCGCTCGCGGCGGCTCTCTATTCGGCGCGAACCGATATACCCGCGCCGTCGGGCGTCGCCTTGGTGGGAGAGTTGAGCCTCGCCGGCGAGATTCGGCCGGTCGGGCGGCTCAAAACGCGCGTGAAAGCCGCGAACGGCCTCGGTTTCGCGAAAGTGATCGCGCCGGAGAGCGAGGGCGGGGCCGTGCGCTGCGCCGACCTAAAAGAGGCGATTCAGGCAATTTTCGGGAAGAAAAAAGCGATTCAGGCGGATTGACGGCGTTCGATGGCCGACGGTTCCCGGGAACGGGAGTCTCGCGCTCCGCCCGGGTTTCCCCAGCGCGGCGCGGCGAAAATCCCGTTTATTTAAAGAGCCCGCCGATGAGCGCGGGGACGGCGATGAAGTTGCCGATCGCCCCGCCGATGCTCGAGAGGAAAAATATGAGAAGGACGTGCGAGATGCGGTTTTTGTAAAACCCGCGAACCGTCGCGACGTCCGTCGCGAGACGCTCCATGTCGCGGATTTGCGGTTTTTTCACCCACGCCTGCGCGAGTCCCGAAAAAAGGCCGACGCCGATGAAGGGGTTGATCGTCGCGATCGGCGCGCCGACGAAGGCGGTCACCACGGCGACGGGATGCCCGAGCGCGATGATGGTCCCGAGCGCCGCGAGGCTGCCGTTCCACAAAAGCCAACGAACGAGCATGTGCGCCGAGGTGACCGCTCCTCCGGTGAAAAATCCCGCGACCAGGAGCGCCGCGATGATGGCGGGGAAGGCCCATCCGGCGATTTTCGCGCCGACGGTCTTCGGAGGGATCGATGCGATATCGGTCGTGTCGGAGGATCTCTTGCCTTCGCCGATTTCTCGCACCAGGGCCTCCGTTCCGGCGAGGTGCCCGGCGCCCAATACGGCGACGACTTTGTTCCCCGGCGCGTCCCAAATGTGGCTCGCGAGGAAACGGTCCCGCTCGTCGATGAGGACGGCCTTGACCGTCGGCAGGTATTTCGCGAGCTCTTCCATCATGCTTTCCATGGCGCCCTGCTCTTTCAAATTCTCGATGTCTTCCGCGGAAAGTTCCTCGTCGGAGAACGCGCTGCTGAAAAGCGTCGCGAGGAGCTTCGCCTTGCCCCATAAGTTGTTTTTCGCCCAGGCGCGCTGCAGCGTCACGTGGAGGGGTCGGTCGACGAGGGAAACGGGTAGCCCTTCCGATTCGGCGACGCGCGCGGCCTCTTTGAGCTCGTCGCCGGGCTTTACGCCGACGTCTGCGCCCATGCGTTTTTGGAACGAGGAAAGAACGAGGTTCGCGAGGAGGAGAAAGCCCTTGCCGTCCTTGAGAACCTTGACTACGTCGAGTTCCTGCCAGTCCTTCTCGTTCGACAGCGCGCGCATGCGCGCCTCGTCGAGCTCGACGCAGACGCGGTCGGGGCGTTCGGTTCGTATGACTTCGGCCGCCTCCTCGACGCTTTCTTTCGAGATGTGGGCGGTTCCCACCAATATGATTTCGCGGCCGCTAACCTCGATCCGCCTGACGGTCTGTTTCATGCGCACTCCCTATGATGTTCGCGAAGCGTTCCGCGAGTTCTCCCTTCCCGGGATACCGCTCGCTTCGGATGATTCCGCCGGCCATGTGGGAATGTCCCCCGCCGCAGCCGATACCGGAAAGCGCCTTCGCCACGACCGCTCCCGCGTCGAGCGCGGGGTCTCGCGAGCGCGCCGAAACCCGGTATTCGTCGCCGCCGGTCTCGACGGCCACGGCGAACGTAATTTCCCGCAAGCGTAGCAGAAAGTCCGCCAGTACGGAAAGTAGTTCGCTGGAATAATCTCCGTCGAGTTCGGCGAGGATGAAATTGCCTTGGACTATCGGGTCGGAAAAAGCTTTCCCGATTTGGGGCAGTTGTTCGAGCGTCAGCGAGGTGTGCACGATTTCCCGGGCAATATCCTTGTCCCCGAGGAAATACAGCGCGGCGTGCGCGTCCAAGTCGGTTTTGCTCACGCGTCGGGAAAGGTACTCGGTATCGAGCTCAATGCCGGCGAGCAGGGCCGTTGCCGTGATTTTGTCCGGGGTGAGTCCCCTCTCGAGCCAATAGGTCCAGACGATGGACGAGCACGCGCCCATGTCCTCCCGGATATCGGCGAATGGAGCGTCGATTTTTTTTCGCGTCGGATGGTGGTCGACGACGCCGACGAGCGTCCCCGCGACGGACTGCACCGTGGCGCCAGCCGGCGAGCCGTCGACCACGATGGTTTGCGCGCCCTTATGCTCGCAGGCCTCGGTAAACTCCTCGAGCGTGATCGAGAGTTTCGAGATCATAGCGCCGAGCGAGATGCTTTGTATGCGGCCTCCGTACGTGATCGAGCAGGAAAAACCTTCCCGGCGCAATAGCTCGCACAGCCCGTACGCCGCGCCCAACGCGTCGTGGTCGGGGAAGTCGTGGGTTTGCACGAGCACGGGGCGCTCGGGGGACAGAATCCCGATCAGCGCTTGAAATCGGCCTCCCATGGCGGTCAGCTCGCGTTGGAGCCGGTTCCGGGATCAGCGGCTCCGTCCGGGGCCTGCGAGGCGTCGTCCGCCTCTTTCTCAAGGTCCTTAAGCGCCCATTGGCAGAGCCGGTACTCGAAAAAGCCGGGCGCTTCCACGGAAATCACCTCGTAAAAGAATTTTTGCGCGACGGTTTTTTTCTGGAAAAGATCATAGTACATCGCCGAATAGAAGAGCATGCGACTCCGCTTCGTGACGTCTTTTTCCTTCATTATGCGGTTGAGCACGTCGCCGTCTCCCGCTCGGTCGACGAAGAGCCGGCAGAGAAAATACTCGGTTGAGGACCGATCGAGGGTCGTGATGTATTTCGCCATGAATTTCTTCGCGTCTTCCGGCTTGCCGTCGCGATAGTAGGTGAGGGTGACCATGAGGGCGTAATACGAGTTCTTTGGGCTCCAGCTCAAGGCCTGCTGGAACGCGGCCCTGCTCGCGGCCCAGTTTCCCTTCCCCCATTGCAGGATGCCGAGCGTCTCCGCGGCGTAGTAATATTCCGGCAGCTTCACGCACACTTGCGTGTAGTCGGCGATCGCCTCGTCGGCGTAGCCGAGGTCGTCGTTCAGCCCGGCGCGATAAATGTAGGCGAGATAAAAGTCGGGATTGATGGCGATGGCCGAGGTGAAGGCTTTTTTCGCCTCTTCGCGCTCGCCGTCGGAAATGAGGTAATTCCCGTAATCGATCCAATGGCCGTACACGGTGGGATTGAGCGCAATCGCCTTTTTTACGTCTTCGATCGCGCCGGGAAGGTCTTTCGTCTCGGACTTTACCCGGGCGCGTTCGGCCCACAGGACGCTGTATTCGGGTGTTTTCTCTATCGCCATGTTGAGCGAGTTCTCCGCCTTGGAAAGGTCCGCCTGCATGTAATAGACCCGCGCGAGCCCCAGGAGAGCCTCGGGGTTTCCGTGATCGGACGCGATCGCCTTAACGAGCGTCGATTTTGCCCGCTCGTAATCTTTTTGGGAATAGTAGTCGAGACCGAGCGCGGTCATCGCCTGGCTATCGTTCGGGCGCACCTCGAGGACGCGCGAAAGATATTTCTTTCGGTTCGCCTGATCTTTGCGCGCGCCGGCGAGCACCGCCTGGACGTACAGAATGTCGGCGTCGTTCGGGTTTTGGGCCTCGAGTTTGTCCGCGAGCACGGCCGCCTCCGCGAGCTTTCCCGCGGAAACGAGAATGGAAAGCTTGAGCGTTTGGATTGACGGGTCGGCGGCGTCGGTTTCGGGGATGGTGTCGAAGAGGGCCAGCGCCTCGTCGTATTTCCCCGCGTTGAGGAAATTCTCGAGGCTTTTACCGAAATCCTCGCGGGAAAAGCCCTTGGTCGCCGCCGGTTGCCGTTCCTCGGTTTTTTGGGCCGTTCCCGAAGTCGGAGCGGGAGCGGTTTTGCACGAGAAAAAAAACAAAGCGGCGGCGCCGCAAAACATCACCAATTTAGTCGTAGCCGGTAATCGCATGGCATCCCCTCGAAGACGTTGAAATTGTCGAGCGCTTTAAGTTACACTCGACGAAATGATGAAATTCGTGACTCGCAGAATATTCGCGCTTTTGGCGCTCTACATCTGTATTCTTTTCGGCATATTCGCCCTGCAGTTTACGTCCAGCGACGCGTTTTCCGTATCGATGGGCGTTTTGCGCGCATCGGGGTCGATGGAAACGGACGATGGCCAGACGAGGCCCTCTCTTCCCCTGCATATCGTTACCGAAGGTCTCGATTTTTTCCTTGACTCCCAAAATCCCGCCGTCGGCTATGTTTCGGACAAAAAAGGCAATCCCCTAAAACTCGTCGGCTTTACCCAGGGAAACTCCTCGTTTGACCTCTCGTTTTCGGACGGCGTCTCGGTATCGTTTTCCTCCGAGCGACGCGGAGACTCCGACATCGTCTCGGTTTCGGCCAAGATGCCAGAAAAATACCAGAAAGTGGCCCTTCCATACAAGATTACCCGGAGCGCCCGGCTTGAAAAGGCAGATTCCCTCACCCTCGTCACGTCGGGGAAAAAGCAATACTCGTTTTCGGGCGCGACGATCGACTCCGCCACGGGAGCCGGCGTTCGCCTTTTGTCCATTAAGCGATCGGCTCCCCTCGTGACGTATCGGACCTGGCTACCGGTCAAAGGCCTTTCCCTGGACGATCTCGCCTCGGTGCCCGGATCCTCGGATGCCGACTATTCCTCCGCCGTGTCCTCTTTCGCGGCGAAAGCGCTTGTCTCGTTTAAGGAGTCGATCGCCGCCGGCAAGTTTACCGAGCCGCTCGTCGCGGCCTACGTCGCGGAAATGGGGAGAATCGGCATGTATCAGGCGGCTATCGAGTCGGTTCCCGAGTCGTGGCGGTCGGGCTCTGCGCACTCGTGGCTCACGAGCCCATTCTTCGGAAGTCTTGAGAGGACGTGGCCGGGGCTCGTTTCGAAGGAGCGCGAGGATCGTTCGGCCATTTCGCGAAAACTCTCCGAGAACAACCCCGCCGCGTTTGAGTATCCCTCGCTCATCCCGTACCTCGTCGACCGGGGAAGCGGCATTCTCCTGAAGGACGTCGCCCGTTTGGCCTCGACGCTCGACGTCTCGACGCTTACCGCGCGGCAAGCCGCGGGAATTCTCGAGGCGATGAACGATTTCGCCCGATACGCCCCCGAGCAGGAAAACACGCTGCGCGCCTTGGGCGACTCGTGCGAGCGCAAGATAAAGTCATCGCTCTTTTTCGCCGGAAAGGCCCTGTACGTGAGCGACGACGGAAAGTCCGTCGATTCAGCGGCCTCGCTCGAGATCGCGGACGTACTCATTCGATACGGCGGCGAGTCCGACGCCTCTTGGCGCCAAGTCGGCCATTTGCTCGCCGTTGGAATTCTCTCCTTGGCCGACGAGCGGGGCGCGGTTCCCGCGCGGCTCCAGTTCGCCGTTACGGACGGCTCCTCCGAAAAAACGGGAGTCGTTCCCGACGGCTCCGAAACGATTGCCGCGTCGGCTTCTTATCCGACCGCCGTAACCGACAACACCTGGTACCCCCATGTCGTCTCCCTCTCCCTTTCCGCGAAGCCGGGCGTATGGGCGTGGACGAGCGCCCAATCCCTCAAGGTGACCGAGGGCGCCGACGGCGTCGTGAAAATAACCGCGCGATTCCCTCAGGGAATGACGCATTACCTGGTCGTGCGGGGCATCGAGCCTTTCCACCGGATTTTAATCTATGGCATGGATTTCCGTACCGATCCCCGTTTCGAAACGTACAATTCGTCGGGCTACCGGTACAACGAGGAAACGAAGACGCTGTACCTCAAGATGCGGCATAAAACCGAGTACGAGGACGTCGTGATCTATCAGGGGAAGGCGGCGGAAAGCGCGCCTGCCCCCGCGAGCGAGTCTCAGCCCGCCGCGGAAAGCGCGCCCGCTTCGGCCAATTAAGACTGTCCGGCCGTCTCCATCAGCTCGTTTAATTCTTCCGGGTTGTCGCACACGAGGCTCGCGGCGAAATAGAGCGCGACCGCGGTTTCGGTGGTGAGGTTTCCCATCGGGACCGCTCCCTCGCGCCACATTCGCCGCGCGGTCGAGTAGCCCGAGAAGTCGACGATCCCTTCCTGCTGCGACGTGCAGTAAAAGCGACAGCCTTTTTTTCGTCCGCGAATCAAAAAATCCTTCAGCGAGTAATTTCCGTCGCGCATAGAGCCCGTGCCCTTTTCGTAGAGCTCGAGGAAAAAATTCGTGACCCCCGCCTCGGTAAGCGCGAGCAATCGATCCGCCCGAAGTCCCGGATAGACGCGGCACAGGTGCATCCTGTCGGCGGCCTCGCTGAGTATGCTCGCTATCACGTAGCGGTCGAGATCCGCGTAGTCCGTCAACAGTCCGTGCCCGGTAAAAACGGGCTCGCTCGTGTTCCAGTTCGTGAAGCCGTACAGCGCCGGCCTGAGGAATTTCATGTTGATCGGCGAGAGGATTCGGTCCCCGAACACGACGTAAATGCCCCGGTCTTTTTCCTTCGCGAGCCTGATCGCCCGATTGAAGTTTAGCCGCGCCTCGTCGGCGGGCTGTCCCGGCTCGATCGCCCCGGGTGGGGTGTTCGACGCGGTGAAGACGATGGGGACCGGCGTGTCCGCGAAGAGCCAGTAAATGAGCGGAGCCGTGTAGGCGAGGGTGTCGGTTCCGTGGGTTATCACGATGCCGTTCGCCGTCCCCGAGGCGATGTGCTTCCCAATCGCGAAAATGAGTGAAGCCCAGTCGGCCGGCTGGATTTCCTCGCTCATGAGCCGGTCCGTCGTGATTCGCTCGAAGCTGAGGTGTTCGGTCGACAAGTCGGGCGCGACCATGGTCTTCAAAATCGTTTCGTCGCCCGCGCTGATTTCTTCCCCGTCCTTCGTTCCGGTGATCGTCCCTCCCATCGACAGCACGTAAATAATGCTGATTCGGAGTTCTTCCTTCAGTATCGCCTTGACGGCGATCGGGTCGGCGAGCCCGCGGGTTTTTTTCATGACGATGCCGGTGAGGAACTCGAGCGGCGCCATGTCGCCTTCCCGAAGCCTGCCCGTTTCCGGCGCGTTTTCCTGGATGGTTTTTTGCGCGAGCGCCTTTAACTGCGACGCGTCGGTTACTTGCCCCCAGTTGTGCTCCTCGACGAGTTGGGTCGGGTCGCGATCGGTCTCGACCACGGCCTGCAAAAGCTGTTTCGCGATTTTCGAGTTGATCGCTCGGCGGTGATAGAGGCTGAGGATCGCGGCGAACCGGCGCGGCGACAGCGGCGATTCTTGGATCGACTGGCCTTCCTTGCGCAGGAGGCCGGTTACGTCCGACATGAGCCAATGGGCGGTTTCCGCCGGTTCCGCGCCGGCGGCGATGGTTTCCTCGAAAAAATCCGCGCGGGCCTTTTCGTCGCAAATGAATTCGGCGCGGGTATGCGCGAGACCGAAGGTCTCGATGAGCCGTTTTTGCCGTTCCGAGGGATGCTCGACGGCGGACGCCCGCAGTCCCGCGAGCAGGGCGGGCGGGCACTTAAACGGCGGGGCGCCCGGGATCGGCTCGGTTTTGAGCATCGATACCGATTCCCGGCTTTGGAAAAATTCCGTGTGGTCTTGCCGCTCGTTCCAGATGCGGCTCTCCGAGGCGACTTCCCCGCCGGAAGTAAGGATTTCTTCCTGACGGTGCAGTTCCGCGTTGATGGCCTTTCGGGCGAAATTATACGAGTTGAGATTTCTGAGCTTAACCGTGTAGCTCGGTTTGTTGGGATAGATCGCCAGGGCGACGTAGGCGTTGCATCGGATGACGCTGTCGATCGATGCTCCCCGCATGATGCCCATGTATTGGATGCGCCGGCGAAGCTCGGTTAGGAAGAGGGCCGCCTCTTCCCCCAACTCGAAATCGGCGCCGGTGCGTATGCGAATGCTCGGCGCGCCCGCGTGCGAATAATCCATTTTCGCTTGGCCGTTTATGTGCGTTAGTCTGCCGGCGTCTTCCTCGAACCGAACTTCCTCGATGGAAATTCTTTTTTTCCTTCGGTGGAACTCGAGTTCCATGAAGCCGTTTTTTCCGATGGTTATCGACGCGCCGGAGAGGCTGTACTGACTCGGAAGCGCGGGTATGTTCGTGGGAAATTCGTATCGGCTCGATTCCGAGAGGGAGCAATCAAGGGCATGCGCGAGCGTGAACGCCTTGCTGACGGCGGCGGTGTTCGTCGCGGGATAGGCGCCGCTTTCCCTGCGGCATATGGGACACGTTCCGCTCTTGTTCCCGATTTTACAGGAACAAAAAGCCTTTTCCCCGGCGGAAACAAGGATTCTGACCTCTAGGAACACTCGGGATTGATACATCTCTTCCTCACCATCTCAGTTTTTTGTCTCAACAGTATATAATTTCGTCGCGAAATATGATATACTTGAAAATTGACGCGGCTTATGGAAGAAAAGCCTAAGGAGTTTGTGTGAATAAGCGAGACTTCCCCAAAGTTCATTTCTATGACCAGGACTTTGTCGATATATACGATCGCAGCTGGGCCTGGATTCAGGACAACTGGGTGACTCCTGAGGGGAAAGGTCTATCTTCTGAGGGTTATTTTATCTATCCCGAGAGCGATGAATCAATACTCAATCAGTTTGAGACGATCTTTTCGTCGTTTTTTTTCGTGTATTCCAACCGAAACTATCACGCTAACCAGAGCCTTGATTTTTTTTACGAGCATCAAGAGGAAAACGGCGCGATTCGCTGGAAATATAATTTATTGACCGGGGATCCCGTTCTTGGCAAGGATAATCCCGAAGGCGTCGGCATGCCGCTGTTCGCCTGGGCCGAGTACAACCTATTCCATAAATCCGCGAACAAAAAAAGAATTAAGGACATAATGCCCGTCCTCCAGAAGTACATGGCCTGGATCGACGCGACGTTCAAGAAAGAAAACGGGCTCTACGAGGTTCCTCTTGCCGTCACGACCATGGTTAACTCGCCGCGAAAAAAGGCCGCGTACCTCGTGGACTTCAACACGGCCCTCGCGGTTAACGCCCTGTATATGTCAGCGCTCGGCGATATCCTCAACGACAAGGATTTATCGTTTCAGTACAAGCGCCTCTATTTTTCCTTGAAGACCCGCATTAACTCGGGGATGTGGGATCCCGTAACGGGATTCTACCACGACCTCGACGAGGCGGGCGAGCGCCTGCCGCAAAAAACGATCGCCGGCTTTTGGCCCTTGCTCGCCGAGATCCCGAACGAGGACAAGGCCTGCAAGCTCATCGCTCATTTGCAAAATCCCAAGACCTTCGGCGTCGACCATCCCTTT
>QKAR01000126.1 GCA_003246335.1 Spirochaetales bacterium | reverse complement strand
GGCGGCGGACGCGCCCAATCTTAGCAGGGAAGTTCGGAGCGGGTGGCGATGACCGAGCTGATGAGGCTGTAGTCTTTGGCTTCGGCGGCGCTCATCCAATAGTCGCGGTCGGTGTCTTTGGAGACGCGGTCGACCGGGATACCGGTTTGCGCGGCGATCATTTCGTTGATGCGGACGCGGAGTTTTTCGAGCTCGGCGGCGTGGATCTCGATTTCGGTCGCGACGCCCTTGATGCCCGACAGCGGCTGATGGATGAGGTAGTGGCTGTTCGGCAGGCCGAGGCGGCGCTCTTTCGGCGCGGCGAGGAGGATTATCGCGGCGGCGCTCGCGACGAGGCCCATGCCGATGGTGTACACCGGCGCCTTGATGAAGCGGATCATGTCGAATATGGCGTAGCCCGCGTCGGCGTCGCCGCCGGGCGAGTCGATGAAAATTTTGATCGGTTCGTCGGAATCGGATTCGAGCACGAGGAGCTGGCGGATGATTTTTTCCGCGAGCGGCTTGTTGATCTCGCCGGTGAGGAGGATTTGCCGCGTTTTGAGGAATTTATGGGCGAGCGGGTCCATGCCCTCGGTTTTCGCCTCGTTCTTTTCGTTCTCGTCTTCTTCGGGGTCGTCTTCGTATCTAAAATTCACGTACTGCTCCTTAGGTATTTTTGTAATGTACTAAAATTCGGCGTATAAGTACAGGGCTTTCGGCGCGAGGTCGACGGACGGCGCGGCCGGAACGTGGTCGCCGTCGGGGAAGAACGCGGTCCCGTCGGTCACGAGATGCCAGGCGCCGCCGTTCGCGCACGGCGGAAGGGCGAAGGGGCGCGGATCTTCCGCGACGTTGACCGCGACGCAGGCGGAAAGCCACGAGTCGACGGTTGCGCAGCCGTCGACGACCCAGCCGAACACGCCGGGAGCGGCTGACGCGCCGCCTTCGCCCGAAAGGGAATCCGCCTGCGCGAAGGTCCCGCCGAGACCTTCGCCTACCGCGGATCGAAGGGACGCGTCGTTCGCGTCGCCGAAAAAAGAAATCGAAAGGACGGTTTCGCGCGCCGAGCGAAGGCGGAAGAGGGAATGGGCTTTCCGAACGGCGACGAGACGGCGAACGTATTCGACCAGGTCGTGTTTTTCGGCACTTCGATTCCAATCAAGGCCGTTCACCCGGTCGCCTAAGTTATAGCTGTTATGGGAGAAGGCGCGCGATCCGTCCGGCGTCCGGCTCAAGTCGCCGAGGTCGGGACATTCGGCGAGCTCGGCGGGAAGGATTTCCTTCGTTCGCATAAACTCGCAGCCCGCGTGCAGCACGGGCATGCCTTGAGCCAGCAGGACGAGGGAAAGCGCAGTCTTTTGGAGGCGTTCATAGCGGGCCTCGTCGCGGTCGGGCTCGACGAGAACGAGTTTGTCGTAGAGCGCGAGGTTATCGTGAATGTCGGCGTAGTTTACCGAGGCCGAGGTGCGGTCGCTCCAGGGGTTCGGGTTAGCCGTGCCGTCGACGAGGCGATTATGCACCTGCTGATGGAAGGTCGCGCCGACGAGGCCGAACTTCAGCGACTCGAGATGGCTCCCGTCGTGGACGAAACCCTTCGCCGACGAATCGAACGCGGACCCCTTGATCGCGCAGCGGAACGCGTCGTTGAAAAAACCGTAATCGGGAAGTTTCCGTGACTCGAGCATCGAGGCCCCGACCATTTTATCGCCGCGATACATGTCCCATCCCTCGCCGTACAGCACGACGTCGCTCTTGATTCTCCGGAGAGAGTCCGCGACGGCGTTCATCGTCTCGACGTCGTGAAGGCCCATGAGATCGAACCGAAAGCCGGAAAGCTTATATTCGGAAAGCCAGAACGACAGCGAGTCGATCATGTAGCGGCGAAACATCTCGCGCTCGCTCGCCGTGTCGTCCCCGGCGCCGGAATAGCTCGCCGCCCGGAAGTAATAGCCGGGCGCCGCGACGCTCAATGGGTGCTCGCGGGACGAGGGAACGTGATTATACACGACGTCCATAATGACGCCGACGCCGTTCGCGAGAAATTCGCGAATGAGGGTTTTGAGCTCGCGGACGCGAACGACCCCGTTTCGCGGATCGGTGGAGTACGAGCCCTCCGGGACCGAGTGGTTTTGCGGGTCGTAGCCCCAATTAAAGACTCCGCCGCGCAGACGCGAGGCGTACTCGACGTCGTGCAGGCGATTTTCGTCAACGCTCGAAAAATCGAATACGGGCATGAGCTGGACGTGCGTCACGCCGAGTGAGAGCACGTAGTCTATTCCCGTCGTAAACCCGCGAAATTTCGTGCCGCGCTGGGCCGCGCCTAAGTACGTCCGGGCGACGCGGGAATCGCCGTTCCAGGTCGGAGAGGACGTCAAGTCGGCCACGTGAGCTTCGTAGGCGATCACGTCATTCGCCGAGTCGACGGAAGGAGGGACGACGCGATTCCAGTCGGGCGGGTTCGTCCGCGAAAAATCGACTACCATGGAACGGGCGCCGTTTACCCCGCAGGCGCGTGCGTACGGGTCGGCGATTTCCCGGACGACGCCAAACGCGCGGACCCGGAACCGATAGTAGGCGCCGTGTAAGTCGCCGGACATGGCGAGTTCCCACACCGAGGGATTTTGGCCGAAAGAAAAACCCCGTTGCATGGGAATCGACACGGTGGCCTCGGAGGAATCGCCGTCGGGGAAAAGAACGAGGGAAACCGCCCGCGCCGTCGGCGCCCAGAGGCGAAAGACGGTGGCAGACGAGGAATACTCGGCGCCAAGCTTTCCCTCGGTCGGGTAGTTTCGCCGAAACGAGTCAGAGTCGTAAAACCAACCCAAAACCTTTTCGTCGGTCAACCCCAGCGGGAGAAGGCGCGAAAGAAAGGATTCGTGGAGTATCGAGCCGCACCACGCAGGGGAGAGATCGCGCTCCGGGAATCGACGGGTACGGCATCCCGTTACCGCGCCGCCGCGAGAGGGTGAGCTGTCGTCGCCTTGGCAGGGGAAAAAAAGTTCGAGGGATTGTCCCGGAACGAGCGGAATGCCGTTTAAGCGAGGGGGTACGAGACCGGCGGATGGGGGGCCATTTTCCCAGGTCGCGACGGCCCGCACTCCGCGGGGAAAGCGGGATCGGGTTAGTTCGACGCGAAGTTTCCAGCCGAGACCGAATGGGCACGCCGCCGCTATCCGCTCAATACCGTCCGGAAGGCGCGGAAGCAGGTCGACGCAATATTCGGCGAGGCGAGGCCGAAAGCCGACGATATCGGCGAAGGCGTTTCTCGCGAATTCCGCGTTCGCGAGCGCGTGCGACCACGCTCCGTATGCGCGGGGGAAAACGCGAAAGGCCTCGCGGCCGACGACGGCCGCGCCCTCGAACGGCTCCTCGACCCGCGAGGGAAACTCCTCCCGCGGCGAACCTCTCGGAGAGTCCCGCTCGGAAGGGTTTTGACCCGAAACTTGCTCGGGCAAGGAGCCGCAACACCCAACGCCAAGCATGATCGCCGCCTCGTTCCGAAAAAGGTCGGAAGCGATCGCGGAAAGCGACGGGTCGCGCGCGTCTGCCGCGCAGGCCGAAAGAAACGGGCCGGAGAGCCACGGCCAGACCATCCCGTTATGGCACGAGGCGGCGAAGTCGAAATAGCCTTCTTTTTCGCGGTCGGGATGGAATAACGGGTCATCGGGGCAGAGCGAAAAAAGCCCGAACGGCGAAACGAGTTCCCGAACCGCGTTTTGGGAGACGGCAGACAGAAGTTCGCCGGGAATCAGTCTATCTCGATCGGCAAAACACGCGGACGCGACGTGGGCAAGAAGCTGGTTCGGACGCACGCGAAAATCGGGGATGACGGAGTTTCCCGGCCCGGCCGTGAGACGATCGGCGAGCGAAGACCGTTCGGGAGACCAAAAAAAACGCAAGAAAGAGGTCTTTACGACCTCGGCGCGCCGCCCCCATTCCTCGGATCGCGCGGTATCGCCGCGAAGCCGCGCGATCGAGGAGACCACGAGAAGGGCCGAGTGCCACAGCGCCTGTATCTCTATCGCCCGGTCGCCGCGCGGCGCGAAGGATCGACCGTCCCCCGTCCGAGAGTCCATCCAGGTATCCCCGTCCCCATGGAGCAAAAAACCGAAAGAATCCGTTCGCTCGGAGGCGTCGGCGACTATCCGAAAAACCTCGATCGAGACGTTATCGTACACGCCGATATCGCCGGTATATTGCGCGTACGCCCACGTGGCGCGAACGAACAATAGTCGTTCCTCAAGCGAACCGTCCGCAGTTCCCGTCGCGAGCGCGTCGGCGTACGAGACGAGAAAAGCCCGCGCCTCGTCGAACCGACCGGACGCAAGGTAGGCCCCCGTAAACGCGCCGAACCCGTCGCCCCCGAGCACGCGATTCGTCCCCGACGCCCCGATTCGCGAAGTTTTGTTTCCCGAAGAAAGCGTCCACGCGGAAAAAAGAGCCCAGGACACCGCGTCGTCAAGCGCGCGATCCCCGGAAGAAAACGCCGCCCCATCGAAAAATTCGGCGATCCTCGCCCGATGGAACGATATGGCGTCAGAACGGGCGAGATCGAGGGCCTTTCTCTCCGCGGCGTTGGGATTGGCCTCGAATACGACGTACCACGGGGCCGCAGGGCCCTCGGCGCATACGCACAGGCGATCTTCCCCGACGGACTCGACCCGAAAGGGGGCTGCGGAAATGATCGCCATTCCCGAGTCGTTTTGCCAATACGTGAAATTCTCGACGGAACGCCGAACCCAACCGTTTAGCGAGGATCCGGCGGGCGGCAAAAGGAGACCGAACGCGGCGCAATCCGCGAAACCGCGCGCGTCCTTAAACTCAAAAAAAAGAGATCCTTCGGTCAGGAGGAGCGAGACGGAAAGCGAGAGCTCCCCGTCGGGAACGTCGAAAAGGCAGGTAAGACCTTCGGGTGAAACGTCAATGGAGCGTGCATTGGGGCGATAGAGGTCCGCGGTCTTTTCGCAGGGACCGACGAAGAAATCGACGAGTTTCCGCTCGTCGTCTTTCCAAAACCCCCGGAGCGGAGGAAAACGCAAGAAGGCCGTCGCGTCGGTCGGCCCACGCCATTCTCCTGAGCTCGTCCTTTTTTACCTGCAGGTGCATACTGAGAATGATAAGCGCGCGGGTCCGAATTCGCAAGACGGGCCGGGATTGAAAAGCCACGCGCGAAGGCAGCGCCGCTCGCCGGAGCGGCGCGAGTCGATTACTTTCCCCGTTCGGCCGCCTTCGCCTCGTCCCAAAGCCGATCCATGTCGGCGAAGTGTGCGGCGTCCATCGGCATATCGGCCTTTTTCATACCCGCCTCGACGTGCTTAAACCGACGCGTGAATTTCGCGTTCGAACGGGTGAGCGCGACGCCTGGGTCAACCTTGAGCCGACGGGAAAGGTTCACCACCGAAAACAAAAGA
>QKAR01000019.1 GCA_003246335.1 Spirochaetales bacterium | reverse complement strand
CCACAACAACAAAATGCAGGAGCATCGCCATGGAAAGGAATACCACAGAAAAGCAGAAAAAGTATACACATTTAACCTTTGCAGAGCGTGAAGAAATATCCATTGGGTTAACTTCCGGTAAACGTGTTGCTGATATTGCCAAGGAAATAGAAAGAGACGCAAGTACTATCTATCGAGAAATTACTCGAAACAATGCACAGATCAACGATGTTCAGTACCGGGCAAATCGAGCTCAAATCCGAGCAGATAAACGTAAAAAAGAAAGTCATGCTAGACAACGGCTCGCTAACCCGGTAATTCAAAAATACGTTGTTAAAAAGCTCAAGGAAGAATGGACTCCAGAAATAATTGCAGGAAAACTACCTCTTGATAAACCAGGTTATAAGACAAACCATGAATCCATATATTTGTGGATCTATAAGGATCGACGAGACTTGATTCAATGGCTTCCGAGGGCTCACAGAAACCGTCAAAAGCGTTCCAGTATAAAGAATAAGCGATGTATACGAGTTCCAGATCGTACGATGATTGAGCATCGTGATCCACAAATACAAACGAGAAATGAGGCCGGGCACTGGGAAACGGACACTGCTGTTTCCAGGCAAAGCAAGGCTGCAATTACTGCAACTGTGGAACGAAAATCAAGATACCTAATTGCGAAAAAGATCAAAGGGAAAACCGCAATAGCTATGCATTGTGCTGTAGTTAATAGTTTGAAGAAATTTCCTGAAAAACTCCGGAAAACCATTACCTACGACAATGGCACAGAAAACGCGAACCACAAATTGACCGACATGGCATTAAAGACAAAAGCATATTTTTGTAATCCATACCATAGTTGGGAAAAGGGAAGCATTGAAAATCGGATAGGTATGATACGCAGATATTTTCTTTCCCAAAAAAACAGACTGGTCCTTGATTACTCAAAAGCAACTTGATAAGGTGGTCAAGAAGATAAACACTCGACCAATGAAGTGTTTAGGATTTAAAACACCTGAAGAGGTTTTTGTCGCACTTCGTCATTGAATGCGGGATTGTAATGTACACTCCAATTGTTATTTTCGCTTTCTGATTACGCAGGCACACTCCGCGCCATCGTGGCGCTTCGTTAAACAGAACACTCGTTATACGCGAGTCGCCATCCGTGGCGACTGTCCGTTCGTCGGCGCATAGCGCACTCCTCACCGCATAACGGGTATTCTGTTCACCTTCGAAATCAGTGTTGTTTATTTTCTGTCTGTCGTGTAATTCTTCAATCGAAATCAGAATATAACCAGGTGTTTGCGCCGGCTCTATCTTCTGGTTAGCGATGTATAATGCAATACATATTGCTGGCAAGATAAAGGCGCGTACACTCGTATGCTTAATTCCTTACGATATAAAGATATCAAATGTTACGCTGAAAGCACCTTGTTAACAAAAATGTTGTTTTTTGTTTGTAATTTCTTATATAGTAATGATTTAGGTGTGTACGCAAAATACTACCGTCTAGTAGTATATTCCTATTAAGTTGTTGTCTAGTAACGAAATATAGTTATTTATTTAGAGAGCCACAAAAGTTGTGCCCTACGGGGTGACCGGACGATTTCATCGTCCGGTTTAAGGGAATCGGACTGGATTAAATTTGATAAGAGCATTATGATATACATGTATAGCAGAGGAGGAATCCATGATTGCGGTACGTGTACCCGAAGATATTGAGACTCGGCTTGACCGACTCGCCAAATTGACCGGACGAACTAAAACGTATTATGTGCGGGAAGCGATAGAAGAGCATTTAGACGAGCTAGAAGACACCTATCTTGCGGAACAGGTTCTTGCAAAGATCAGAAGTGGAGGAGAGAAAGTTATTCCGATGGAAGACGTGATAGCGCAGTATGGCCTGGAAGATTGAGTTTGCCGAGAGCGCCGCAAAGACCCTCGGGAAGCTCGATAGGCCAGTAGCGCAGCGTATCGTCAGGTTTCTGAAGGAACGCGTCGTATCCGATCCTAAGGCTGTAGGTGAAGCGTTAAAGGGAAACCTCGCCCCACTGTGGCGTTACCGAGTTGGCGACTATCGGATAATCTGTGACATGGTAGATGAAACGGTTACGGTGACAGTTGTAAAGATAGGATACCGAAAAGAAGTATATAAGTGAGTCTTACTGGTTCGCGCGAATAAGGGTTTTCAAGGCCTCGTCTACTGAGTTTCGGCCTGTCGTTCTTCTTCCGTTTTCTTGTTCGTCTTTTCAAAGAGCTCCGGCAGGTTCGCAATCGCCTGCTTTTTCCAGAAGCTATCTGGTTCGGATGAACGTCATATTTATTAACGATCCCTTGGAGCGTTAATTCCTCCCGGAGAGCCTCCGGCACGACTTTCGCCTTAAATGCCTTGTCAAAACTCTGTCTCTTTTTCATGGTATCACCGCCGCAAGTATAGTGGCTCGTACACCTTATTCATACCGTCTTTTGTGTCCTAATTTCTGGGCTCAGTTTACTTCGGCAATCCCGGGGCGGTTCAGACAGATAAACGGCGTACTGATGGTGTTGGTCGTCTTTTCGATCCTGAAAGGCGAAACCGATGAAACGATACGGATAATCTCCGCCCGAAAGGCAACGCAGGCGGAAACGAGGCTCTATGGAGAAGGTAGCTGGTTCTAAGCACATTGACGACGCGGCAAAGAAACGGATCGAGGAGCTCGCGAATCTTTCCGATTCCGCGATCGATACCTGCGATATCCTCGAATGGACGAAGGACGACTCCGCCCGAGCGATTCTCTTTCATAGCCTATTCAGAGCAGCTCACCGCCCGGATTGGCGCTGATGTGCTCACCTGGCTTAATAACTTCGGTAAGGGGTATCACACGTTCATGAACGAGCTATTACGGACAGAAATGATGGAGTTCGCAGGGGGGGCAGGGAAAGAGCGTTTTATCGACTAAGGATTCGCCCTCTTACTTCCAACCGTGAATCCGAATCTCTCCCCGAAGTCTCCGGTCATTTTTTTCTGCGTATATAAAGTTGATACGAATTTATCGTGTTATGCCAAATGCTGTAAAATCCGCCGGCGAGCGAGGTTACCGGCGTTAGGAAGGTGTAGCCCATCCAGATGGCGAATACCGTGTTTTTTTGCCCCAGGGCCTGTCCCGCGGTCGTGCGATCCCCGTACTTTTTGCCGAGCGTCCAGCCGAGCGCGAATTGGATGACGCAGGCCAGTAGCGACGCGAGGGCGATTGCGGCCTCGTAAATGAGGGCGACCTTGCTCGTAACCAGCTCGCGCGTGGTTACCGCGATAGCGATGGCTAAGGCGACGGCCCATAAATAAAAAGCGAGGTCTTTCGCCGCAATGATTTTTTTATGGATCGACGGAAGGAACATCCTCGCGAACCAGGCCAGGAAGAACGGCAGTATCAATAATGGGAATACTTTCTTCAATATAATCCAAAATGATGGAAGGAATTTCATTCCTTGCGCGGGATGGACGACCGGGAGCACTAAAGGAACCATCACGGCGGTTACAACGTTACTCAGTATCGTGTATGTCGTGAGCGTCGCAGTGTTCCCGCCTATCTTGTCGGTAACGACGACCGCGGCGGTCGCCGTCGGGCAGATTAGGCAAATCATAAGGCCCTCCAAGATGACCCGTTCCTTCATATGGGGAAAAAGAAGTATGAACCCTCCCAAAGACGAAAAAAACAAAATTTGGATAAGTATGAGCCAAGCATGCCACGGCCGTAGTTTGAGGCTTCTCGGGTCGATTTTGCAAAAGGAAAGAAACAGCATGGTGAAAATGAGGAGGGGTTGGATGGTCGAAACGGCAACCGCCGCGTATGCGCGCGCTTCATGCGAAAGGTCTAATCCCTCATACAGCACGTAGCCAAGGACTCCGCAGGCCATGGAAATCGGCAGGGTCCAGTTTTTAAGGAAACGAAAAAAGCTTTTCACGTGAGAAATCCTAGCGTTGAATTTTTGTTGGGATGACATCGACTCGTCGATTGAAACTGAAATTCAGTCTCCTCAGCCCATGGCGTTGACCCAAGCAGCGAAAAGATCCGGCCATACGGCGCATTCGGGCGCGATTTGGCTCGCCTCGCGGGCGGTTTCCTCGGTCGCGAGGCTTAACCCGTGCGGGCCGCGCGCGAAGACATGCAACTCATACGGTATCCGCTTCGCGCGAAGCGCTTGCGCGAAAAGTAGGCTGTTTTCGACGGGTACCGCCTCGTCCGTCTCGGTGTGCCAAATAAATACCGGCGGTACGTCCTCGTTCACGAGGTTTTCTATCGAGACTTCATTTCTCGTTTCAGGTGTATCGTTTTTTTTCCCCAGCAGATTCGCCATCGATCCCTCGTGTCGAAAGGCCCCGGACGTTATGACCGGATAGCAGAGACAAATCCCCGACGGCCGAATATCGCGGGCGCGATACGGGAGATAGCGCCTGGCTACATCGGTATTCCACCACACCGCGAGCGATGCGGCGAGATGCCCGCCGGCCGAGCAACCGAGCACGAAAACCCTCTCGGGATCTACGCCCCATTCAGCGGCGTTCGCGCGTACTGCGCGTACGGCCTCGCAAAGGTCGAGGAACGCAGCGGGGAAATCCATCGGGGCGACGCTATACGAAAGCACGGCGGCGTCGAACCCGTACCCGTTCATCTTAATGGCTATCGGTTCTCCTTCGCGTGCGGAGCGAAACGCGTACCCGCCGCCCGGGCAAACGAGGACGAAGGGCCGCTTCCGCTCGGGGTTTATTTCGTCGGGATTATCGAGGATGTAGGTCGAAAGACTCGGGGTGAATCCGTTATTTTCAATGCCAAATTTTCGGTATTGGACGGGTAAGGGAATATCGCGATGAATCATGCGCTGAGTATAAATCGTTCGATAAACAAGTTCAATGACGCGGGGGGCATCGCGCAGCGTCTCTATTTCGTTTTGATGGCGAACTTAGAGCGTAAAAAGACGACGAGTTCGTCCAGGCGGGGGTCGCACGCGTCGCCCAGCTCGAGATCGGCGAATGTGTCGGGGCGTTCCTCGGCAAACCACGCGTGAAGGCGAACCGCGACGTCGCGAACTCGTTCGCTCGTAGAGGCGATCTTGACGATGCGCATCATTTCGTCCTCGTTGTACATTTTCCATTTCCCGCCCGAGATAAGATGATAGGAAGAGCCGCTGCTCGATCGTTCAATTCGAAAATTCGCCGGGGCTTTATCGGGCTCGCGCGCGTAATCGCCTTTTTTATTCAGGTTCGCGGTATCGCTTTCCGCCGCCTCTTCCTCGATTCGTGAAACTTCCATATTATAAACGTGAACGCGGGCCTGCTCGATAAGGAATGAAAGACCCTCTTCGTCAAGCTCGGGAATAATCGAAATGAGCTCTGCCGCGAGTCTTTTATGCGTAGCGCTTTCTTCTTTCAGTTTTCCTTTCATAGGTAATCGATTATTATCTGAATTTAATGGTTTTCGCAACCTGTTGCGTTTATATACGGATTACGTTCTCGGCGCGGTCGATTCTCGCAATACCAGTTCAGGCGTAATCGATATGTGCCGCGGCGTCTTGTCCTCACCCGTCAGCGCGTATTTCATGAGATCTATCGCCGCGAGGGCGACGCTGCGTATTTTCATATCCACGGACGATATACGCGAGTTTTGGGCGAGCATCGTATTATCATGACTCATGAGCGAGACGTCTTTGGGAATCGAAAAACCGGCTTCAAGAAGCGCTTGTTGGGTCCCGACGCCCATGAGGTCGTTGTTCGCAAAAAACGCGGTAGGCCGTTTGCCGGAGCCCAGAAATCCCGAAACGATTTGCCTGGTCTCGGCGATGGCGTTATCGACCTCGCTTCGGGGGACGCGGATTACGTTCGATTGGTCAGGCTCTATCCCAACGGATTGTAGTTCCTCTCTCCAGACGCTTTCTTTGAGCTCAAAGGGAAAACCCTCCGTTCCCGTTACGAGGGCGATATCGCGATGCCCTAAGGATATGAGATGCCGCATGGCCTGTCGCATGCCGCTGCGTTGGTCAACGGTGATTGAATTGAACTTAAATTCCGCCGGAAAAGAATGAACGATTACGATCGGGAGCCGCTGCGCGATTTCGTCGTAGAGATCCTTCTGATGGTTCTCCATCGGAGGATCGCGCAAGATTATCCCGTCAATGCCGCGTGCGATAAGGTCCATTAAATACCGGTATTCTCGCTGCGGGTCAGTCGCGCATCCCAGATAAAACATTACGTTGTTTGCCGCGTAGTAATCGGATATCGTTTCGGCGAATTCCATGCTGTAGCTGTTGTTGAGGCTATGCGTCACGACGGCGATCGCGGGCGTCGAGGATTTTATGATTTCGTGCGCCATCGATTCGGGGACATAGTTCAGCCTCAAAATCGTGCTTTCGACTTTTTCGCGCGTTTTTTTGCTTACCTCTCCGTTGTTGAGCACTCGGGAGACGGTCGCGATAGAGACGCCGGCGGCTTGCGCGATCTCGGATATTGTCATACGAAAGAAATATACCGTGTTTTAAGCAGAGACTCAAGGTTATATCTTCCTGTTTGATCGCAAAATGTAAAAAATTACATAAAAACTGTAAAAATAAACTTTACTAGTGAAAAAAACGTTGCTATACTGCTGCTATGAAACAGGCGAGCAACCGAATTGGTATTCAATCTTTGATAGCGATGTCCTTTATCGTGCCAAGCACGATTGGTTTTCTGGCTTTTTACGTAGCTCCGACGATCCGTGGCTTTATGCTCAGTTTTACCGACTGGGACCTTCTGTCCAAATCGAATTGGATTGGATTAAAGAATTATGCGGAAATTTTTTCTGACGGCGACTTTTGGAATTCCTTAAAGGTAACGTTGGTCTATGTACTGTGGAATATTCCCATACAAACAGTTCTTTCACTCTGCATCGCCCTTGTCATGCAGCGCGTGGCGAAATCCATGCTCATGCGCGGCATCCTGCTTATCCCTTGGATTCTTTCCAACGTCGTCGTAGCTCTTTTGTGGTTATGGATGCTCGATTCCTCGATCGGTATCGTGAACGCATTTATCGCGTTCGTGGGGGGAAAACCCATTAATTTCCTGACGTCCACCCAGCTTGCCTTGCCCTCCATGGCGGGCATAAATATATGGCGTTATATGGGGTATACGGCCTTGCTCGTTTTCGCGGGACTTCAGGGCGTTCCCAAAGAAATCGAAGAGGCTGCCGTTATCGACGGCGCGTCGGCGCTCAGAAAGTTTTTTTCGATAATCATTCCGTATATACGGCCCGTCCTCGCCTTCGTGATCATCACCTCAGTTATCGGCTCGTTTCAGGTATACGACACCGTCGCGATCATCACGAAAGGGAAGGGTGGGCCGGTAGCCGCGACTAACGTGCTCAATCTTTACATTTATAAAAACGGCTTCGAGGCGTATCGGATGGGCTACGCTTCCGCGGTATCAATGGTGCTTTTCGCGATACTTATCGGCGTCAGTTTTATACAGATGAAATTTCTGCGAGCGAACGAAGCGGACGCGTAGGAGGACTAGGATGATTAACCGGAAAGCACAGCGAAATATGGTTCGTTTTTTTCAGTATTGTGGCGTCGCGATTCTCGTATTCGTTACCGTCTTTCCTTTTTATTGGGTAGTGCGGACAGCCATTACGCCGCATTCGGCAATGTACGTTGAGGCGGCGAGGATTTTTCCCTCGAGACCGACGTTCTCGAATTTTCAGCGGGTTCTCGGCCTCGTCGATCAGGCGACTGCCGTAAAGTTGGGAGGATCGGGGCAGAAAGTTAATTTTCTCGTGAATATGAAGAACTCGCTCCTCGTGGCGATCGGGACGACTTTTTTTCAAGTCATTTTCTCGGCGATGGCGGCGTATGCGTTCGCGCGGCTACGGTTTCCGTTTCGGGACGAAATTTTCGCCGTGTATCTCGCGACCATGATGATTCCCGGCATCGTGATGACGATTCCGAATTTTATTTTCGTGAAAAATATCGGTTTGCTGAACACGCTCCCCGGTATTATGGCGCCCGCCTTGTTGATGACGCCTTTCGCGGTTTTCTTTCTGCGTCAGTTTTTCCTCGGCATCAACCCTGAGCTCGAGGAGGCGGCAATGATCGATGGAGCGGGAAAATACCTCACGTTTTGGCGAATCATCCTGCCGCTCTCACAAACCGCGCTCGTGACGCTTGCTGTGAGCACGTTCATAACGACGTGGAACGATTATATGTGGCCGCTCATCGTCGGAAAGCAGGAAAGCATGAGGACTCTCACGGTCGCCCTGGGAATTTTCCGTTCGCAGGTTCCGCAGGGCCAGCCCGACTGGGGCGGACTCATGGCGGGGACGGTTCTCGCCATGATCCCTGCGCTTTTCGTTCTTTCGCTATTCGGGAAGAAAATCGTCAATTCAATCGGCTTTTCCGGCTTTCGCTGACGGTAAGAAAATCGGCTGAAGGCGGATTATATATCAATCGAAGGAGAATGGTATGCAGAAGAAGAATAGGGCGCTCATCGCCATCGGTCTCGCGGTTTTAGCTGTTGCGGCGACATCCTGCGGGAAGTCAAACGCCTCGGCGACGAAGGGTTCCGAACCCGTGACAATCAAGTACATTCATTGGGATTCCGCGCAGATTCCCGCCTATCAACAAGTCGCGAACGATTTCATGGTGAAAAACCCCGATATAAAGATTGAAATCTCGCAAATGGGCTGGGACGATTACTGGACCAGCTTGCAAACCGATATGGCCGCAGGCACGGCTCCCGACGTGTTCACCGACCATCTATCGAAATACATGGACTTCGCCTCCAAGGGACAGCTGCTCGATCTCGAGCCGTTCGTCAAGAAAGACGGCTTGGACACTTCAATCTACATGAATAAACTCGACACGCTGTGGACGACCCAGGACGGCAAACGGTATGGCCTTCCGAAGGATTGGGACACTATCGCGATCGTGTACAACAAAACCGCGCTCGACAAGGCGGGAATCACCCATGAAGAGGCCAATAACCTTACGTGGAACGCGAAAGACGGCGGAACGTTCGAGAAGTTCATCGCCAAACTTTCGATTGATAAGAACGGGAACAACGGCTTAAGCCCGAAATTCGACCCCAAGAACGTTGCGCAGTATGGTCTCGCCATTAGCCATATGGACGATCGCGGCCAGGGACAATTCAGCCCGTTTGCGGTCGCTAACGGATGGATGTATACCGACGGACTGTTTAACGCGAATTACCACTATGACGATCCCAAGTTTATCGAGACTATCGACTGGTTGGTCAAAATGGCGAAGAAAGGATATCTCGCTTCGTTCGAGGCTACGCAAAACGGCGCGAATTCAGTGTTCCTCGCGGGTCAGTGCGCGACGACCCTTGACGGTTCCTGGATGATCGGAACGTATACCGCGAACGAGGCCTTTCCCATCGGATTCGCCCGTCTTCCTACTGGGCCCGACGGACGCAAGAGCATGATCAACGGACTCGGGGATTCGATTTGGGTGGGGTCAAAACATCCTGAAGAGTCCTGGCGCTGGCTAAAATATCTTGCGTCCGAGGAAGCTCAGAAAACGGTTGGTACTTTCGGTGTAGTGTTCCCGGCGATTAAGTCAGGCGTGGATAACGCGCTCGCGACATATGGTTCCAAAAATATCGACGTTTCGGCGTTTACCGATGAGGCGACCGCGGAAGACGGTACCTTCCTCTACCCGATAGTGCCGAACGGCGTCAAAATAACCGAAATCATGGCGCGCGCCTTCGATAAAATTTTCCTGTTCCAGGAAGAGCCCAACACGGCCTTAACGGAAGCGAATAAAAAAGTTCTCGAACTCTTCAAATAAAAAGATGTAAGGCGCGGCTCTTGGACGGTTCTCCGTCCAAGAGCCGCGGTTTCTTTCGACATTCAACGATCAAGGACAGCAATGTGAGCATCGAATATAGCAAGGCTTCTCAGTATTTTCATCTCAAGACACCAAGTTCAAGTTATGTTATTGCCATAAAAAAAGGGCGGTACGTGGAGCACGTCTTGTGGGGATCACGGATTGAAGAATGGAGCGGCAACAACGACAACCTCGCGATCGACCGCGCGTTCGCGCCGAATCCCGTCGAGGGTGAGCGAACTTTCTCGCTCGACACGCTATCGCAGGAATGCGCCTTTCCCGGGCACGGCGACTTTCGCGTTTCCACGATCGAGATTTTGATGCCGGACGGCACTTTGGTCATGGAACCGCTGTACGCCGGGCATCGGATCTACGCTGGAAAGCCGAAGCTTGAGGGACTCCCGGCGACTTGGACTTGCGACGATGATGAAGCCGACACGCTCGAAATAGATTTGACTGACCGTCTCTATGGCATCACGATAACGCTGTCCTACACGGTCTGGAAAGATAGAGACGTCATTGCCCGATCGACGAGAATAGCGAATAACGGAATTAAAGAAGTTTCGATACGCAAAGCGATGAGCGCGTGCGTCGACTTCGCCGATTCCGATTATCGCCTCTTGCAGCTTTCTGGCGCACACTGCCGCGAGCGAGGGGCTATAACGCGCGATCTGTTTCCCGGCAATCAGGGAATTGAAAGCAGGCGAGGGGCGAGCAGTCATCAGCAAAACCCTTTCATCGCGCTTCTTCGTCCCGGCGCGAACGAGACTACGGGCGAAGTATTCGGGTTCAGCCTCGTGTATAGCGGGAACTTTTCCGCTACGGTCGATGTCGATCAATTCAATTCGGCTCGAACGATGATTGGCCTTAATCCGCATAATTTCGCGTGGCGATTAAACCCGGGAACGTCGTTCCAGACGCCCGAGGTCGTATTGTCGCGATCGGGTAGCGGTCTCGGGGAGCTTTCGCGGACGCTGCATCGGCTTTTTCGCGACCGGCTCTGTCGAGGCGTTCATCAATATAAGGAACGCCCGATCGTCATCAATAGTTGGGAAGCGATTTACTTTAATTTTGACGAAAAGAAATTGCTCGAGCTTGCGGATGAGGCGTCCCGGCTTGGGGTGGAGCTTTTCGTGCTCGACGACGGATGGTTCGGGAAGAGAGATTCCGACACGACGTCGCTCGGCGACTGGACTCCCGATCGTCGGAAACTGCCCAACGGATTGCGCGATTTCTCGCAAAAAATCAAGGCTAAAAATATCTCGTTCGGCCTCTGGGTTGAGCCTGAAATGGTTTCCCGGAACAGCGAGCTCTTTCGCGCGCATCCGGATTGGCCGCTGCAGGTACCCGGCAGGGATTTCTCGTTCGGGCGCGATCAACTTGTCTTAGACCTTTCCCGACAAGAGGTCCGCGACTATCTGTTCGATTCGCTATCGGAAGTATTTACTGAAGCCGAACCGGACTACGTGAAGTGGGACATGAATAGGCACATGACCGAAGTCTATTCCTCCCGGCTTCCCTCAGGCGGTCAGCAGGAAGTCTCGCACCGCTATATACTCGGTCTGTATGAATTGCTCGAACGGTTGAATACCGCTTTTCCGAATATACTCTTCGAAAGCTGCTCGGGGGGCGGAGGCCGCTACGATCCGGGGATGCTCTACTATATGCCGCAGACCTGGGCGAGCGACAACATTGACTCCCTCAATCGCGCGCATATTCAATTTGGTACGAGTATCGTCTATCCCGCGAGCACGATGTCCTGTCACGTTTCGGCGGCGCCGAACCATCAGACGGGGCGGATCACCAGTCTTAAATCCCGAGGGGAAATCGCGATGGCGGGAACTTTCGGTTACGAGTTGGACGTGACGAAAATCGACGACGCGGACAAGGAATCGATTAAGCGTCAAATCGCGAAATATCGCGAGATACGGAAGACCGTACTTTGGGGCGATCTGTACCGTCTGCAGGATCCCGTGGATTTAGAAACGAACGCGGAATCCCCGTTTGCCGCATGGATGCACGTAAGCTCGGACGGAAAGAGCGCCGTGGTCACGGCGGTTCGGCTTCAGGCCTGGCCGAACCAGGCCCCGCTCATGCTCCGTTTATCCGGCCTCGATGCGCAAGGATACTATTTTTCGACGTTAGACGGTATGCGATACCGAGGCGATGAGCTTATGTCTTTCGGAATGAAAATATTGTTTCAGGTCGAGACCGAGGAAAGCGTGCAATTTGAGTTGAAGCGCGTCGCTCGTTAATCAATACCGGCGAATTTGACAGTCCTCCTTCCCGAATGGATACTTGACGTAAGATGTCTTGTTTACGATTGGACTCGGGGAGGAATATGCGTTTCAATTGTCGGAATCCGTTTGTGTCGGCGATTATTTTCGCGATTATGCTGCTTGCGGTATCGTTTTCTGTCATTGCTTGCGGTCAAAAGAACGGCAAAACTGTCGTTTCTGCTGACGAAGGCGCGAGCGTTTTGTACATAGAGGGGAACGTAACCCAGGACGGCAAATTACTTTCCATCGGCGACTCAGTGCGCGATGGGGCGCTCATCGAAACAGACGCTGACGGTCTCGCGGAAATCTCGTTTGCGGGTAAGAATGCCATCCGGGTAGGTCGATCCACCATTGTTCGGCTTGGCTACAAGTCTCTCGATAAAACGCTGAAAGTTGAGCGTGGAACCGTTACGGCGGTTTTGCGTAAGCTCGATAAGCTCTCCGGCGGCGGCATGAAAATCGAGACGCCCTCGGTAGTCGCCGGCGTGCGCGGCACAAGCTTTTGCGTTTGGGTGAGCGGAAAAACCGACGAGACGTATTTTTGCACCTGCAACGGGCGCATTGAGTTCGTGCCGGGCGGGACGGAAAAGTCGGTTATCGAGGAGGCGAGCCATCACGAGGCTCTGGTGTTCACCGGCTCGGGAGACTCGGTCAGCTTCGCTCCCGCCGCGGCCGATATGGATCCCCGCCACGACGACGCCGACCTTGAAAGCCTGGCGTCGCGCATTGGCGAAAAAATGGACTGGTCCCGAATAGAGGAGTGAGCGAATCGGGCGCGGCCCCTCGGGGGATGCCGCGCCCGAGCGCGATTATTTCAGCGCGACTTGAGTCTCGCGCATTAAGCGCAAAATGCTCGCGTCGTAATCGATATACAATCCCTCGCTCAGGGAATTGAGGACGGCTTTGTTCTTCGTTTCTTTCATGCTGATGACGATTTGCTTGATCAGTGATTTGTCGCGAACGGTGTTCGCCTTGCTCCGTTCCCGCTCGTTGTATTCGGAAAGCTTCGCCGCGAGGTATTTCGACGCCTCATCGGTGCCGTTTACGCCTAAGGCCATGTAGGCCTTGAGCGTTTCCTCAAGCGTCGCGTCGTTTCTTTTGTCGGCGAGGATCACCGCGTCGTAGAGCGGAACGTTCGCTGCCGTGTGATCCTGGGCGGTAATTAACGCGTCGAGCGCCATGACTTTCAGCTTCGATGTTTTTGCCTTCATGCCGACGTCGGTGTCGTTTCGTGCGTTCGCCATTTCGAGCGTTTTGCTCGCGACGAGCGCCTTTCGATCGGCGGCCGCCTTTGAAAGTAGTAACGTATCGAAGGCGGTGATCTTAACCTCGAGATCGGGGTTCGTCGTGATTATCTGCAACAGGGTTTCCGAAGGATCGTCGACCATGGTCTGGAGGGCGGCGCGGGCCGTTTGCCTGACGTTTGACGTCGCAGAGTACCAGCCAATGGACGCGAGGAATACCGGTTCATACCCAACGATGGACCGCATCGAGTCGAGCGCCTTGACGAGTCCCAACGCGACGATCTCTTGGTCGTGATACGAGGCGGGATTGGGCTTAAGATTAACCGATTTGAGGTCGAACGCGAGCCGTTCGGCGTAGTCGGTCGCGCGCATGTTACCGAGCGAAACGACCGCCTCGGCTTTAAGTTCAGGAGTGGGGCCCTGAAGGTACATCTGATAGATCGATTCGGCCGCGTCGGTGCTTTTAAGGTTCCCGAGCTCACGCACCACGAGAATGGCGAGCTCGTTCATCGAAAACTTCTCGCTCGCCCCCATGGGATTCGCCGTGCTCGCCAAGATTCCGTCGAGCGCCTCGGTCAGAAGCGGGGCGAAGTCGCGATCCTGGAATTCCATTATTTTATGCATTACCGCGGTTCTCTGCTCATAGCTTTCCGCGCGGCGGTAAATCTGCTCCCATACGACGACGTTTTCGTTTTCCGCGAACGCGAGGGTTCCCAACGCGATCGCGAGGGCGCAAGCGTAAATCCTTTTCATGGCAATATGTCTCCGTTATTTAGAAATGATGGTCTTCGAGAAACCTTTCCACTCGGTCGTCCTGACTTCCGCGAGTTTTCCCTGCCGGTCGTAGAGCTTCGCCGTTATGGGGTTTCCGTTTTCGTCATTGACGTATTCGATTCTGGACCTGACGATTCCCGTGGGGCTTCGCGTTTCCTCTTTTACGAGTTTTCCGTCCGAGTACGCGTACGCGATGACGCTTTTTAGCGTGGCATCCGCGTCAAATTCGCTTTCGGCGGCGATCGTGCCGTCGGGATTGAATGCTCGCTCAAATCGCTTGATCGGGCTCCCTGTGGCGTCGAGGATCGTGATCGTCTTGACCTTCCCGTTCGCGATATCGTATTTCGTCGTGATGCCGCCGCCCGTACCGGTCGTAACGGTATGCGACGATCGGTTTCCGTCGGCGTCATACGCGGATTCGTCGGTTGACTGAACCGCGCCTTTTGCGTCGTACATCGTTTCTTTGACGGGGCGTCCTTCGGCGTACGAGATTTCCGTTTTGCCGGTCGGCGAGCCGACCGCGTTCGTCGCGACGATTATCGCGCCGTCTTCCCCTGACCACGTCCACGCGCGGGCTGAAATAAGGTTCTTCTTGCCGTCCAGGGTGGTTTCGTTCGTAGGTTTCCCGCTTTCATCGTAATCGGTTTTTATTACCGACGAAATAATCCCGTCAGCGTAGGCGACCGTCAGGGTAGTCGGAAGCCAAACCGTGATGGTAACCTGCTTCGGCGAGTCGACTTGCGCCACGGGAGTATCCGTGGGCGTTTCGATTGGTTTCGGCGATGTGCCGCAGGAAATAAATAAGGCCAATGCCGCGGCCGTTACGATTATTAGTTTTTTCATTCTATGTAATACCTCCTATTGCATTGATTCCGTTCGACGATTGTCAGTATATTCGGAAATAGAGATTTTTGACAATCTATATTTCTTCCGTATTGCGACGCCGTTCGCGTACCGATACCAAGGATTCAAACCATCGCTGTTGTTTGGTTTGAGCGGCTTAGTGTATACTAGTAACAGAATGAGTGTCGAGACAAATCAAGAGCAATGGCTCCCAAATCGAATCGCTTTGTCGCAACTATACGAATCGTATTTGCCGGCGTTTCAGACGGTTCTGAGCCGTATAGAGGCAAAGCTGAAGTCGGCGATATCGGTTTCCTCAGTACCGGTATTTAAGTCCCGCGTTAAGTCCTTTAACAGTTATTATCGTAAATTGCTCCGAAATTTGCCCGGCGACATTGGCTCGAGCGAAGATTTACCGGTTATTACCGATATCGTCGGGATTCGGATTATTTGCGCTTTTTTGGAGGATTTAACGCGGGTCGAGAGCATATTGCGGAATACTTTTGACGTTTTTGAGGTCGAACGAAAGGGCGCCGACCGAACTTTCCGAGAATTCGGCTACGAGTCAACGCACGTACTGCTCGGTATACCTTCCGATTGCTCCGAAGGGCTCAGCTTGCCCAATGGACTCATTTTCGAGATACAAGTACGTACGATTTTGCAGGACGCTTGGGCCGAGGTTGAGCATGAGTTAGTGTATAAATCCGAATTTTCCCCGTTCGATTTGCCGCTTAAGAGAAAACTCGCCTCGATAAACGCGAGCCTGAGCCTTGCGGATATCATTTTCCAGGAAATTCGCGACTATCAAAATAAACTGAACCGCGAACTGGATAAGCGCCGTGGAAGCTTTTATCTTAAAGCGGACGAGGACGGGAACCTAGGCTTGTCCGGCGCAAACGCGCTCCCTCCGGACGAGGATTTTGATGCGTCTTCTCCGTACGTCCAGGGCACCATTGACGACATGATTTTAGACGCCATCGAGGCGCATAACAACGGCAATCTTGAAAAAGCGATCGTGATTTACGCGAAAATAATCGACGCGAAGCCGAATTCCTCGGTTCTGTCGGTAATATTCAAGCATCGCGGGATGGCCTATTTCGCGCAATCCCGGTACGAAGACGCCCTCGGGGATTTTCGGGCGAGCGCCGAATCGAATCCCTCGAATTTCCGCGCGTATTATTATCAGGGAATCGTGCTCGCGGTGATGGACCGCGACGACGAGGCGATCGAGTGCTTTTCCCAGTCGGCGGCGATGAACCCTTTTCAACCCTATGTGTATTTTCGACGCGCCGAGTCCCTGTATCAGCTCGCTCGCTATAAGGAAGCCCTCTCCGACCTCGATAAGGCGGTTTCTTTGGGTTTCAATAAGCCCGAGGAAAAGGCCTTGCGCGTTCGCATCGCGCAAAAGCTCGACGTTTCGTAGCGCGTATTGACAGAAAACCGTCTGTTTGCTATAAATCTATACCGTCGTCGCCGCAAGCGATCTGACGCTTTTGTCTCCTTCGTCTAGTGGTTAGGACATCGGGTTTTCATCCCGACAACAGGGGTTCAATTCCCCTAGGAGATGCGAAGTTATGATAACGAGGTAAGGACGTTCGTCCTTACCTTTTTTTTTCCGCCTGAGTGGAGGGTCCGCCGTGTTGGATATTGAGGATCGCTTTGTTCCTGAGGCGCGGCGGCTCATGGTCGACTCAATACGCGCGGCAGGCGGAAATGAGGTTTTTTTCGTCGGACAAGTTAACGCTGACGGTTTAATCGCCGAGGTTCGCGTCGCGGCTCGCGGAAACGAGGGGGCCGTTCCCTTGGTTCGTCAGGCGCTCGCCGAGTCGGACGTGCTCATTCATAATCATCCTTCTGGAAATCTTACGCCGAGCGACGCCGATCTAGACGTCGCGGGACGGGTTTCCGCCGATGGCTTAGGGTTTTACATCGTCGATAACGCCGTCGAAAACGTGTATGCCGTCATAGAGCCGATCGCGACGCGGGAATGCCGCGCGCTCGATATTCCGTACGTTCGTGGCTTGCTGGACGAGGGCGGACCGTTGGCGGCCCAGTTTGCGAGCTTTGAGCGACGCGACGGGCAAATAGCGCTCACCGACGCGATCGCGCGCGCCTTCAACGAATCGGGAGTCGGGGTTTTCGAGGCGGGAACCGGAGTCGGCAAAAGTTTCGCCTATCTCGTGCCCGCTATGCTTTGGGCCGCACAGAACGAAGAGCGTGTGGTGATTTCAACCGGCACGATAAACCTTCAACAGCAATTAATAGAAAAAGACATCCCCGCGGCCCAAAAAACCGTCGGGATTCCCGTTAAAACGGTACTCGTAAAAGGGCGTCAAAACTACGTATGCCTGAGACGTCTGGGTGACGCCCTCGCCGACGCCCGCGCGTCGCGAGATTTTTTCGAGGACGAAACTGCCGAGCTCGAGAAAATCGCGGAATGGGCGAACAAAACCGCCGACGGTAGCCGCTCGGATTTGGGTTTCATGCCCGCCGAGGGCGTATGGTCGCGCGTATGCTCCGAATCGGACGCGTGCATGGGCATGCGCTGTTCCTATCGCGAATCCTGCTTTATCATGCGCGTGCGAAAGGACGCGGCGAGCGCCTCCCTTTTGGTCGTGAACCACCATCTCCTGTTTGCCGACCTTGAGGCGCGCATGGCCGGGGCGGGATACGACGACTCGGCCGTATTGCCTCCCTTTCATCGGGTCGTTTTCGACGAGGCGCACGGCATCGAGGACGCCGCGACGAGCTTCTTTTCGGAGTATTTCACGCGATACAAGCTACTCAAGCAGCTCGCCATCCTGTATCGCGTTCGGCGCGGCTCCATCTCAGGCCATTTAATCCTATTGGAGCGAATGTCCGAGTCGCCTGGCGCGGCCCAAAACGCGATAGCGGAAATCGCCTCCGTGAAGGAACTCTATACCGAGCTGGAGGAGGTCGCCCTTTCCTTGCTCGCGGACTCGTTTACGTGGCGACTTTCGCCCAAAACCTCCGCGGGGGCCGTGCGCCTACTGGGAATCGTGGCGGAATTCCGCGCGAAGATCGCGAAGCTCGCCGGCTTTTTGCGCGACGTGTTCGACGGAATCGCGGACGAGGATCAAGACGCGCCTGCCGTTTGGGAATCGAAATTCGTCTTGAAGCGGCTTGAGAATATCGGCTCGCTGTGCCTCTCCTTCGTTGAGTGGTCCGAGCGGCCTGATTCCGTCTTTTGGATCGAAAAAAATCGGCTTGCCGCGCGTAACCCGCGGGGAGGGGACGAGCCGGTGTGGTTTCCCCGCTTCGTGCAAACGCCGCTCCAGATAGCGCCCATGATGCGCGAGGCGGTGTTCGAGCCGTTTAAGACCGTGGTGTGCACCTCGGCCACGCTCCGAATCGCGAATCGCTTCGATTACTGGCTCAATCGCGCCGGCGTTTCTTTCGTGGAAGCCGAGCGCGTACGGACCGGCGTTTTCGAATCCCCGTTTCCCTACGAAAAAAACGTCCTTTTTTCCGTGCCGAACGACGCGCCTCTGCCGGACGACCCGGCGTACCAGCCGTGGGTTGAAACTGCCGTCGTTAAGCTGTTGCGAGCCTCCGCCGGACACGCCCTCGTTTTGTTTACCTCATACGAGTTATTGCGATCTTGCTGCGAGATCGCCCGATCGGAACTCTCCGGTGCTGGAATTACCGTGTTGCGGCAGGGAGAGGACGACCGAACTCGCTTGCTTGAGACGTTTCGTTCCGATGAATCGAGCGTGCTATTCGCGACGGATTCGTTTTGGGAAGGCGTTGACGCGCCGGGGGACGCGCTCTTACACGTTATCATCGCGAAATTGCCATTCCGCGTGCCGAGCGATCCCGTGCACGCAGCCCGTTCGGAGGCTATCGACTCGCGCGGCGGGAACGCCTTTATGGAATTGAGCCTTCCCGAGGCGATCGTCCGCTTTCGCCAAGGATTCGGCAGGCTCATGCGCCGACAAAGCGATTACGGCGCGGTGACGGTGCTCGACCGCCGAATTTTGGCGAAGCGTTATGGCTCGCTGTTTCTTGAAAGCATCCCGAAAACGGCGCGTTGCATGGAATCTCTCGCGACTATCGAGGGGCGCGTTGAGCGTTTTTTATATGACTGATACGGTTTCCGCAAGGAAAGGGGAATGAAATGCAAACCTTCATAATTTTCGCCAGCCTCGTGGTTTCTCTGGGTTGGCTCGCCTTCGTCGCGGACCTTCTGTACGCGCTAGACTGGCGCCTTTCGCGCCGCTTTAACCGTTTTATCACGCGACACGCGCCGCGGCGCATTTTCGCGCTCCTGTCGACCTGGATGAACTTTCGCTATGCGCCCGAGCCGGACGGGATCGAAAGCCTACCGGGGCAGTATCTCATCGTGTCGAACCATCAAAGTCTTTTTGATATACCGTTATTCATGCGTTTCCTCGACCCTTCTCGATTGCGTTTCGTCGCGAAGGCAGAGTTGGGCAAATATATCCCGCTCGTTTCGGCGATGCTGAAAAGCGACGGGCATTGCCTCATTCGCCGAACGGGAGGCCCATCCCAGTCCATGCGCGCGCTGGAGAATTTCGCCGAGCGGGTAAAGGCGATGAATTGGATTCCGGTCCTTTTCCCCGAGGGCACGCGTTCGGTTGACGGTTCGCTCGGGACGTTTCATCCGGCGGGGTTTCGCCGCTTTCTTGACAAAGCGCCGATGCCAGTCGTCGTGTGCGCCGTCGACGGCGGGTATCGAATTTCAAAACTTTCGGGCTTGCAGGAGGATCTTTCCGGCGGGAGGTATCGGATCAAAGTGCTCAAAACGTACCCAACTCCCCAAAATAAGGCTGAGCAGGTTCAAATCCTTCAAGAAGCGCGAGAATTGATTCAGACTCAACTCACGACGTGGCGCTTGACACGCGAATGAGCAAAAAAAAGGAACCCGTGAGGGTTCCTTTTTCAAAAAGCCTTTTTTGAAAGGCGGTTTATTTGAAGTCCTTCGGACGGCGTTCGGTGCGCTTGCACTTTGAACATTCTGCGACATTCTTCAGCTTTCCGCTTTCAAACAAGGTTTTCATGACGATTTCTCCGCCGCACGTGCAAAAAAACTTGTGGGTTGAAATGGTCGTACGAGAGTTCTTACTTGCTCCACCCATAAACTGTCTCCTGAAAACAAAGTTATTGATAAGATATAGAAAAAACCGGCATGTGTCAAGTAAAAGTCTGTGAATCGGTTCGAACAACCTCATTGCGGTATTGACGATCCGAGATCATTTTGATAATATAGGCGAACAGTTTCATTTCGGGGGGTTCCCTTTGGCAGTAAAGAATGCTTCTGCGGTGAAAAGACACCGGCAGAGTGAAGTACGGCGTATCAAGAATAAAGCCGTGAAAAGTTCCGTGCGCACCAGCGCTAAAAAATACGTTGCGACCGTTCAGGCGAAAGATTCCGCGCAGGCGGGAGATCTTTTGCGAGAACTCGCTTCGGAACTCGACACCGCGGCTCGCAAGGGAATTATTTCTCGTAACGCGGCCGCACGCAAGAAATCGCGCATGCAAAAACTGTATAACGTTTCTTTCGCGGCGAAATAATTTTATTCTTGGTCCTTTTCGGAGTAGAACCGCAATGGCTGGCAACGGTCTATTGCGGTTTTTTTTTCTTAACAACGCAGAGTATTTATGATAGGATACTCGCACAGGGGAATGGCCATGCAAGTTAAGAAACATACAAAAAGCGATATTGTCGATCAAATTTACGAAAAATCTGGCTTGGACTTAAAGGACGTGCGCGTCGTCGTGGACTTATTTCTCGAAGAGGTCAAAAAATCCCTGGAAAACGACCTTTCGGTGGAATTGCGCGGTTTCGGCACTTTTGAAATTCGCGATCGCAAAGGACGCGCCAAGGCTCGAAACCCGAAAACAGGCGCGACGGTCAGCGTCGAGAGTCATGCGGTCGTCGCTTTTCGTTCCGGTAAGGAATTAAAGGCATCGGTGTGGTCTATACCATCCAATAGAACCGAGGAAAAACCGTCGTAATGCCTTCCCCTAAAACACTACATCATTCTTGGCGCGCGTTTGGCGTAAACATCGCTTTGTTGGCGCTCGCCGTTCTTTTTTTTGCCTTACCTCAGCCTAATTTGCTGTCGGTAAAGGGATTTCCGATATTCGCCTACGTAGCCTTCGTTCCTCTTTTCATTTTAATACGCCGGGTTTCTTTCCGCGCTTCTTTTCTCTGGGGCGCGTTCTATGGTCTTTTATCGTATTGCTTATTTACGTATTGGCTCGGCGTGTTCCATCCCCTGGCGATTTACGTTATCGGTTCGCTCTATTTTTTCTATTTAATGCTTGCGGTTCCCGTCCTGAAACTCGCGGATATGGTTTTTCCCAAGTTTGGCTACGTCGTTCAGTGGCTCGCGTGGTGCGGATACGAATATCTGAAGACCTTGGGGTTTAACGGGTATTCCTACGGCGTAATCGGCTACTCCCAATGGAGTTGGCCGGTAATGATCCAAATCGCGTCAATTTTTGGGGTTTGGGGCGTCTCCGCCTTAGTGACGTTCCCGTCGGCATGGATCGCGGCGGGCGTAAAGGCGCGCGCGCGCGATTCCGTTCGTTCCTGGTTTTCGTCGTTTCCCGCGTTCGCGCGGAAGCACGCTATACCGGCCATCCTTTGGTGTTTCGCGCTTATCGGGACGATCGCGTACGGCCTCCTTTCGCCGCTCGATTATTCAAAAGAACCTTCCGTCAAAATAGCGCTCGCCCAACCCAATAGCGATCCTTGGCATGGCGGTATCAGCGCGTATCGCCGCGACTACCGCACGCTCACCCGGCTTTCAGAGGAAGCGCTCGCCGCGAATCCCGACGTTAAACTCGTCGTATGGCCGGAAACGGGCTTTATTCCCCGTATTGACTGGCATTACCGTTACCGCGAGGATATGGAGTCGTTTGAGCTCGTTTCCCAGCTTTTAAATTGGGTAAACGAGTTTCCTGTTCCCGTCGTTTTGGGGAACGATGACGCGGTTAAGGGGAGAACGCAGGACGGAACTTGGGATCGCGTTGATTATAACGCGGTATTCGTGTTCTATCCCGGCCAAAACGTCATTCCCCCCGATCCAGCGCGCTACCGAAAAATGCATTTAGTTCCTTTCACCGAATATTTTCCGTATCGAAAGCTCTTCCCGTGGGTGTATGACCTCCTCGTGAAGAACGATACTCATTTTTGGGAGAAGGGGAGCGATCCCGTCGTTTTCACCGTCGGGGACCTGAAGTTTTCCACCCCCATTTGCTTCGAGGACACGTTCGGCGATATTTCCCGAGCCTTCGTCAATAACGGGGCGCGCGCCATCGTGAATTTGACGAACGACGCATGGGCGAAAAGTTTGCCGTGTCAGTATCAGCATCTTTCCATGGCGGTGTTTCGCACGGTCGAAAATCGCGTTCCCCTCGTGCGTTCGACGGCGTCCGGCCAGACCTGCGTCGTTGACCCGAACGGTAAAATTCTCGCGATGGCAGAACCGTTCGCCGAGACGTACCTCGTCGCCTCGATTCCGGTGTTGAGTGCCCATCGACAGACTCTTTACGAGAAATGGGGTGACGCTTTTGGCGCGGCAAGCGCGGCGCTAGCCGCGGCGCTTATCCTCGCGGGCTTGTTGACAAAACTTCGTCATATACGTGACAATTAAGTGAGTATGATTATGGAAGCAAGAAAAAAAATTTTAATCGTCGACGACGAGCAAATTAACGTAGAATTCTTCGACTTAATGCTGAGTAAGCTCGGTTTCGTCGTGGAAAAAGCCGCGAACGGCCGCGACGGTCTCGATAAAGTAAAGGAATTTTCCCCCGACCTCATCATGCTCGACAACATCATGCCGAAAATGTCGGGTTGGGAAGTGACCCGTATTTTAAAGAACGACCCCGAGTACGCCGAATGGCACGACGTCCCCATTATCATGTTCTCCGCCATGGATGACGTTAAGGATAAAATCGAGGGCTTCGAGCTCGGCGTGGACGATTACATCACGAAGCCCTTTAACTTCTCCGAGGTACTCGCGCGCATTCGCTCGGTGTTGCGGAACCATGAGCTCATCGATCAGCTGAAAAAACGGGAATCGCGCATCGCCCTGCAAGAGCAGTTGAACGAAAAATTGCTCGCGTACGCCGATTTAGTTTCCCAGAAATTCCTTTCGCTGTGCCAGTCGCCCGACTTGCCCGATAACGCGGAGTTTCGCTCCGGGTTTGATTCCTGTCAGTTGGAATATTCTCGGCTTCAGAAGAAAATCGACGAATTGCAGGAAGAATACCGAAAGCTCAAAAGCCGGGAAATCGCGGTCACGTCGCTGGAAAACGAATTGCGCAAAGCGTATAGTGAGTAGCGTATGATAACCGAACAAAAGAAAAAAGCGTTGGAATTATTCGCGAATGGACGGAAATTGTATAAATTAATGCAATTTTCCCAAGCTCGCGACTCGTTCGCGGCGGCGCTCGCCGCGGATCCGACGGATTCTCCCTCTAAGGTATACGCCGAACGCTGCGCGTATTACTTAGAGAACCCGCCTCCCGAGGATTGGGACGGCGTTTTTACCATGACTACGAAGTAGGTATTGCATGTCTCGTTTTTCCGAAAAAGACAAGGATCGCGACGTAACCGTATTCGGCGAAAAAACGCGGTTTAACGGCGTTTTGAAATTCACCGAAGAATTGCATATCGCCGGTACTTTTACCGGTTCCATTGAGGCGCAAGGCGCCCTCGTTATCCGTAAGGGCGCGACGTGCGATGTCAAATTCGCTCGAGCCGCATCAATCGTCGTGGATGGCGTCGTGAATGGGCCGTTAATGGCCGGTGATCGGATCGAAATGCGCACCGGTAGCGCGGTACATGGGGATATATCCACTTCACGGTTGCGAATAGCCGATGGAGTCGCGTTCGACGGCTCCGTCGAGATGATGCGGGCAAATAACGGAATAGACCTTTTCTCGACCCCTGGATCGGTAGTGAAAGACCGTATACGCGCCGACGATGGCCGTTAATTTCCATCGATGCGTTCTTATCGCATAGCGGCGCGACTTTTGGGAATTTTACGGGCTCAGGGCCGAACGCTGTCGACGGCGGAATCGCTCACCGGTGGACTGATAGCCGCAGCGTTGACCGCCGTGCCGGGGTCGTCTGACGTTTTCGTGGGCGGCGTCGTTTCGTACGCCATTGAGCAAAAAATCGGTCTTTTAGGGGTAGATCCTACAACAATAGAAAGGTCCGGCGTGGTAAGCGAGGCAACCGCGGAAGCGATGGCTCGCGGAGCTTTGTCCGTTACCGGGTCGACCGTGGCCGTAGCCGTTACCGGCGTAGCGGGTCCCGGAGGTGGGACGGATAATAATCCCGTCGGTACCGTGTGTTTCGCCGTCGCAAGCTGCGGCGAGCATACGCCGACGTCGGTACGGACGTTGCGATGCCGTTTTCGCGGCGGACGGGCGAGCGTTCGCCGAAAGACGGTCGCGCGAGCGTTGTCGCTCGTAGTGAGTCATCTTGACAGCAAGTGACTATCATATTATAGTTACTGTATTCCTTTCTTAAATCGAGCGCGGTAAATCCGAACATGCATACAGTCTTTCAAATAAAAGTCCTTTTATCATAATTATGGAGATTTCTCATGGCACCAATCAGAAAACGCCCCGTTTCTGACGTTTTAGTGGGCGAGGCGCAACAACCTTCGGATCAAGGTCAGCTTGATCTGGGACGTGTCGAGGAAGTGACCGTCCAAGAGCCGTCGGATACGGCCGTATCGATCGAAACGAGTAAACCCGAGACCGCCGAGGCTGAATTTCCCTCAATGCCGGATGCGACAGAAAAACGCGTCGTCGTTCGTCCCCGCGTAAAACGCGCACCGGGCGCGCCGAATGGCCAAAATCGCGACGGCGCTCCCCGCGAACATCGCGAACATCGCCGATTTCGGGACCAACCCCGAGAAACGCGAGAATATCGCGACGATTTTACCCCGCCTTCCAACGCCACTCCCGCCGAATCAGAATCCGTCAGAGATAACGAAAATAAACCGAAATTAACGATTAATGAGTTAACCCGCATGGGCATGCACGCGTTGCGCGATCTCGCGATTCAATACGGCGTACCCCACGAAGATATGGTTGCCATGAAAAAGCAGGAAGTCATTTTCCAGATTCTCAAGGCGCATACCGACCACGGCGGGATTATTTTCGCCTCGGGATCGCTTGAAATCCTTCCCGACGGCTATGGCTTCCTCCGGTCTCCCCAAAACAGTTATTTGCCCGGACCCGACGATATTTACATCTCGCCAAGCCAGATTCGCCTTTTTAACCTCAAGACCGGCGATACCGTTTATGGACAGATCCGTTCGCCGAAAGAAGGCGAGCGCTTTTTCGCGTTGCTCCGCGTGGAGACCGTTAACTTTGACGACGTGTCGTGCGCCCAAAGCCGCATACCCTTCGATAACCTCACGCCGCTGTATCCGAACGAGAAGTTCAACCTCGAGACCACGACCGAAGAGATTTCGACGCGCATAATGAACCTGTTTTGCCCGATCGGGAAAGGCCAACGCGCCCTCATCGTCGCGCCGCCTCGAACCGGTAAGACTATTCTCATGCAGAAAATAGCGAACGCGATAACGGCGAACCATCCCGAAGTATACCTGATCGTCCTTCTCATCGACGAGCGCCCCGAGGAAGTCACCGATATGGAGCGGACGGTTAAGGCCGAGGTCATTTCCTCGACGTTCGACGAACAGGCGACGCGCCACGTGCAAGTCGCCGAAATGGTGCTCGAAAAGGCTCGGCGCCTCGTCGAGCATAAGCGCGACGTCGTCATCTTGCTCGACTCGATTACCCGTCTTGCCCGCGCGTACAACCAAACGGTCCCCACCTCCGGCAAGGTCCTTTCAGGCGGCGTCGACTCGAACGCGCTTCACAAGCCGAAACGATTTTTCGGCGCCGCGCGCAATGTCGAGGAGGGCGGCAGCCTTACCATTATCGCGACCGCGCTCATCGAGACGGGAAGCCGCATGGATGAGGTTATTTTCGAGGAATTCAAGGGCACCGGCAACATGGAAATTAACCTTGACCGCAAGCTTTCCGACCGTCGCCTGTTTCCCGCCGTCAGCATCAAAAAGTCCGGAACCCGTAAGGAAGAATTGCTCCTCACCGAGGAAGAGATGCAGAAAATTTGGGTGCTCCGCAAGGTCATAAATCCAATGGACGACACCGAAATAATGGAACTGCTTCTTGACAAAATGAGGAAAAGTAAAAATAATATAGCGTTCTTGCGATCCATGAATACCGGCTCGGCCGGCATGGATTAAATCGGCGCTAAAGAGACCGGTTCGCGGCGCGTTAAACGCGCGGCGCGGGTTGCTGCCTTGCTTCGTTCTTGAGAACGCGGCATTGAGCCCCGAGTTTCGGGGTGCGTCTATTAGCGCCATCCAGAATTGGAGGAAACCATGAAAGAGGGAATTCATCCCGCTTACGCCGATGCGAAAATTAAGTGCGCATGCGGAAACGTCATCGAGACTCGATCGACGTCCGGAAAGGACATTAACGTCGAAATTTGCTCCGCTTGCCATCCGTTTTTCACCGGAAAGCAGAAGCTCGTCGACACCGCTGGTCGTATCGACCGCTTCAAGAAGCGATATAACATCAAAGAGAGCTGATTTTTATCCGTCTTCGGGAAAACCCGGCGCGAAAGCGTCGGGTTTTTTATTTTTTCAGTCTTCGTCGGTAAATCGCCAGAGACGATGCATTTTTTTATCGCGAAAATCCTCGGGTATGGACCAGGATGAGAGGTCCGTGACCTTCATACCGGGTTTTGACGCGGCGCCGCCGATGAGCGCGGGGTCGAATTTCAGCGAGCGGGAGTTCGTGGAAAATAAGAGCGTTCCTCCGGGGGAGAGGAGGGAAAGGCAATCCCTGCAAAGATCGACCCAGTCGCGGTTTACGTCGAGGGTGTCGGCGGTACGCTTGGAATTCGAGAACGTCGGCGGGTCGCACACGATGATATCCCATCGACGCGATTCTCTCTTGGCGCGCGCGAGAAAGGACTTTACGTCATCCCGTACGCAGGGGAAGGGCGATTTTTCGTCGGTTTCGCGCCCGGTAAGCCGGTCGGGCGGCACCGCCTGAAATCCGTTCAGCGCGAGATTCTTCGCCGCCCATGAAAGGTACGTCGCCGAAAGGTCGACGGACGTGACGGATTGGGCCCCGCCGGCAGCGGCATGGACGGAAAACGCCCCGGTATAGCAAAAAAGATTTAATACTCGTTTACCCTTCGCTTCTTCCCGAACGAGCATGCGCGCGGGTCGATGGTCGAGAAAAAGCCCCGTATCGAGGTATTCCGAAAGATTGACGAGAAAGCGCGAACCGCCCTCGGCGACGACTATGGAAGCTTCGTGCGCGCGATCGCTGAGTTTTTCGTATTGCGAGGATTCGCCGCGTTGGCGTTTGCGGATTTTCGTGAAGACGCGATTTTTCGGTATGCCGAGCACGTCGGCCGCCGCTGACTTCATCTCGTCCATCCAAGCTTCTTCTTCGTCATCTGGCTTATCGTACGGTCGGGCGTAAAGCGCGATGTGCAGGAATATCTCCTCGCCGGTAGCCGATTCGTATCGGTCGATCGCGAGGGGGATTTCGGGAATATCCTTGTCGTACAGGCGGTAACAGGAAACGCCCGTTCTGCGCGCCCATTTTCGCAAGTGTTTGGCTGTTTTTTCGAGGCGATTCGCGAGCATAACCGCCTGATCGGCTATTTTTTCCTCAGGAAGCGCCATGTTTCCGCGCGTTCATCATGACGCAAAGCATCGCGTAGCCGGAAGTGAGGTCTTCTTTTTGAACGATAACGTTTTCCGGCACGTTCAGCTTTACGTTCGTGAAATTCCAGATTGCCGTAATGCCGGCCTCGACCAGTTTGTTCGTTACCTCTTGCGCGGACGAAGATGGTAGCGTGAGGATGGCAATGGACGCGCCAAGGTTCTTAACCTGGATTTTGAGGGTTTCTAAGGAAAAAACCGGAACGCCGTGAATCGATTTTCCGACCTTGCTGGGGTCTTGGTCGAATGCGGCGCAAATTTGCAGTCCGTGATACTGGAATTCGGGATACCCCGACAGCGCCGTTCCTAAGTTTCCGGCGCCGATTAAGACCGCCGGCTGAACCTCGTCCCAACCGAGAAAGTGCTCAATCGCCGCCATTAACGCGATAACGGGATACCCTTTCTTCGGTTTTCCGACGATGCCCGTGATCGCGAGGTCCTTTCTGACCTGAATCGGCTCAAGGTGCAGTTCTTGGGCTATAACGGTTCCTGATATATATTCGCTTCCATCTTCTTTCGATTGACGAATGATATGGAGGTACGATGGCAAGCGCCGAATGGAGGGCACTGCGGAAATTTTCTGTTTTGCCATTACTATCCCTTTCGAATCGAGTGTTTTTTAACGATACCGTGGTTGGTTCATAAAGTCAAGAACAAAGAAATACTATAGCCGAAACAACAAAGATTTACTATACTTCGGAAAATTCCACGCGTTGAGGAGTGTGTGTCCAATGTACGAACCAGTTGATCCCAAAGTTAATTTCCCCGAGCAAGAGGAAAAAGTTCTCGCGTTTTGGGAAAAAAAGGACATATTCAAAAAATCCATCGCCAATCGGGAGGGCGCTCCCGACTATGTGTTTTACGATGGACCGCCTTTTGCGACGGGTTTACCCCATTTTGGCCATTTCGTCCCGAGCACGATTAAGGATATCATTCCCCGCTATCAGACGATGAAGGGAAAGAAAGTCGAGCGGCGTTTCGGCTGGGACTGTCACGGGCTTCCCGTCGAGAATCTCATCGAAAAAGAACTCGGGCTTAACTCTAAAACGGACATCGAGAAATACGGCGTTGCCCAGTTTAACGAGGCTTGCCGCGCGAGCGTTTTGCGCTACGTGAACGAGTGGCGTCAAACCATCACGCGCCTGGGCCGCTGGGTGGATTTTGACCATGACTATAAAACGATGGATCCCGACTATATGGAATCCATTTGGTGGGTCATGAAGAGCCTGTGGGAAAAGGGCTTGCTGTACGAGGGACATTATATCCTGCCGTACTGTCCGCGCTGCTCGACCGTTCTTTCCAATCATGAGCTCAATCTCGGCGGCTATAAGGACGTGCACGATCCCGCGATAACGATCAAGTTCAAATTTCGCGGCGTAGTCGCGGGAAGCGAGGCGGAATCAACACTTTCGTCGCTTCCGGGAGGCGTCGCTTCCCTTGCCGACGGTTCGACTTTCCTTCTCGCCTGGACGACCACTCCCTGGACGCTACCGAGCAACCTTGGCCTCACGCTCGGTCCCGATGTTGACTACGTGCTCGTCGAGGACGGAAGCGAGCGATATTTACTCGCGGAGCCCCGCTTGCAGGGCTATTACAAGGACGTTGGCTCGTGCAAAATCCTTTGGAAGAAAAAAGGCGCCGAGCTTCGCGGCATTACCTATGAGCCATTGTTCCCGTATTTCGCCAATTTGGCGACGAACGCCGACGGCACGCCCGGCGCGTTTCGCACTTTCTTGGGCGATTTCGTTACCACGGAAGACGGAACCGGCATCGTGCATACCGCCCCTGGCTTCGGCGAGGACGACAACAAGGTCTTTAAAGGGTCCGGCGTTCCCACGATTTGCCCCGTCGACGCCGAATGCAAGTTCACGGCGGAGGTTCCCGACTATCAGGGCCGGTTCGTGAAAGATTGCGATAAGGACGTCATGGAGCGCCTCAAAAAAGAGGGCAAGCTCGTGAAACGCGACCAGATTCTCCACGCCTATCCCCATTGCTGGCGTTGCTCAAGCCCGCTCATTTATCGCGCAGTCGGCAGCTGGTTCGTCGACGTAGATAAAATCAAGTCGAAAATGCTCGACGCGAACTCGAAAATTTATTGGCAGCCGGCGCACATTAAGGAAGGTCGATTCGGAAAATGGCTTGAGGGCGCTCGCGATTGGGCCATCAGCCGGAACCGGTATTGGGGAAACCCGCTTCCCATTTGGAAATGCCCGGATTGCGGCAAAACCCTGTGCGTCGGCAGTCGCGAAGAGCTGAAAACCCTTTCGGGCGTGTATCCCGAGGACCTGCATAAGCACTTCGTCGACGAGATAACGATTCCGTGCGAATGCGGTGGTACGATGCGGCGCATACAGGAAGTGCTCGATTGCTGGTTCGAGTCCGGTTCCATGCCGTACGCCCAACAGCATTACCCCTTCGAGAACAAACAGTATTTCGAGGAGCATTTTCCGGCCGACTTTATTTCCGAGGGCCTTGATCAGACGCGCGGATGGTTTTACACGCTTACGATCCTCGCGGCCGCCCTTTTTGACAAGCCGGCGTTTCAGGCCTGCATCGTCAATGGACTGGTCCTCGCTGCGGACGGGAAGAAAATGTCGAAGTCCCTGCGAAACTACACGGACCCGACGAAAGTCGTGAACGAGTTCGGCGCCGACGCGCTTCGATTGTTCCTCATGCACTCGGCCGTCGTTCGGGCCGACGACTTAAAGTATTCGGACGAAGGCGTTCGCGACGTGCTCAAGGGCATTCTGATCCCCCTGTGGAACAGCTACAGTTTCTACGTCACCTACGCGAACATCGATTCGGTGGAGCGTCCCTCCGCCGCGCCCTCTGAAAGCCCGAATCCGCTCGATCGCTGGATCCTCTCGATCACCGAGCGCATGGTTAAGGAAGTCGGGGACGCGCTCGACGACTACGATCTTTCTCGCGCGATCGACCCAATCGTCGGCTTCATCGACCAGCTCAATAACTGGTATATCCGGCGCTCGCGCCGAAGATTCTGGAAAAGCGAAAACGACGGTGATAAGGCGTTCGCGTACGAGACGCTCTATCGCGCGCTGAAGAAGTTCGCCCTCGTGGCGGCGCCGGTCGTGCCGTTCGTCACGGAATCGATATGGCAAAACCTCCGCGCGGAAGGGGACGCCGAATCGGTTCATTTGGCCGATTATCCGACGTACGATGAATCGCTGCGGGACCTTAAACTCGAATTTAAGATGGAGACGGTGCAGAAGGCCGTTTCCATGGGTCGAAGTCTCCGCTACCAATATAATCTCAAGACGCGCCAGCCGCTAAAGGCCGCCGAGGTCGTCACGAGAAATCCGGAGGAGAAAGCCGTTCTGCTCGAAATGGAAGAAAGCATTCGCGACGAGTTGAACGTGAAGGAAGTCATTTTCCACGAGAAAGAAGAGGAGCTCGTCGAGTATCAGGCGAAGGCGAACTTCCGCACGCTCGGCAAGGAACTCGGCGGCGCGATGAAGCAGGCCGCCTCGGAAATCGAGCGCTTTTCTTCCTCCGAAATCCAATCGATTCTGGAAGGCTCGACGCTGAGCATCGACGTAGCCGGCAAGCACGTCGAGATTAACGCGGACAAAATCATCGTTAACCGCGTCGAAAAGGCGAACCTGCGCGTCATTAACGACGGAACGCTTACCGTCGGTCTCGATACCGAGGTTACCGAGGATCTCTTGCTTGAGGGCTGCGTGCGCGACCTCGTTCGCGGCGTTCAAAACCTGCGCAAAGAGCGCGGTCTTGAGGTTACCGACCGCATTAGGCTCTCCGTCTCCGGCGCCGAGGGAATGGACGACGTCGCTCGCTCGACGCTCAAAAAAGCCCACGAGCGATTCGGCGAATACCTTTCGAGCGAGACCCTGGCCGTCTCTCACGAGTGGTTGGACGTTTTCCCCGCAGGCTCCTCGCCCGTGACTATCGAGGCGGGCGACGTTTCGTGGAAGGTTGACCTCGTAAAGGAATAAGCGAGTGAAAATGTTTCGATGCGCCGCTTGGTCGGGCATGGCGGCTTTCGCGGTTTTAGCCGTTACCGCGTGCGCGACCTTGCCGCCGGTTTCCAAGGATCAATCGTTCGCGGCTCTTGGCGGCGGCGCCGTCGCGTACGTCTACGTGCCGGTAAAGCCGAACGAAAAACTCGCAACGGGTTTTTTATCCACGCTTACGAGCGATCCATCGGCCATCGTCGGCCGGACTGATGTCGCGTATCTCGCGCTATTTACCGACGGGAGCCTACGGGCCATCGCCGAGGGCTCGTATCCCTCTTCTTTCGCCTCTGTCGCCTTTCCTCGCTCGAAGGGATGGACGAGGCAAAAAAAAACGGGGATTGGAGCCTGGTACGAAAATGGTTCCGCAGCCGCGGCGCTTCCCGGCAATCGGATCGCCTGCTTCGCGCTTGGCTCGAATGGCGCGCTTCCGCAAATGCTGACGACTCTGCGTTCGCCTTCAAATATTCCGGCCGTTCCGCAAACCTTCGTCAACGACGCGCTGCACGCGGCGTATGATGGTTCCATCAGCGTTTTTTCCCCGAACCCCGAGCCGTTCGTCGCGGCTCTCCTGGGGCCGGAGGTGACGCTTCCGATCGATTCGGCGACGGCGACGCTTACGCCGGCGGGCGAGGCGTACGACTTGACGCTGCTCCTGAGCGCAAAGACCGAACGAATGGCCCGGGCCGTGCTGACCTTAGCGCGACTCGCGGCGCCACAGGGAGAATTCTCCGCATCCGGTACCGAGGTTACGCTGTCGCTTGCGGGTATTCCCGCCGAACGGCTTGCCGAATTCATGAAATTTTCGTATTTTATGAATAATCTTCAGTAACGCAAAAGCGGTGAGAGGAATCACAATATGCCTACGTACGAATACGCTTGCGATGAATGCGGCAACGGTTTTGAAGTGATGCAAAAAATGAGCGACGCTCCCGTGGAGACGTGCCCCAAATGCGGAAAAAAAGTTCGCCGCGTCCTTTCCGGTGGAATCGGTATAAATTTCAAGGGTTCGGGATTTTACGTAAACGATTCAGGCCACGCATCGACCGCTCCGTCGCCCTCTTGTTCCGGTTGCTCGGACAAATAAGGCGCCGTGCCCGTTAAGCCCAAGTTTTTCTGCGAATCCTGCGGCGAGGAAGTCGAGCAAAACGCCAAAATCTGTCCGCATTGCGGACGTTTTTTCGCTTCGGTAAAATGCCCTTCGTGCGGCTACGTGGGCGACGCGCGCCTTTTTAAAAAAGGCTGCCCCGTCTGCGGATACGCTTTTAAGAACGACGCCGAAAACCCCGGAAAAGGCGGAGGCAAAAACCCACGAGACGTCGATCCCTTACCCTGGTGGATGTTCGCGATACCGCTGGCCGTGCTTATCGGTCTCGTCGCGTTTATTTTTCTACGAAGCTAGGGCCCCTCACGCGCGAATGTAGTCCGCGATAGCGTCGATCACCGAGCTGTCGCTTTCCACGATATCAAAATCGAGGCAATATCCGTTTTTCCTGACTCGGCACTGCGGCGATATGATTCTTTCTCCCAATTTAAGCGAGCAGAGGGCAACGGTTTCGCCTTCGGTCAAGTCGGCGGTCATTGCCGGTGAATCTGCCTTGAATATAAGTCGACGGGTGGAAAGGCTTTCGATTTTCCCGGTGACTATCGCGTCGCTGACGGGATTGGTGAAAAGGAACGTCGCGTCGGCCGGCGTAACGCCATCGTCGATCCCCTCGACGTCGAGACGCTGATAGCGGGCGAAAACCTGCACGAGCCGTTTTTCGTCCTCGTGGCCGAGCTCCCGCTCGTTGACGATAGCCTGGACGCCGATATGAGTCGCCTTATCAGCGTCATCACCGCTGAATCGATCGTTTATGAGTAAGACGATTATTACCGAGTCTTTATTCGCGTCCGAGCGAACGAATTGAACGATCGTTTTCCAGTGACGGGGAAAGTCTGCGGCGTTAATGATCACGGCCTTCGGCCTGATTTCCTCGAGGTTGTCGATGGCCTTTACCGCCGACCGATAGCGAACGATGTCGAAGCCGTACGGTTCGAGATATTCCGTAATAGCGCAATTCGGGTAATCCGTTTCGGCAATGAGCATCGCTATCATTCTGTTTCTCGTCCCCCTCATTCGGTGCCGAGGTTATCGACGGTATAATCGGTAACGCGCCAAATTCCGTTTCTCGACGTTAGGTCATACGTGTACCGCTTTTTTTCGCGGAACGTGCGGTAGTCAAACCATTCGATGACGGTGACCGTGCCTTCCGTGTCCGTATAGGAAGTTCGCTCGATGCGGAAGTCCGATGGAATAGTCGATATTTCGGAATCGATGCTGCCGCGCATCAGCTCGGCTTTATAGTTTTCGATCATCGTGAATCTGCCGTTTTCGGACTCAGTTCGATACCGACGGCTTTTAGCCGGGTCTCGCACGATCATTTGGTCGAGGTCTAAGTAGAGGAAGAATTGGTCCCAATGGGATTTTTGCCGCGCGGTGATGATGTACGTTACCACTTGATCGGGAGGGATGGGCTGCGGCTCCAGGGCGATCGCCGTCGTCGGGGAAACGGGCATCACGCTGGTCGCCGTCGCGCTCGGGGAAGGCTTTACCTCAAGCGTGAGTCGGTTTGACCGCACGAAGGCGTCGCCGGTCTCGCTCTTTTCCTTCAACTCGGGAAAAAAGGAGCAGTCGAGCACGTAGATCCCCGCGTTGTCGATTTTTAGGTAGTCCTTGACGTTTTCGGTAAAGGAGTAGGATTCCCCGGGCTCGACGCTTAATTCGCGGAAAAAAACCTGACGATTCGTCGTTCTGCGGCGAAGCCAGGTGTCCGTGTGATCGACGATGCGGTTTCTCGTATCGGCGGCGGAGAAATCGACGCTGAAAAAGCGATCGTCCGCGAGCTTAAATCGTATCGTCTCCGGCCCGTTGTTCGCGATGAGCACTTGCACGAGAATGGGCTCGGACGAGGAATTTCCGGGATAGTACACCGTCCGATTGAAAAACCGGATTGAAAGATCGGCGCCTTGCAGCGGGAGCCCGTCGGACGGTGCCGCTGCGAGCGGCGAAAGCGCGACGAGCGCGAAGAGAACGCATGCTATGACGGAGGACGGACGTTTCACTTTAAAAACTCCCTTTTGCTATCTATCGGACTTTTTTACTTCGTTCATTAGTGGTAATATGCGGCAAATGAATGCGTTGCCCCTTCAGGATATGATACACCGGTGGACTTCCATGTCCGGTGCGTTGAGTCGTTTAAATGACGGCGTATGGCCCTACGAGATCGAAGGCGTACAGGGCGGACTACACGGTTTTTTTCTCGCCGAGTACGTGCGGGCCCATTCCGGTCCGCTTTTAATCGTCGTGCCGACGGAAAAGGAAATAGAGTCCCTCGCGGCCGACCTCGACCTCGCGGGCGTGGACTTCCGGACTATCCCGTGGTGGGGCACTCTCGCGTATCGGCCGGTACCGACCGGATCGCCCGTGTTCGGGGAGCGCGCCGCGCGCCTTGCGGAGCTTTGCGCGCTCTCGAACGCCTCCGCGCCGACCATTTTCGTGATGACCCAGCGCGCTTTCCTCACGCCCGTGCCGCCGCCCGATTATTTTCGCGGCCTCATCACGGAAGTTCGAATCGGCGATTCTTTCGATTCCGCGCTCCTTTCGGAAAAGCTTTCGGCCTTCGGCTATACCCGCGTTCCCCGCGTGACGGTACGCGGCGAGTTCGCCCTTCGCGGAGAGGTGCTCGACGTGTATCCGCCGGGGGAGACCGAGGCGTTCCGCGTCGTGTTCGAGTTTGACCGCGTCGAGGCGATTAAGAGCTTTAACCCCGCGGACCAATCTTCCTCCGGAGCCAGCGACTCCATCCTCTTATACCCCTGCAAGGAGGTCCTCTGGGACGAGCGGCGCGTTTCGGCGCTTTCGACTCGGCTTTCCTCGTTGCCCGAGTTCACGAAACCCGCCGACGATATCATCGAGCGGCTTACCGTGTACGGCGCGATGGACGGGGAGGAATTGTTTTACCCCGTCGCCTTCGATCGCGCCTCGTCGATTCTCGACTATCTGCCCCCCGAGGCGTCGGCGTTTTTTCTTGACTATGACCGGCAGGAGAACGCGCAGGAAAGCCTTGAGCGCGAGTATCTTGGACTCTATCGTAAAACGCGCGGCCAGGCGGCGCGAGATTCCGGGGACGGCATTTTCACCGACGACGTCGCGCGAAATCCCCTGCTGGCCCAAGTTCCCGAACCGAGTCGAGAGCTCCTTTCGTTCGCTCCGCTGGTTCGGACGTTCGAGCGGCGATTGCTGTTTCGCACGATTCACGGACCGGAATCGGAATCTTCGGCGCGCATAAAGCTTTCCTGCGACCCGCCCCGGAGCTTTTTCGGAAACATGGTCTATCTCAAGGAAGAGCTTTCCAACCTGCTGAAGGACGGCTGGAAAATTTTCGTTTTCGCCGAAAGCGAGAATCAGGCGCTTCGCGTGGGCGAAATTCTCAAGGATTTGCGCGACTCGCGCATCGGCATCATCCCGCTCAACCTCTCCTCGGGTTTCGGGCTTCCCGACCTAAAAATCCTCGTGATACAGGAAAACGAGATTTTCGGGCGCCGGCGGCATATCCCAAAATCGGTTAAGCACGCGAAAAGCGCCGTGATCGACACTTTCGTCGAGCTCAATCCCGGCGATTACGTCGTTCACGTAAATTACGGCATCGGGCGCTTTATCGGCATCGAGCGGGTTAAGGCCTTGGGGAACGAGCGCGATTACATCAAGCTTGAGTACGCCGAGGAAGAAACCGTCTTTATCCCGATCGAGCAGGTCAATCTCGTACAGCGGTATATCGGCAACGAGGGAGATAATCCCCGGCTCGACCGGCTCGGCTCGAAGTCGTGGGAAAATCGAAAGAATAAAGTAAAAAAATCCGTCGAGGACATAGCCCAGCGGCTGATTGACCTATACTCCCGCCGGAAGGCCGCGCAAGGTTTCGCCTTCCCGAAGGACGGGGAGTGGCAGACGACGTTCGACGCCGCCTTCCCTTACGAGGAAACCGAGGATCAGCTGACCGTCATCGGCGAGATTAAGGCCGACATGGAAAAGCCCGTGCCGATGGATCGCCTCGTCTGCGGCGACGTCGGCTACGGTAAGACAGAGGTCGCGATGCGCGCCGCCTTTAAGGCGGTCATGGGCGGAAAACAAGTCGCCTTCCTCGCGCCGACGACCATTCTCGCCGAGCAGCACTACGAAACCCTCGTGGAGCGCTTCGACAAATTCCCCGTGCGCGTCGCCCAGCTTTCGCGCTTTATCGGCCCCGCGGACCAGCGCCGCACGCTCGAGCGCGCCGCGAAGGGCGAGGTCGACATCCTCGTCGGCACGCACCGCATCATCCAGAAGGACGTGAAGTTTAAGGATTTGGGCCTCATGATAATAGACGAGGAACAGCGCTTCGGCGTCAAGGATAAGGAGCGGCTCAAGGAAATGCGGACGAACATCGACTCGCTCGCGCTTTCGGCGACGCCGATCCCCCGGACGCTCCACATGAGCCTTTTGAAAATCCGGGATATGAGCCTTTTGACGACGCCACCGCAAAATCGGCGGCCCATCGAGACGGTTATCGCCGAGTTCAACGAAGACCGCGTCGCCGCCGCCATCCGGCGCGAGGTTGATCGGGGCGGGCAGGTTTTCTTTCTCCATAACCGCGTGGAAAGCCTCGACGAGACCCGCTTAATGATCGAGCGGATCGTTCCCGAGATGCTCGTCGACGTCGCGCACGGCCAGATGAGCGCGTCCGAGCTCGAGGATATTTTCCGCCGCTTTAAAATGGGCGGTTTCCATATTCTCATCGCGACGACGATTATCGAGAACGGCATCGATATCCCGAACGCAAACACGATCATCATCGACCGCGCCGACATGTACGGCGTTTCTCAGCTGTATCAGCTGCGGGGGCGCGTCGGGCGGTCCGATCGCAAGGCCTATGCCTACCTGTTCTACCCCGAGGGACGGGCGCTTTCGGAAATCGCGATGAAGCGGCTTCAGGTCATTTCCGACTTTACCGAGCTCGGCAGCGGCTTTAAGATCGCGATGAAGGACATGGAAATCCGCGGCGCGGGAAACCTCTTGGGACGCGAGCAGTCGGGCGACATTTACTCGGTCGGTTTCGACCTCTACCTCAAGATGCTCGAGGAAGCCGTGCAAAAGCTTCAAAACGAGGATTACGTCGCCGAGTCCGACGTATGGCTCGAGCTTGAGTATTCGGGTTACATACCCGATTCCTACATCGAGCAGCCGACGACGAAAATGGAAATTTACAAAAAAATCGCCTCGATATCCACGACGGACGAGCTCGATCGCGTCTACTCCGAGCTTTCTGATCGCTATGGGCCGATACCGGACGAGGTTCTGAGCCTGCTTGCCCTCGCCGAGATTCGCGTCATTTGCCGCCGACTTTCGATCGCGAGCCTCAAGGAAAAGGCCGGTCGGGTCCAAATCGAGTTTTCGAAAGTCTCGAAAGTATCCGTCGAGCGCCTCTTGCGCCTGATGAAAGAATCCGCGGGCCGCGTGAAGCTCGACCCCCATCACCCGAACGTTCTGATCTTCGAGACGGGGAAAATCGGCCTCAAGGAAAAAAGCGAGTTTATCCGGGAAAAGCTCGAGCAACTCGCCGCGTCGTGACCGAGCGACGGCCGCTCGCCCTCGGCGATTCCCGCTCCCGCGGTTTTGCGCTATGCTCAAGCCATGATTAAGGCAGTGGTATTCGATTTCGGAAACGTGATTTCCGAGCCCCAGGACACGGGTTGTTACGGCCGCATGGCGAATCTTTCGGGTTTGCCCGCGGATTATTTTTCGCGCGCGTTTTGGAAATATCGCGAGGATTATGACGGCGGGAAAATTCACGGGCGTCAGATGTACCGCGCCGTGCTCGCCGACGCGGGCGTGCGCGGCGAGGAAGCGGCCCTCGACGGGCTCGCCGAGCGACTTCTGAACGAGGACCTAGATTCCTGGTTTCACGTCTCCGCGGACGTTACCCACTGGGGGCTTTCCCTGAAGCAGAGCGGTTATGCCCTCGGCATTCTGTCGAATATGCCCTTCGACTTTCTTGATCGGTACGAGGATAAAATCGAGATGTTCGGCAAGGCGGACGTCGCGGTATTTTCGTGCCGCGTCGGGCAGATTAAGCCGGGAGCGGAGATATACCAGACGCTTATAAGCAGGTTGGGCGTGCGGCCCGGGGAAATCGCGTTTTTCGACGATCTTGAGCCCAACGTGGCCGGCGCGCGCAAGGCAGGCATTAACGCCTTCCTCTGGACGGGCCTAGCACGGGCTCAAGCCGATTTTTCGGCGCTCGTCGCGTCGAATTGACGTTAGGCGCCCGTAGGCGCGTACGCCGGTCGTCGAGTGCGCGTTAAGCGAGGGCGAGAGCCAAGATTGGGATGCTCGCGACCGACAGGAGCGTCGTCATGAAGATGATCGACGACGATGTGTCGGTATCTCCGCCGTAGACTTCGGCCAGGAGGCTCGTATTCGAGGCGGCGGGCATTCCCGCGATAATGATCGTAATGTATTTGAGCTGACCTTCAACGCCGGCGAGGGTCAGCGCGAGCGCCGTTATCGCGGGCCATCCGACGAGTCTCAGCGCCGTTACCACGTAGAGCTTCCAATCACCCACGACCGCGCGAACCGGCGTTCGCGCGAGCATGGCGCCCGTCACGATCATGGCGAGCGGCGTCGTGAGGCCCCCGAGCATGGTAAGCGGCAAGGCGAGGGCATGCGGTATCGTAATCGAGAAAACGAAAAGGGCGAATCCGGCGAGGGTGGCGATTACGTTAATGTTGAACACGCTTTTAATCGGCAACGCGAGTTTTTTCCTTCCTTCGCCGTCGACTTGCTTACCCGCGAAATCCCCGGCTATTACGAGTATGCCGAGCGAAAAGGCGAGAATATTAAACATGATGTTATGGATTGCGGTGAGAAAAAGCGCTTCCTGCCCGAGAATCGAGGTTATTACCGGGAACCCGATAAAAGCGGCGTTGGAGAACGAGAGGGAAAAGGCTATCGATCCCGATTTTTTTCGGTTTACCCTAAGCAATCTCGCGGCCACGAGCGAAATGACGATTATTCCCGCGTAAAAGCCCGCCGCGACGAGCAGGGTTTTTAGAGATTCACGGAAAAGTTCTTTCGTGAACGGCTTTTGCAGCGACATAACGATCAAGGCGGGCAAGGAAGCCTTGACGATCAAGTTTGACATACCCCGAATCGCCGAGGAATCGACGATTTTCGACTTTCCAAGCGCGAATCCGGCCGCCATGAGGAAGAAAAGCGCCATAATTTGAAGTAAAACGGTCATGCGATGAAATATGACCGAATCGGCCGTAAATTTCAATTGACACAATCCTTCCCCTTATCTATATTGCAAAAATACTAGCAACCGAAGAGAGGAGGGATCTTTAAACTAATTGAATAGAGAAGATTATGTGAGCGACGCCGACTGGCATCGTTTTCTCGAGTTTTCAGAAAAGCTCGAAACGCCCTGCGTGGTGATAAACCTGCGTTCGATAAAAAAGAACTACATCAAACTGCAGAATTCCTTTCCGTACGCCCAGATTTACTATGCGGTCAAGGCCAACCCGGCGCCGCAGGTAATTTCCCTCGTAGCCGAACTGGGATCTAACTTCGATATCGCTTCCCGATATGAGTTGGATAAGGTTCTGTCCCTCGGCATCCCGCCGGAGCGGATTAGTTACGGCAATACCATCAAGAAAGCGCAAGACATCGCTTATTTCTTCGAGCATGGTATTCGCATGTTTGCCACCGACAGTAAGGAAGATCTCAAGAATATCGCGAAATACGCCCCGGGAGCTCGGGTTTACGTACGCATACTCGTCGAGAATTCCGCGACGGCGGATTGGCCGCTGTCGAGAAAATTCGGGTGTCACCCCGATATGGCCTATGATCTTCTCGTCCTTGCCCGCGACCTCGGGCTCACCCCGAACGGAATTTCTTTCCACGTCGGCAGTCAGCAGCGCGATATCGGTCAATGGAACGACGCTATCGCCAAGACGAAGTATTTGATGACGAGTCTCGAGGAAGAAGAAGGCATCAAGCTCCAAATGATCAATATGGGCGGCGGTTTTCCCGCGGATTACGTCGAGCCGACCAACGATCTGAAGGAGTACGCCTCGGAAATCACCCGCTACCTGCACGACGACTTCGGCGACGAGGTTCCCCACATCGTGCTCGAGCCAGGGCGCTCTCTCGTCGGTAATTCGGGTATTCTCATTAGCGAGGTCGTGTTGATTTCGAGAAAAAACAACACTGCCCTCAATCGCTGGGTGTATCAGGATACCGGCAAATTCAATGGACTCATCGAGACCCTCGGCGAGTCGATCAAGTATCCCATCGTGACGCTGAAAGACGGGCCGAACGTGAAGACCGGAGAGGTCATTGTCGCTGGGCCTACCTGCGACAGCATGGACATCATGTATGAGGATTGCAAGTATAAGCTTCCCCTTGACTTAAAAATCGGGGATCGCCTGTATTGGCTTTCGACCGGCGCGTATACCACGAGTTACGCATCCGTCGAGTTTAACGGTTTCCCGCCGATCCGCGCCTATTACATGGAATAACGAAGCGTTTGCTGAAAGGCGGAATTGTTCATTTTGTGAACATTTTCGCCTTTCTCCATTGCCAGCGCCATCCTTCATGCGCTATCATAGGGACGTATATCCGCGTTTCTAAGGGGTTTCCGCATGAAAGGAATTATTCTCGCCGGAGGGTCCGGCACTCGCTTGTATCCCATCACGAAAGCTGTCTCCAAGCAAATCCTTCCGCTCTACGATAAACCGATGATTTATTATCCCCTTTCCGTGCTCATGCTCGCGGGCATCCGGGAAGTGTTGATTATTTCGACGCCGCGCGATATCGGCCTTTTCCGCGAGCTGTTCGGCGACGGGGCGTGGCTGGGCATGCGCATAGAATTCGCGGTGCAGGAAAGCCCGCGCGGGCTCGCCGACGCCTTTCTCGTCGGGGAACGCTTTATCGCCGGGGACTCGTGCGCGCTAGTGCTCGGCGATAACGTTTTCTACGGACGCGGATTCAGCAAAACGCTTCAAACGGCGCGAACGAGCGTCGAAACCTCGGGCGGCGGCTTTATTTTCGGGTATTTCGTGAAAGACCCTTCCGCCTACGGCGTCGTCGATTTCGATTCCTCCGGAAAGGCGCTGAGTATCGAGGAGAAACCGGCGCAACCGAAATCCCACTACGCCGTTCCGGGGCTGTACTTTTACGACGCGACCGTCGTCGATATCGCCAAAAACGTGAAACCCTCGGCTCGCGGCGAGATCGAGATTACCGCCGTGAACAACGCCTATCTCGCTCGTCGGTCGCTCTCCGTCGAGGTGTTGGGACGCGGCATGGCCTGGCTCGATACGGGTACGTACGACGGGCTCCTTGAGGCCTCGAATTTCATTTCCACCGTCCAAAAACGCCAGGGCATGTACGTCTCCTGCATCGAGGAAATCGCGTTCGCGAACGGTTGGCTCACGAGGGACGCGCTTCGCGCCCTCGCGGCGGGTTATAAAACCGAGTACGGCGAATACTTATCTTACATCGCGGAGAATATGTAGACATCATGGCTTTTACCATCACTAAAACCCCGATCGACGGCCTATTCGAGATCGAGCCGAAAGTGTTCGGCGACGCGCGGGGCTATTTTTTCGAGTCTTGGTCCGAGCGCGACTTTCGCGCGGCCGGCCTCGACATGACGTTCGTGCAGGACAATCAGTCGAGATCCTCGCGGGGCGTGCTTCGCGGCCTTCACTTCCAGGTACGCCATCCGCAGGGCAAACTCGTGCGCGTCATAGACGGATCGGTATTCGACGTTGCCGTCGATATCAGGCCCGGATCGCCGACGCGCGGGAAATGGCACGGGGTGACGCTGACGGGAGAAAACCAAAAGCAGTTCTACGTCTCGCCCGGCTTTGCCCACGGCTTCGTCGTCCTTTCGGACTATGCCGTGTTCGCCTATAAGTGCACCGATTTTTACCATCCCGAGGACGAGGGCGGACTGATCTGGAATGACGGCGACATCGGCATCGATTGGCCTGACGCGGGAGTGCCGCCGCTATTGTCGGAAAAGGACGCGCGCCAACCGTCGTGGAAGGCCTTTATCGAGAAGGAGCGATCTGTATGATTTGGCTCATCGGGCGCAATGGCATGCTGGGGTCCGAGGTCGCCGAAGAGCTCGACGCTCACGGGCTTCAATACGTCGGGACCGATCGCGACGTCGATATCACCGACTTTTCCGCCGTTTCCGCCTTCGCCGAGAGAAATCTGCCCCAGGCGATCGTTAACTGCGCGGCCTATACGGCGGTCGAGAAAGCCGAGGACGACGGGGAGCGCTGTCGCGCCCTCAATGTCGACGGCGTCGCTAACATCGCGCGCGCGGCGAATTCCGTCGGGGCGCGGCTCATCCATATATCGACCGACTACGTTTTTCACGGCAACGGGTCCCGTCCCTATCGGGAAGACGACCCGACGGACCCGATCGGCGTGTACGGCCTCACCAAGCGCGACGGCGAACTCGCCGCGTTCGAAGCGAATCCCAAAACCTGGATACTCCGCACCGCGTGGCTGTATGGAAAGCACGGTCCCAATTTCGTATTCACCATGCTAAAAATCATGAGGGAGCAACCGACCCGAAAAGTCGTTAACGACCAGCGCGGCACGCCGACTTCGGCGAAGGATCTCGCGCGGGCGATTCGCCTGACGATCGAAAGGGAGCCGCCCTTCGGGATATACCATTTTTCCGGAAAGGGCGAAATTACGTGGTATGATTTCGCGCGCGAGATTTACCGGCAAGGCCGCGAGATTGGCTTGCTTCCGGCCGATTTTGACCTCCGTCCGTGCTCGAGCGGTGAATTCCCGGCGAAAGTTCAGCGCCCGGCGTATTCGGTACTCGACAAAACGAAAATCGAAACGGCTCTCGGGATTCAGGTTTCGCCCTGGAAAGAGAGCCTCGCGCGTTTTTTGACGGCGATAAAAGAAAGCGAGGAAACCCATGCGTAAACTGACGAACGTTCTCATAACCGGCGGGGCGGGATTTATTGGCTGTAATTTCATTCATGTCCTATTGACGAAAACGCCCGATTTCGCGGGACGCGTGATTAATATCGACGCCTTGACGTACGCGGGCAATGCCGGGAGCCTTTCCGACATTGACGCGAAGTTCGGCGGGAGTCGATATTTTTTTGAGCGGGCGGACATTACCGACCGCCCCGCCGTGGAAGCGATATTCAAAAAATACGATATCGACACCGTCATCCATTTCGCGGCCGAGTCCCACGTTGATCGATCTATCCTTGGCCCCGAGGCATTCGTGAAGACGAACGTCCTGGGAACCTACACGCTCCTGGACGTCGCCCGCGTCGCGTGGACCGTTCAGCGCGAGGGCGGCGCGCGCATGCGGGACGACGTGCTATTCCATCACGTCAGCACCGACGAGGTCTATGGCTCTCTCGGCTCAGAGGGCTATTTCACCGAGACCACTCAATACGACCCGCGCTCGCCCTACAGCGCGAGCAAGGCGTCGAGCGATCATTTGGCGTTCGCCTATCATCATACGTATGGCCTTCCGTTGACGCTCTCGAATTGCTCGAATAACTACGGGCCCTATCAGTTTCCCGAAAAGCTCATTCCGCTCATGATCCTTAACATGGTCGAGGGAAAGCCGCTGCCGGTGTACGGGGACGGGAAATATATCCGCGACTGGGTTTTCGTCGAGGACCACAACGCGGCCGTTTGGTCGATCGTGACCCGCGGCCGTTCGGGAGAAAAATACAATATCGGCGGCGAAAACGAGTGGGAAAACATCGCCTTGCTCGATAAGCTCATCGAGATCGTCGCCTCGAGGAAAAAAATGGATCCCGAGACGATTAAGGCGACCATAACGCACGTAAAGGACCGTCCGGGGCACGATCGACGGTACGCCATCGATTGCTCAAAGCTCAAGCGGGAACTCGATTGGTCTCGATCGGTCACTTTCGAGCTCGGCCTCGAACTCACCGTGGATTGGTACTTGGGTAACGACCAGTGGGTCAAAAGCGTGCGCTCGGGCGAATACAGGAATTGGGTCGAGAAAAATTATGGCTCGCGGTGAGTGATGGCAGGACCTCGCTCAAGGCGCGATCGCTATCCCTTCAATACGCGCGGTAAAAGAGGACGTCGAGGAAACTTCCCTCGACCGCTGCCGTCGGAACCCATCCCGTCGATGTCCTCACGAAGGTTCCCTGCTCGGAGGCGCCGCTTCCCCTGACGTATTCCTCGTCATGACGCGCGGCGGGTACGCCCCTCAGCGCGAAGGGGATGATATGCGCGCCGATTCTTCGCGCCGAGCGTCCCTCGCTCGCCGACCACCCGTCGATAATCGCCGCGTCAATGCTTGCGAGTAACGGGGCAGCGTCTACGGCGGCCGCCGGGAACCCGTCTCGAATCGCGCGCGCGAGTATAGCCGCGTCGGCGAAAGCGTCGCTTGGATAGGAGTCGCCGAGGTACAAGATTCCCGTACCCAGCGCGATAGACCGCAGTTCTGCCCGTTGCGCGTCATCGGCGACGCACGCCGCCACCTCTCCGAAGTATCGCTCGAAGGAAGCGCGCGCCTCGGGCAACTTCGCCAAATCGATCGCCGTAATCGCCGTTCCCTCAATGGCGGGGTATTGCCTCCCGAATTGCCCAACGATCGCCGCGCACAGGGACTCGCTCGTCAGATCGCTGTGAGAAAAACTTTCCATCGCGTCTTCGTAATTCCAACCCGTGTCGGGATCGACGCCAACGCAGCCGACGAGATAATCGGCCGCGTCGCGCAATTCCCACGCGTTTTCCATCGTCGCGCCGAAGCACGTGTCGAATCCGATTACCGAAACGCCCGAGTCCTCGAGCGCCGCCGCTACTTCCCCCATCCTCATGAAGGAGACCGAGGTCTCGTCGATCGCGACGGCTTTCACGGCGGACCCGCGGACGCTATCCGTCGGCGCGTTCGCGATGATTTCGGGGTTTACTCCTTTCCAGCCCGTGCCGTGTCCCCAAACGACGACGGCGACTCGCTTAGCCTCATAATTCTCACTCGCGAATTGGACGGCCTTTTTGAGAACTTCTGGCGACGAGAGGTCGAGCTCTCCCGGAGTTCCGGGCGTCAACCCAAGTCCCGGACAGGCTAATTCCTTCGAAACGATCGTGAGACTGTCTGCGGCGTCCCCCTGGATCTCGAGCATTCTCGTGTCGGTCCAGTCCCCGTTCGTCGCGTCGTAACCCGGCGCCCGATCGAGGAGGGCGAGTACGGTGACCGGCGCGATGCCGAAGTCGGCCCGCTCAAGCTCGTTGACGTCCTGTATCGCCGCCGGCTCAAGCTCGTTGTCGGCGGCCATGTACATCAGGATGGTCCACTCGCGACGGGCGAACAGCGCGCGGATCGAAAGGCTTTCCCCGACGACGAGCGACACGGTCTTATTCCGACCGTCTATGGCGTCATCCCCGGACCAGCCGACGAAAACGTATCCTGCATCGGCCGTAGCCTCGATCGTGATGGCGTCGCCTTCCTCGTACGAGCTTTTCTCGGGATTTACGGAAACGCTGCCGCCGTCGCTCGCCGTCACCGATACCCCATAGGGCGAAACGCCCCTCATAGTCGCGTCGAAAGGGCGCAGCGAACATCCAAAAAGAGAAATGGCCAAGAAAGCCGCGGCACACAGCGGTGCGGAAATTCTTCCGTATTCCATTAAAAATTCCTCGTCCAATACCGCAAGGATGAATCCGAAACAGAAGTGCCGTCGTCGAACGTCATCTTCGTGACGGTAAAAAAATCTATCAAAAAACCCTCTTCCGGAATGGTCGCGAGCGCCCCATCGATCGAGACCGCGAAGGTTTCCCGCCGCCCCGGCGCCACGTTCGCCCGAACGCTCGCGGTGATATGGTTCGTGCCCTTCACGAAGGACGCGTGGTCTTCCAACGGATAGATAAAGCACGATATCGAGAATTCAGCGACAGTTTTTTGGGACAGATTCGCGAAATCGAATTCGATTCCGGCGAAAGAGTAATAGCCTTCCCGTTCTGCGACGCGCGCTCGCGGTTGGGAAATGACGCAGGGAAGACCGTCGTCCGCCGCGGTTTCGCATCCGATGAGAGCGGCAAGAAGCGCTAAAAAAGCGACAAGGGCTGGGAGTGCGCGGATTTTCGCGGTCATTGCGCTATTCCCTCTAGCTCTGCAGCGTCGCCTGAGGAACGGAAGCGGTAAATCGCCGCGTACAGTCCATAATCGGGCGAAGCCCTCTCGCTCGGCGGCATGCGGGCGAGCGCGTACGCCGCGGCTTGAAGATCGCCCAAGCCGAGCGATTCGTCTATCGCCCGGTACAGCCCGTCAATGGACGTCGCCCGAACGTGGGCGATGTCGGTCACGCGCCGAAATTCGCAAGTCGCCCGTATCGCCTCGTAGCGCGCGTCATCGCCCGAGATGATATGAGTTCCGATTTTGACTTTCGGAAAGTCGAACCGCCCATTGACGTCGGTATAGGTTCGCGCTTTCCCGTCGAGGACGAGTTCATAGTTTGGCACGGGACGAGCGTCTTGATCGTACAGCATGCCGTTCAGCGCATGCGTCGACGCGCACGCAGCGAAGTAGGGTACGGCGGCTATCGCGCCGCAAATCGTCAATATTGCCGCGTAACCTCGGTTCATCGTTGACTCTCCTCGGCGAATATTTTTCCATGATCGTCCATTCTGAACCGTATCGTGGTTTGCGAATCCTCGGTGATTTTCCCAATGAGCGGCAGTTCCGCGGGATACGGCTTGCTTTCGTTTTGTGATGGCGTCGAATTCCTTTGGGCATGCGCCGCAACACCGAACGCGCGATCGATGAGGCTTCCCTCCACGCGATCGATCGAATCGTCGCCGTCTCCGGGGTAAAGGGTTATGGTAACCAGAGTCGTCCGTTTGCCCCGGTCGGGAGATTCTCGTTGGCCGACGCTTAATCGCTCAAGGACGAAACCGTGCCTCGCGCCGCACGCGAGGGCGTAACGGAGCGTCGCTGCCAGGCGATTTCCCTCGATGTCATACTCGATGGTCCTTTCGCCTTCACCCTCAATTCTGCTTGGGCGGTACTCGCTCTCGATAAGGTCCTTTTCAAGGCCCGCCGTAACGGTACGGTCCGTAGGGACGGGGCGAAGGGAACGCTCTGCGCGCGCGATGGTGGCGGTATACGAGGCATTCCCGGATCGGTACTCGATGCGCGGAATATTAACCATCGATTGACTTTCCGCTTCATTGAGCGCCTTGACGAAAAAATCGGGGCGGCCGCCCGAAAGCGTCAATTCCGTGCCTTCCGCCTTCCATCGCGAAAACTGATAGTCCTCTATGACGCTTCCCGCGCTGATGGCAGCGTTGAGCTCATTCTTGAAATACTCGGGGAACGCGCATTCATCCCGTTCCAAAATTGCTGGCGTCGTCAATCCCGAAGTAACTCGCGCGCTTTCGTCGACCGCCGGGGATTCATACCCCATCCGCATCGCCCTGGCGCCGAACAGACTCGCCAGGGCCGCCGCGAAGATCGTGACGGCGAGCGCCCCTACTGCGGCGCCCCGAGATACCATCTTTTCCCCGCGCACCCGCGAGAGGGGTATCTTTTCGCGCTCCATGAGCGAGAGGATTTCCTCCTCGGCGGTTAGGCGCGTCGGGGCCGAAGTTGCGACGATTCGTTCGGGTGATAAAAACGAAGAGCGGGGCGCATCGCTAAAAATTAGTATTTCATCCTCTGTTTTTACGGCGTTCTCGTCGCGGGCGAGTGAGCTTGCGGAGATGATTGCCGTCGCAGTCACGACGGATTGTTTTTTACGCTTAGGAAAAACGGTGAGGAGGAGGTAATCCTTTCCGCGAATTTCGCGCTTCATCCGAAAGACGTCAAATTTCGCACGATCGTAAAATGGGTGATTCGCCTCGAGAAACGCGCGTATCCGCCGGGCTTGGGGACGATTTCCGACTATTGGCATAAAATAAGCCTCGTAGTCGCTCCTTTTAGCCAATTTAAGTTTCATTGGTTCCTCCTGATATACCATCGCAGATCGACGCCCTCGTATGTAAACACGACGATTCCTTCGCCCTCGCCGAAGCGCTGAATCGATCGAGCCTCCGCCGCGTTAATCGTTTCGCGGGCTTTGGATATCTCGCGCAGAACCCGGAGCGCTTCCCGATGGGTGCGTTCGGCCGCAGCGTATTGACGGACGAGCGCCGGCACGCATATGGAGCAGAGGCAGACGCACAGCGCCGATTCGAGACTACTCATGAGCTGCCCCGTTATTAGCGCCTACGGCGGCGATAAACGCCTCTCGCTCGATTTGCGCGTAATCGAGATAGGCCTCGGCGTATGCCGCGTACGACGCGACGGAGATAAATGCCGCGACGAAAACGGCGGCGAAGCCGAAAATCGCGAAACCGCTCTCACTCGTCCGATCGGATATCCGCGTCGTCACGCTCACCCCCCTCGCGACCATCGGCCCCGTACGAAACGATGACGAAGGGCGATTCGCTTTCCTCGTCCCTTTTGTATGCATACGCGTTTCCCCATGGGTCCGCAGGAACGCGCCTGTCGGCGTACGGGCCTTGCCAACCCGCGGGCACCGGATACAGTTCAGGTTTTTCGCTCAAGGAGTTGAGACCTTGCTCGGTGCTCGGGTATTGACCGCAATCGAGGTAATAACTTTGCAGGCATAGTCTGAGCGTCTCGATTTCCCCTCGGGCTGCGACTCGCTTCGCGCGTTCGACGTAACGCATCGCGGGAACGCCTATTGAGGCGGTAAGCGCGACCGTAATCGCGAGCGCGACCATCGTCTCGACGAACGAAAAGGCGTTAGGACCGTTCTCTCGGGAAATATCGCCGTTCATAAAACGCCTCCCGTGAAGCCCGCGAACGGCGCGAAAACGGTGAGTGAAATGCCTATCAGCGCTATTCCCGCCGAAAGCGTCGCGGCGGGTTCTGCGACCTTAACGGCCAACTCTCGAATGTTTTCCAATCGCAGGCTGTGTCTCCCGGAAATTCTCTCGAAGGCGTCCTCGTAGTCGCCGGTTGCCTCGGCCGCCGCGATCATGAGCCGATCGTATCTGTCCGCCGCTGCCGCGAGCCAACCAACCTCCTCTCTGCACCATTCCGGCGGAATCCCCGCTTTCGCGAGCGATGAGACCATCGACCAGGCCCTTGCCCTGGCGACGCGGTTTTTGACGGCGAGCGACATCGCGAGAATTCCGATCGATAGCGGCGCGACGGACGCGACCGCCGTTATCGCCAACCCTTTGAGAATTTTAATCTCGTCGCTCGCGGAAAGGATGAGTCCCGCGCGACGTAGCCACGGGATACCGATCGTAAGCGCGGCGACGAGACCCGCGTACGCGAAAAGCAAAACGCAGGCGGGATAGGCGACCGATCGGATTACGTCCCCGGCGAGTTTCCGCATTCGAGCCGATTCCTCAAGGTAAACCCGCAACGTTCCGGCGATGTCTCCTGTTCTGTTCATTTGGACCCGGTAGGGGCGACGAGCCGGTCCCGCCAGCGGCCCGGCCGCGTCAAGCGCGGACGCGACGTTTATTCCGGCGTTTAGAAGCGCGAGCGCATCGCGCGCCGTCTGCGCGAAGTAATCCGATCGAGGACCCTCCGCGAGCGTCTCGAGCGTCGCGCGCACGGAAACGCCGCCGGCGATCAGCTCCGCGATGGTTTCTAAAAAAGCGTCCGATCTCGCGCTCATGCTTCCTCCCCGAAAACCCTTAGGATTTCCTCTGACGTCGTAATTTTCTCCCGCAGCGCCTCGTGGATCGCTTCTCGGAACGTTTTCTCGAAACGAGCTTCCGCGCGAAACGGCATGTAGATGATTTCCCCGATTGGCGCTCGACCCGAAAATCCCTCGACCGCCGCCGTCGCCTGCTGCACCAGCCGCACCAGCCGCTGCGCGATGACGCATCGAAGCGTCGCCTCTACCAGAAACCGCGCGACTCCCAAATTCTCGAGCCTGATCGAGGCTTCCCTCGCGTTCGATACGTGCAGCGTCGTGAACACCAAGTGGCCGGTGAGGGCCGCGCGGATCGCCAATTTCGCGGTCTCTCCGTCGCGTATCTCTCCCACGATGATGACGTCCGGGTCCTGGCGCAGAATTCTGCGCAATATCGACGAAAAATCGAGGCCGATCGCGTCGTTTGTTTGGACTTGAGTCACTCCGGGAATCCGATACTCGATTGGGTCCTCGACGCTCACGATTTTCTTTTTGATCGGGTCGCAATATTTCGCGAGCGCGGCGAGCGTCGTCGTTTTACCGCAGCCGGTAGGGCCCGCGACCACGATGAGCCCTTGCGGGAGGGAAGCCGCCCGGCGCATGTACTCGAGCGTTTGCTCGGGGAATCCCAGTCGATCAAGGGAAATTCCTTCCGTTAAGGAATTAAGAAAGCGTAATACGGTCGATTCTCCGTCGTCGCAGGGAAGCGTCGAAACGCGTATGTCCAGATCGTGAGGGCCGACGCTGAGGCGAAATTTTCCGTCTTGGGGTTTTCTATTTTCGGGCGTGTTGAGGTTCGCGAGCAGTTTTACCCGTACGGAAAGCCCTTTCCCGGTCGGCCCGTCGAAAGACCTAATGGTCTCAAGCGAACCGGCGATTCTCATGCGCAACGACGTTCGCGCGCCCGATCGCTCGATATGGATGTCAGACGCCCCCAATTCGTCAGCCTCGAGAAGAATCGCGTTAAGGAGCGCCACGGCCGGCGCGTCCTTGTCATTTTCGACCGTTTCAAAGCCCCTCTCATCGAGAGGATCGCGACTCTCCTCCGACCCGGCGGCCGCGCGCAAAACCAGGTCAGCCTCGGACATAGTCGCGAATCGCATGCGCGCGCCGGGACGCAGGGCTGCCCAAACGTTTGCCGCGCGAGAGGTCGCGTCGGGATCGGTTCCCCTCGCCACGGCGACGACGATTTCCTCCGCCGTTTCGCTGAGGACGAGCATTTTGTTTTCCGCGGTGTATCGCGGGGATAATTCCGTCAATCCGCGTTCCCCCCGAGAAGCGGCTTCGCGAGCCGCTCGTACGCCGTAGCCGCGAGCCGACGGCGTACTTCCTTCGGACTCTCGCCGTTCGTTACGTGCGGGACAAGGTAAATTACCATTTCCCCGCGCGTCGTCGTTTTTGACCTTCCCCGAAACGCGTAGCCGAGTATAGGTATTTTTGATAGGAATGGCGTGCGCTGGTCGACGATAGCGTCGTCGTTTTGCCTTAGGCCGCTCAGCACGACGGGTTCCCCGTTCGCCGCGTTGATACGCGTTGATACGCTCCTCTCGGAAGTCGGCGGCGGGTTTCCGTTTTCCTCGGTCACGTCCGCGCCTCGCTTCGACACGGTGGCGGTCACGTTCATCGTGACCATTCCGTCGCCCGAGACCCATCCCCCGATATCGATTATGACTCCAGAAATAATTTCCCTCGTTATGCCGGTGTAGATGGGCTTCCCCGTGTCTGGATCTACGTTGGAGTCTCGGTATCGATACGTGCTCGTATTTTGGAATTTGATGGTTTCGCCCGAGATGCCGTGAAGGGTCGTATCGGTGAACACTCTCGCGCGGTTTTCGGCGATGGCCGCGTTGAGCAGTGTTGAGAACCGATAGCCGAAAAGCGTCACGACGTCGAAATTGAGGCTGAGAAGGTTCCCAAAATTGCCGACGAGGATATTTTGGTCGCCCGCCTGGAGGTTTCTCATGTTGACCGAAGAACCGAACGATAGGTCCGCCGTCTCGTCATATTGGATAATGAGTAAATCGTATTGAATTCTCGTTTTAGGCCGGTCGATCTCCGCCATCTCGCCGATTATCCGCTCACGGAGGAATTCCGGTCCCGTATAAAAAAAAGCCTCGCCGGTGCCGACGTCCACGATCTCCTCTTTTTTCGCCGATGGCGGCGGGTTTTTGAGCAATTCCGCAAACGATATATAGCGGAGCTTAATGACGGTAACTTCGGGAGAGAAGTCGATCTGTCGGAGATATTCGCGGATTCCCTCCGTCTCGGGACCGTCCGCGTAGACGAAAAAAGAGCAGCCGTCCGGATTTGGTATTAACCGTATCGCTGGATATCGCGCCTGCAGCAGGCGCGAGGCGTCGCTTTGCCGTATGGTACAGAGCTCGAGGCTTGACCAGGAGAAATCCCTTTCCCGAACCCCTTGCGCCGGGTCCTTCAGCGCGTCGGGAAGCACGTACAGTACGCCGCCTCGCTCGACTGACTCCGCGCCCGCTTGCTCCAGTATGAGTCGCAGCGATTCGGCGAAGTTTTTCCCGGAAAAAGCGATACCGCGCACGGTTGGGTCCGCATGCGCGAAGTTTGAGACCGCGCGGCCTTCCTGCCCGCATAAATCCGCGATAACCTCCGAAAGTTTCGCTTGCGTCACGGAGACGTCGTACAGACCCTCGACTCGACGCACGGTGAAACGATTTTGCTCGACGCGACTCGGGGAAGAAACGTTCTTTTTCACGCAAAAACCCGAGCCGGACTCCTCGATCGCGTAGTCGGCGAAGGGCCGGATGACCATGGCGATTAAGTCGAGGACGCGGATTTCCGAGTAATGGCCGGACAAGGGCGTCGAGGGCAGCGTATCGAATATGATCGGCGTCGCCGTCTCGCGCGAAATTTTTTCCAGGATGCGCGCGGCGGTCGAGTCGTAGGCCTCGACGGTAATTTTTTCTTCGACTCGGCTGACGAGGATTTTACCGACGACCCAGGTAGTCGGGGTTTTCGCGACGGCGAGGCGATTCGCGCGCAGAAAAGCGTCGAACGCGCCCTCGAAATTCGCGCCGGCGTATTGAAAGCTCGCCTTCCCGGTCACGGTATCGTCGGCGACGATCGATATGCCGCTCCACGCAGAGAGCGCGAAAAAAATGTCGCCGTATTTTTGATCGATGAACTCAAAGTCCATTTTAGGCGGCGTCTCGCCCTGCGCCGGGCCAGTTAGGCAAGAGAGCAGGGCGATAAGCGCCAGGGACTGTTTCCGTCCGGTCATCGGAACCTCCGGCCCTGTTTTCGATCAGGGTCTCGTTAATGGCCAAAAAAAGCGTACGCGTGCGCCGTCGCGAGAAGAAACGCGGGCACGAGGGGATATTTTACCCGGGGAGACGCGGGAAGGAAAAAAATCGCCGATTCCGCGGACGCGGCGCAAACGAGGCGAGGGCCGCCGAACGCGCCGATAAAGGCGAGCGCCCAGGCGTCGCCGAGTCCGATTTTCCCGCGGGTTATTCCGCGGGCGGCGAGCACGGAAAAAAAGCCGAAAAGCCAGCCGATCGCCCGATCGATCGGAAAGCGCGCGTACGGGAAATCGGTTAGAAACATCAGGGCCGAAGCGGCGAGTAGCCGGAATGACGAGACGCGGAGCGTTCTCATGTCCTCAAAGGCGGCCAGTGTCAGCGCGGCGAAGAAAAAGGCTGTGCGAAAAAAAAGCGCGTCCATGACGGTACTCTCGTCGCGGACGCGCTTTTTTGGCGGGAAAAAACGGAAGGGATTTAGGATGAGGCGAATTCTCGGATGATTTTCGCGGCTTCCGCAGGCGTCGCGCCCGCCTTCGTCTCGCGCGTCGCGAGATTCTTTATCGAGATCGAGCCGTCGCCGTTCGCGGTGATCCCCCAGCGGATGCCTTTTTTCTCCGCCCACGCGTACTGCTGCGGCATTTTCTTCGCGTCTGGGAACACCTCGCACGCGACGCCCGCCTCACGAAGGGATGCGGCGGTTTTTTGGTACGTCGCCATGTCTTCCTCGCGCTGGCAAAATACCGCCGCTTCGGTGAAGCCCGCCGATTCTTTCCTGAGGCCGAGCTGCTCAAGGCCGGCGAGCAGGCGGTCGAGGCCGATGGACGATCCCACGCCGGGAATTCGGTCTTTCATGTAAAGGCCCGCGAGATTGTCGTATCGTCCGCCCGAGCAAACCGACCCGATTGACGGAAGATCGTTGAGGAACGTCTCGTAGACTACGCCGGTATAGTAATCGAGCCCACGCGTGATCGAGGGGTCGAGCACGAAGGATCCTTCGATTCCGGTCGCCTCCATCAGCGCGCGGACGTCGCGCAGGCGCTTCGTGTCCTCGCCCGGGCCGCCGGCGAGTTTCTCGATGAGGTCGAGGGTTTTTCCGAAGTCCGCCGGGGTATTGCCCGCGCCCTTGACGTACGCGAGAATTTCTTTCGCGCGCTCGGCGCCTGCGGTCTCGGCGAGTAGGGCGAGCACTTCGGCCTCACCGACTTTCGCGAGCTTGTCGACCGTTCTGAGTATGTCCTCGCTTTTGTCCGCGAGTCCGAGATTCGCGAGAAATCGGTTAAAGACCCCTCGATGCGATAGGCGTATCGTGACGCCGCTCACGCCGATCGCGCCCAGGGCAGTCTTCATGAGATCGAGAATCTCGAAGTCGACCGCGGCCGAATCCGAGCCGACGATGTCGAAGTCGCATTGGACGAATTCGCGATAGCGGCCCGCCTGCGGTTTTTCCCCGCGCCAGACTTTCGCGATGTGATATCGCTTAAAGGGAAAGTAAATTTCTTCTTTATGCTCGGCGACGAACCGGGCGAACGGGACGGTCAGGTCGAAGCGAAGGGCGACGTCGCGGCCGCCGTTGTCCTCGAAGCGGAAAACCTGCTTTTCGGTTTCGCCATCGCTTTTCCTCAAGAGGATTTCCGAGTACTCAAGTGCCGGGGTGTCGATGGGAACGAAGCCCCGCGCGCGGAACGTCGCGGTTAGCTTTTCCACGAGGAGGGCGCGCTCAATTTCCTGACCGGGTAAAAAGTCCCGAAAACCCTTCAGGACTCTGGGTTGTATAAGCTCTGTCATGCTGGTATGATAACGACCGCCGCGCTTAAATTCAAGGAGCCCCATTCGGGGCCGATCGGGTAGGTCTTTCATGCTGATGGTCATTGATATCGGAAACACTAACATCGTCGTCGGCCTTTTTCACGGCCAGGATTTAGTGCAGGATTGGCGCCTGTATACCGATCCGCGCCGTACCGACGACGAATACGGCTCGATCCTTCGCTCGCTATTCCGTGACTCCGGCATAGCGCCGGGAACCATCGAAAAAACCATCATCTCCTCCGTCGTCCCAACCCTCAACGAGACGTTCGTCGGCATGATCGAGAAAATGACGGGAAAGAACGCGCTCGTTCTCGGTCCCTCGCTGTACTCGAAGCTTCCCGTGCGTGTGCCGGAAACGGCCGTGCACGAAATCGGGTCGGACATCGTCTGCGACGCCGTCGCGGCCTATTCGGCCTATCGCGCCGCCTGCATCGTCGTGGATTTCGGAACCGCGTTGACCTTCACCGCCATCGACGATTCTGGCGATATTCGCGGCGTGGCGATCGCCCCGGGCCTCGGAACGGCCGTGAAGGCACTCTTTCGCGATACCGCACAGCTTCCTTCGGTTCCGCTCGCGGTTCCCCCGTCGAGCCTCGGCACCAACACCATCCACTCGATACAGGCGGGCGTCGTGCTCGGTTATCAAGGCCTCGTCGAAACCCTCGTCGCGCGCATCCGCTCGGATTTGGGGAAAGACGCGCCGGTCATCGCGACCGGAGGCCTTTCCCACGTCCTCGCCTCGGTATCGACGGTCTTCGACCGCGTAGACGGCCTACTGACGCTGAAAGGTCTCAAAAGCATCGCGGAGATGGCTGGCTAGTTTCGCAGGTTTTTCGCGCTCCTTTGCTGCGCTGTCTCCCTTATGAAAGGAAATCTTCCCAAATGACGCCCTCTCCGCCGGCGACGTCTCGGGCGAGCGTCTTTCCGATGATCGTTCGCGCGTATTCGGGCGAAATCCCGGGCCGCAGTATTTTCTCCGTGCGCAGTACGCCGATATCGTCGCTCGCGATTCGATCTCCTCGGCGCAGTTCCCTCATATAGTGAATAGAGCGGTTCGTGCGTCCGTAGTTTGCCCGTTCCGACGGCGCGGGTTCCTTGACCCCCGAACCGAGAATAGCCGCGACGCGGCCTTCCCCGTATTCGCGGGCGAGGGCCGAGACTATTTCCGTTTTGCTTTTGCCCTCCGCCCCGCGCGCCGATTCGACCATGCGCGCGAAAAGATCCGGCGGCAACGCGACGGGATCATCGAGCCCGACCCCCGCGCGGGTCAAGGTTATATGCTTTTCGATCATCGTCGCCCCGCAGGCGACCGCGAGGGTCGGCACTAAAACCGGGTCAAGCGAATGATCGCTGACGCCGACGGGAACGCCGAAAATGCGGGAAAGATTTTCTATTACGTTGAGGTTGTAGTCGGTTTCGGGCGCGGGATAACTCGTCACGCAATGGAGAATCGTCCGCGATGGGGCAGCCTTAGTGATCTCGAGCGCCCGCTCGATGTCCGCGAGTCGGGACACGCCGGTCGAAAGGATTAATGGTTTTTCCCAACCCGCGGTTTCCTCAAGCAGGGTGTAATGGTTAAGCTCCGGCGAGGCGATTTTAACCCGCCTCGGGTTGAGCGCGCGAAGTTCGCGCGCGCTGCGAATCCCAAACGGGGTGCAGAGAAATTCGATGCCTTTGACCGCGCAGTATGCGGACATTTCCGCGAAGAAGGCGGGAGGCACTTCTAGTTCCCGAAATCGGTCATAGAGCCTGATGTCGCCGCCGGGGAGGGGGACCGTCCCGGTGTTGGGGTGAAGTATTTCATCGGCGTAGACGATTTGAAATTTCGCGCAGTCCGCCCCGGCGTCGACGGCGGCGTCGATAAGCGCTTTCGCCTTTTTAGGGTCTCCATTGTGACCCGTTCCTATTTCCGCGATAATCGTGACGTGCATCATCCGTTCCTATTAAATGAATTTTAGCATAAAAAACCGACTCGACAAAAGATATATGATGCGGTATCATAAAATATACGTTTTAGTCCAGGAGTATGATATGAAAACTCTATATTGCGACATCTGTGGGAATGCAATCGAAGATCCCATTCCGACGCGATCTTACTTTCAAATAAGAGAATTCGACGTATGTGAGTCGTGCAAAGACGTTCTTGACGCGCGGCTTCGACCGGTCGTGCGCGGACACTTTCCCTATTCCCCGGAATGGTACGAGCAGCAGGTTATCGGCGTGATCGAGAAAGGAATTTCTGCCGGCCGACCTTGATTCTTTTTCCCACATTTTTTTCCAGAAAGCATGCTGGATGCGGTATAAAGTATTGTTTTCGCCTAAACGATACTTTTTTCGCGCCTTGACATGCTTTTTTTTATTATGATAAAATTATAAAAATCGGTTTTTTGCCTTTGTATATAAGGAGACATCATGTCAGGACATAGTAAATGGGCGACGATTAAGCACGCCAAAGGTCTTGCCGACGCGAAACGCGGTCAAGCATTCACGAAATTCATCAAGGAAATTTCCATCGCGGCTCGCATGGGCGGCGGTGATCCGAACACTAACCCCCGACTTCGTACCGTTATTCTTAAAGCGCGCGGCGCGAACATGCCGAAAGACAACATCGAGCGCGCGATCAAGAAGGGAACCGGAGAACTCGGGGCCGCGACCTACGAAGAACTGAACTACGAAGGATATGGACCGGGCGGAGTTGCCGTTCTCGTCGAAGTCCTTACCGATAACAAGAATCGCGCCGCGGCCGACGTCCGCAATCTCTTTTCCAAGAATGGCGGAAACTTAGGCGCTACCGGTTCCGTTTCCTATATGTTCAAGCGCCTCGGCCAGATCGAATACGACGCGGCCGTGGTCAGCGAGGATAAACTGATGGAAGACGCGCTTGAAGCGGGCGCCGATGACATTGCGAACGACGACGGCGTGATCACGGTGACCACCGATCCCGTCAATTTCGAGAAAACCCTCGAGGCTCTCCAGGCAAAGGGCTATGAATCCCTTTCCGCCTCGATTTCGATGGTTCCCGATACCTATTCCACGCTCGACGTCGACACGACCCGCAAGGTTCTCAAGCTCATCGATAAGCTTGAGGAAAACGACGACGTTCAGAACGTGTACTCGAATCTCGATATCCCCGAGGGATTCGAAGAAGAGTAAGTACTCCTGTCCTAAATTGAAAGGTGCCCCTCGGGGCGCTTTTTTTTTTCGCCGCGGCGTTCTGGTCAGCCGGGGTTTTTTGCGGTATTATCGCGGTATGCGTACTTCTTCTCGCGTCGTCATCGGCATTGATCCTGGTCTCGCGTCGACGGGATATGGGATCGTCTCCTTCGGCGGTGGACGCGTCTCACATATCGCGCATGGCGTTATTTCCACGCAGTCGACCTCGCCGCACGGCGAGCGGCTGCGCCTCATTTTCGACCAGCTCAACGCCGTGCTCGACGAATACCGGCCGGTGAGCGCCGGCATGGAAACGCTGTATTTCGCGAAAAACGTCACGAGCGCCATGGGCGTCGCCGAGGCGCGCGGGGTAGTCACGCTCGCGCTTTCCCTTCGCGGGATCGCGTTGGGAGAGTTTACCCCGCACGCGATAAAGGCCGCCGTCGTCGGCGTCGCGCGGGCGGAAAAGCGCCAAGTCCAGGAATGCGTGCGGATGCTCCTCGGCC
>QKAR01000020.1 GCA_003246335.1 Spirochaetales bacterium | reverse complement strand
TTTTTGCGCGGTTAACCGTTCCCTCACCCCGAACGCCAACGAGCCGCGCCTTTTCCAGGCATGCTGTTTGAGTCAAACCCGATCAAACTGGCTTCGTTCTCGGGAGATTTCTCATTGACAAGGTATGTTCGCGAAGGTATAGTGATTCTATCTTTCGCGGATGTCGTATAACGGCTATTACCCGAGCTTCCCAAGCTCGTGACGAGGGTTCGACTCCCTTCATCCGCTTATCCCCACAAAGAAGCATCCACAACGAAAGTTTCGTTTTACCGCGTTCGCGCCCGACTGTCGGTTTCTCGGACGACTGTGGCGTTTCCAACGCACTCGTTGTTTTTCCGATTCCCGCGGTCTCGTCGAACGCGCGCGTAACGCGAAAAAAAACCGCGCGAGAAACGTCGTGTCCGCGCGGGAATCCTTCAATCCTTCAATCCTTGATCGGCACCGGCGTTACGCCCCAAATATCCTTCGCGTATTCGGCGATCGTGCGGTCGGTCGAGAACTTACCCATGTTCGCGGTGTTCAAAATCGACATGCGCGCCCACGCGTCGCGGTCCCGGAACTGGAACGCGACGCGGTCCTGGCACTTCACGTACGATTCGTAATCGGCGAGCAGGAGATACCGGTCCCCGCCGTACAGGAGCGCGTCCGATATCGGCTTAAAGAGGTCCGGCTGCTCGCGTGAGAAGAATCCGTGCTGAACCTGCAGCAGCACGCGTTTGAGTTCGGTATTCTTGTAGTAGTACTCCTGCGGGTCATAGCCGTCCGCGACGAGTTTTTTCACGCCGTCGGACTCAAGGCCGAAGATGAAAATATTGTCCTCGCCCACTTCCTCGCGGATTTCGACGTTCGCGCCGTCCATCGTGCCGATGGTGAGCGCTCCGTTCAGCGCGAACTTCATGTTGCCCGTGCCGGACGCCTCGGTGCCGGCCGTGGAGATTTGCTCGGAAAGGTCCGCGGCCGGGATGATTTTTTCCGCGTTCGACACCGCGTAGTTCCGCAGGAAAACCACCTTCAGCTTATTCTGCACGCGCGGGTCCGCGTTCACGATAGAGGCTATGGAATTGATGAACTTAATTATGAGCTTCGCCATCGCGTAGCCCGGCGCCGCTTTGCCGGCGAATACGACCGTCCGCGGCACGAAGTCGCCTTCAGGATTATCCGCGATGCGGTTGTAGAGCGTCGCGACGTGCAGCGCGTTCAGAAGCTGGCGTTTGTACTCGTGAATGCGCTTTACCTGAATGTCGAACATGGAGTCGGGATCAACCTCAACGCCGTTTCGGCTGAAGATATATTGCGCGAGTTGCTCTTTCTTTTGCCTTTTGACGGCCGCCCATTTTTGCCGGAACGCGGCGTCCTCGGCGAGCGGTATTAGCTTTTTCAGCTCGAAAAGGTCGGTCGTCCATTTGGGCCCGATCGCCTCGGTGATGAGGCTCGAGAGTTCCGGGTTACAGAGCTTAAGCCAGCGTCGCTGCGTGATGCCGTTCGTCTTATTGTTGAACTTCTCCGGCCACACGGAGTAAAACCCCTTGAATACCGTATCCTTCAGGATTTGCGTGTGAAGGGCCGCGACGCCGTTTACCGAGTGGCTTCCGATGATCGCGAGGTTCGCCATGCGGATTTTTTTTTCGTTCGTTTCCTCAATGATCGAAAGGTCCCGAAGGAGTTCCGTGTTCCCGGGGAATTTTCCCGCGACGCTTTCGAGGAATCTCCGGTTGATCTCGAAGACGATCTCGAGGTGGCGCGGAAGCACTTTGCCGAGCAGCTCGACCGACCACTTTTCCAGGGCTTCGGGGAGGACCGTATGGTTCGTGTAGCCGAAAGTCTGGGCGGTGATGGTCCACGCCTCGTCCCATTCCAGTTCCTCCACGTCGACGAAGAGCCGCATGAGCTCGGGAATGGCGATGGCCGGGTGCGTGTCGTTCAGCTGAACCGCGATTTTGTTCGGGAAGGCGGAAAAATCGGCATGGGTTTTCTTGAAGCGGCGGATAATGTCCTGGAGCGTCGCCGACACGAAGAAAAATTCCTGTTTCAGCCGGAGTTCCTTTCCCTCGAACATGTTGTCGTTGGGGTAGAGCACTTTCGTGATGTTCTCCGACATCGATTTTTGCGAGACCGCCTTGATGTAGTCTCCGTCGTTGAAGTAGTTGAGGTCGAACTCTCGCGAGGCCTTCGCCGACCAGAGCCGGAGGTTGTTTACCGTGTTGTTGCGGTAACCGGGCACCGGCGTGTCGTACGCGACGGCGACGATCTGCTCCGTGTCGACCCAGCGCTTGCGGAGTCGGCCCTGCGGGTCGTTAAAGTACTCGACGCGGCCGTAAAAGTCGACGACGTAGGTGTATTCCGGCCGGGGAAACTCCCACACGTTGCCGAGCCTGAGCCAGTTATCCGGCGTCTCGACTTGGTAGCCGTTTCGGATGCTCTGAAAGAAAATGCCATAGTCGTAGCGAATGCCGTAGCCCACGGCGGGTAATTCCAGCGTCGCGAGGGAGTCCATAAAGCAGGCAGCGAGCCGCCCGAGTCCGCCGTTCCCGAGCCCCGCGTCCCACTCGCGCTCGCGCAGTTCCTCGAGGTCGTAGCCGAGCTCTTTCATCGCTTTTTGCGCCTCGCCGTACATGCCGAGGTTCACGAGGCTGTTGCCAAGGCTCCGGCCGATCAGGAATTCGAGGGAAAGGTAATATACGCGCTTGGCGTTTTCGTTATAGTACGTTTGCTGGGTCTTTATCCACCGTTCGATTAAGAGGTCGCGCGTCGCGAGCGCCAAACTCGAGTAGGTGTCGTGATCGGTGCCGCTGAACTCGTCTTTGCCGAGCGAGTATTCCATATGATGCGCGAACGATCGCTTGATCGCGGAGGCGTCCCTTTTCAGCGGGGCCTTCGCGGACAGCGTATTTTTACCGTCTTTTTTCGATTCGTTTTCCATCAAAACAACTCCTGTTTTTGATAAACGTATGCTTTTAGTATAGGTTCCGCGCCGTCATTCCGCAAGGAAAGCGTAATTTACGTATCCTAAGGGAACGTACAGCGGTCGTTTCCAGCTTGGGTCCGCCAGCGTGAGCGAAGTCTCCTTTACCGACTCTCCGGATGCGATAGCGACGCGCTTGCGCAGCGTTTTGAGCGCGACTCGCGCGACGATTTCGCCCTCCCCAGAAATTTTGTCGGGTCCGCCGATGAAGGATTCCGACCGATCCGTTTTATAGTTCCAATAGGCGGCTTGGCCCGGGCCCTGGCCCGATACCGTCAGGGTGAGATTTCGGTAATCCATGGCGTTCTTTACCGTAAGTTGTGCGAGCGCGCCGGAATCGCCGGACCGCGCGGCGCTCAAGGGATTTTTCCCGTTAAAGACGACGCGCCAATACGCGTACTTTCCGTCCCGCGCCATCTGCACCGACGTTATGCCGTACGCATCGTCGCCCCCATACGCGCTTGGCCGCGTCGTCGAGAAAAACGCCGTGACTCCCGTCCAGGCGCCGGCGTCGATTTTCCACGGAATCGCGCGACTCTCGATTTCATGGGCCGTCGCGATCGTCTTTCCCCATTCGTAGGAATAGCCGACTTTCCGCTCGATCCACACGTACTGCGCGAAAACCGGCTCCCCGTCCTTGATTACCGTCAAGTAATAGCAGCCGGCGGGACATTCGTAGGGCCGCGCGGCGGTAACCGGAATGGGCGTTCCGTCGAGGTAAAACGCGCAAGTTTCCGCGGCCGACGGTATCGAGAGCGGCGCGTTTTCCGATCGCGGGGTAAAGCTCGCCACCGTTTCCCTCCCGGCCGCGACGGCGATCGCCGATTCTTCCCGCTCGCCGTAATAGCGGTCGTTTATGACGGAAACGAAGGTCTCGAGCGCGTGCGTCCCGGGCGCGACCTCGACGGAGTAGGGCGTCGGCTTCGGCGCCCCGCCGTCCACGGCGACGATGAGCCCGACCGGCTCGCTCGTCACCGTCAGCGCGCCTCGGTCGGTCCGGCCGGCTATTTTTTCGGCGGGACTTTGCCACGTCACGGCGATCGGCGAACTCTCGTTGCCCGCGACCCGTACCGCGTCCTCATAGACGATTTGCCCCGCGCTCGCGCCGGAGCGCGAAACGACGCGCACGCGGACTTCGCCCGCCGGCACGTTCGCCACGGCCGTAGCGTTCGAGGCGGCGAGCGTCCCGTTCACGTACACGTCCCAGCGCGCTATGCCCGCGGGCATTCGCACGGAAAGCGCGCCGTAGGAAACCTCGACGCGATATACCTCCGAAAGGATCGAAAGCGAAAGCGCGTCCGCGGCGCCGAAAATGGCGAGGGCGCTATCCGCCGTCTCGCGGAACAAGGCGCGCGAGCCGTCCACGGAGCTGTACACGGCTCCCTCGATGACGGTTTCGCCGGCGGTTCCCGTTTTCAGGCTGCCGAACACGACGTATTCGCTCGCGGTCGCGCGAGCGAAAGCGGCGAGTTTTTCCGCGCTCGTCCCCACGGCGTACGCGGGCGTCGGGAGCAGGCGGTACGTGCCTAAATACTTGATTCCCCGCGCGATGACGCTTTCGGCCGTTGCCGCGAGCGTTTCGGCCGTCTCGTCGCCCGCGGGATACGAAAACCGCAAGACCGTCACGTTGCGGTCCTGCCCGTGGGCCAAAAAGCACGAAAAGAGCGCGAACGCGAGCGCCCCGGCGCGAAACGTTTTTTTCATCGGCAATCCCTCCGCCTCTTACGTTCAGTTTCGCGCCCCAGGCCCCCGCGGTCAAGCGCGCGGGGTTTCCGCGCCGTTGCCGCCGCTTTCACGAAACTTTAACGCGCCGCTCACGGAAATCGGACAATCGGGAGGTATTTTTTAAGCAAATAAGGAGGGTTTCATGAGCGAACGAACGAAATTGCGGTCTTTCATCCTCCGCGCCCTGGGCGTCTTGACCTATCCCGCGCGCGGCGCCGTCCGCCTCCTTCGCGCCCACATCGCGCGCGTCGGCTATCGCGGCCGTGCCTATCGCCCCGCGCCGACCGTCCGCGTCTTTAATCGCTGGTGGTAACGTCGCGCCCGATACGTTTTAAGGGAAAAAGGGGAAGCGCAATGCGCAACGAGGGCGCGCGGTTCCCGCGCCCTCGTTGCGCCCCCCGCGACCGTGCGATAACTCCGCCCAATTTCTGCCGCGAAGCCCGCGGCTCCCCCTCCGCGCGCACTGCGGTTGCGCGCTACCCTCACTCAGAAAAAGAGCTCTCCGGAAAATGGTTTATGCGCAAAAAA
>QKAR01000125.1 GCA_003246335.1 Spirochaetales bacterium | reverse complement strand
GACCTCGTGAAGAAAGTCCTGGACCCGCTCAAAATGAGCTCGCTCTCGGGGCTTGCCTACGTGCTTGAGGGGTTGCTCGGCGACAAGGAAAAAATCACCGACGCGGAGCTTGAGAAATTTTCCGCGAAGGCGGCCGCGTCGAAGAACATCGGAAACTGCGCGGTCCCGCCGAACCAGGCGGAAATTCTCGCCATGTTTCGGGCGGTGTTCGCCGAAAAAAAAGCGGGCCCCGGAGTCGCGACGGCGCGTCACAGCGTCATCGAATTCGTCAAGCTCGAAGAGTATCTCCCGACCGCGCTTTTCCGCACGGTCGGCAAGCGCATGTGGGCGGAATCCCGCCAGAGCGCGGATATCCCCGTGGAGCTGGAACTTTCCGCGAAGCTCGCCGAGGAGATTAACGTCCCGGTGAAATGGGACGGGAAAATCTTCGGCTTCGTGCAGGAGAACGACCGGCTTAAAAAAGTATTCTCGGGCGACATGGCGAAAGAATACGCGAAACGCCGCGTGTACCTCAACGACTGGGGCGACGCCTTCCTTCTCACGTTCGAGAACGGCACGGGCGACAAGGACAGAACGTTCTTCGTTACCACGACCGAGGTGAAGTGGCTCCTCGCGAACTGCGCCGTGCAGCGCGATCCGGAAGACTTATAAGACAAACCGACGCGCCGATCCCAATAGGATCGGCGCTTTCAAAATTACCAACCTTAGGCATAGGAGGCCCCTGCGATGTTTGAATGCGACGAAAAAAGGATGAAGGATAAAATCGACACCTTCTCCAAATTCGGCGACGCCGGACACGGTGGCATCACCCGCTACTCCCTATCTCCCGAGGCCCACCAGGCACGGGACGAATTCGCGAAACGGATGAAGGCGATCGGCGCGACGATCGAGACGGACGACATGGCGAACATGTACGCGACCCTCCCCGGCACCGAGTCGGGACTCAAGCGAATCGTCATGGCGTCGCACTGCGACTCCGTCAAGAACGGCGGCAATTACGACGGCATACTCGGCGTCATGGGCGCCATGGAGGTTCTCGAAACCATCGCGGCGAGCAAGATTCCCCACCGGCATCCCATCACCGCAATGATTTGGACGAACGAGGAAGGCTCTTTGTACCCGCCGGCGATGATGAGCTCGGGCGTCGTCACCGGAAAGTTCGACAAGGCGAAAATGCTCGCCTCGAAGAGCGTCCTCGATCCCTCACAGACTTTCGCGATGGCGCTCGACGCGAGCCCCTACAAGGGGAGCGAGAAAAACCGACTGAGCCCGAAGGATTACCTCGCGATGTTCGAGCTCCACATCGAGCAGGGCCCGATCCTCGAGGCCGCGAAAAAGGACATCGGCGTCGTCACCTGCGTGCTCGGCATGTGCAATTACCGCGTGCGCACCTACGGCCAGGCGGACCACGCCGGCACCACGCCGATGAGCTACCGCAAGGACGCCCTGTTCGCGTCGGCGCAGCTTTTGATCCACCTTCACGAACAGCTCGACAAGCTCCCGAAGGATCTCGTCTACACGACCGGCGAGATTAAGTGCCATCCGTGCGTGCACACCGTCATCCCCGACGAGGTCGACTTCTCGATCGACGCGCGACACGAAAAGCCCGAGGTCGTCGCCCAAGTGGTCGATATCCTCAAGGGCATCCCGAAGGAAATCGCGAAGTGCCGCACCGAGACCGCCCTCGCGTGGGAACGGGACACCGTGTACTTCGACAAGAACCTCGTTTCCTACGTGAAGGAAAGCGCCGACGAGCTCGGCATCTCGAACCAATACATTAATTCCGGCGCCGGCCACGACGCGCAGTTCGTCTCGTACCTGATGCCGACCACGATGATTTTCGTCCCGTCGAAAGACGGCCACAGCCATTGCGAGATCGAGTATACCTCACCGAAGCAATGCACGGCCGGGGCGAGCGTCATGCTGAACGCGGTCTTGAAGGCCGACTCGCGGATGAACTAGCCCCGGACGAGGGGGTAGCGGAGAAAGTTCGTTAGGAAAACGACGGCGTTCGTTCTCCTAACGAATTTTCGAAGCGAGGGGGAGCCGCGGGTGTTGCCCGAACGACGACCGCCCTCGGTCAACTGGCGAAATAAAAAAGGCGACCGCTTAGGCGGCCGCCTTTTTTATTTCGCTCGGTGGGGGCGTTCCCCCTTTTTTAAAAAATTACCAGTTCTCGCCGAGGCGCTCGAAGTACGCTTGCGGATGCGCGCAGGCGGGGCACGCCTTGGGGGCTTCCTTGCCGACGTAGATGAAACCGCAGTTGATGCAGCGCCAGGTCGTGGGGGATTCCTGCACCCACATGTCGTTGTCCTCGAGGTGCTTGATGAACGCCTCGTAGCGCTTGGCGTGCTGCTTCTCGGCAATCGCGATGCTTTCCATCACCGTCGCGATGACGTCGAAGCCCTCGGCGCGCGCGACTTTCGCGAAATCGGGATACATGTGCTGCCACTCGTAATTTTCGCCGCCGGCGGCTTGCGTGAGGTTTTCGAGGGTCGTGCCGATGAAGCCCGCGTGCCCGCCCGCTCCGGCGTTCACTTCCGCGCCGCCCTCAAGGAACTTGAATAGGCGCTTAGCGTGCTCTTTTTCCTGGTTGGCGGTTTCCTCGAAGATTTGCTGAATCTGAATGAATCCGTCGTCCTTTGCCTTGCTCGCCCAGTAGGTGTACTTGTTGCGCGCCTGCGATTCGCCGATGAACGCGGCGAGAATGTTTTTTTCCGTCTGAGTGCCTTTTACCGATTTCATCATGTATCCCCCGTAGAGAGTTTTTTTAAGCGCGGGATACCCCGCGCGAATTGCCGTATTATTCCGCGTCGTCGCCGACCGCCGCGCGTCGCTGGCAATCGGGACAGACGCCGTAAAAATCGAGCCGATGTGAATGGATTTCGTACCCGCTCGCGCGTTCCGCCTCCGAGTTAGCGTCGGTCCGCACGTTGACGGATATATCCTCGACTTTACCGCACGATTCGCATATCACATGGTAATGCTCGCTGACGTCGGCGTCAAACCGATCCTGCGCGCTTCCGTTGCGCAGCACGCGAATGACCCCTTCCTCCGCCAGAACGGAGAGATTGCGATACACCGTGCCTTGGCTGACGTCGGGCATTTCGAGCCTGAGGCGATCGAATAGCCAAGCGGCGGTCGGGTGCGCCTTCGTCGAACGCAAAAGGGAGAGAAGCGCTTTTTTTTGAGGCGTTGTCCGGTATGTCGCTTTATTAGGAATCATTCTTGATAAGACTATATCGGTCAATTCGCCTACTGTCAAGCGAAAATTATTGCGAATGCGCGCGAGTCGCCAAGTAAAATTTGCTACCTTGACCCTGAAGACGAGTTCCGGTATATTTTTAAGACATTTTCGCGGGTATTTCGCTCGCGAGTCGGGCCTATAGCTCAGTTGGTTAGAGCTCCAGGTGGGCCCATTATTAAGTCCTTGCGGTGCAAGGAATTACGTACTTCCCTTCAAAGAAGGGCGTATACGAATTGAATCACTTTCAGCAAGAGTTTCAGCAAACGCTGAACAGCTCTTGCTCTGTGAGGTTTGTATGCGCCCTTTTTACATTTACAGATCAAAGCGCGGCATTTATTACGTCCAGTTCTCAAATGAACAGATGCACGAGCGTTTCACAGCTCTTTCAACAAGACAGCGTAACTATACCGAGGCCATGAAGGTAGCCTGTAATTGGCTGCAACATGGATTTCCCTCTCGGGAAGGAAAGAAGCCTGTTGAGACGGTTGCTACCGTCCAGTCGTTCATGTCGCTGCTTGAAGGTGGAAAACTCGGGAAAGCAGAGCTTGACCGGATTACAAAGTCGCTCGCCTTGCAGGGCTACGGGACGACGATGGTTCTTCCCGCCGAAACAAAACCAACTCCGGTTATCTCAAAACGCTTGCTGGTCCCCTTCCTCGAAAACTTCTGGACCTATGATGACAGTCCCTATGTCAAAGACAAGCTTATTCACAAGCAGCGTATCGGAAAGCGGCATTGCTACGATTCCTTGAATCGTGTCGCCTACTGGAAAGAATTTTTTGGCGAGGCGAAATTTCTTGAGGATACGACGACTGAGGATCTCAAGGCATTTGAATCCCATTTGTACGACAAGAAGCTTTCGACGGGAACGCTCAATCATATCCTGATCGTCGGGAAAACCGCATTCAAGTGGGCGGTTGCCACGAAAAAGCTCAGCGAGAATCCTTGCACCAGCCTTACGCAATACGGCAAGGAGATAAAGCTTCGGGACATTCTTACACCGGAAGAGGCGAAGAAGGTTTTCGAGATCAAGTGGAATGATGAGCGGGCAAGGGTTGGAAGTTTGATCGCGATGACGTGCGGGCTTCGTATGGGCGAGGTTCTGGCTCTCAGAATGTGCGACATAACGAAAAGACGCATCTATGTGCATCATTCCTGGAGTACGCTCGACGGGCTCAAGACGCCAAAGAACGGGAAGGTTCGCGCCGTCCCGCTCCTTCCGAACGTCCGCAAGGCAATCGTGCAGCTCGTAAAAAAGAATCCCTACAAATGGAATCCTGAACGGTTCCTCTTTTACGGATCGCTTGAGGACAAACCAATCGTCGAAAATGTTTTGATCGAGGGTTTCAAGGATGCGCTACGGAAAGCGAATATTTCCGAGGAGATGCGCAAGAACCGAAATATCGTATTTCATTCTTGGCGGCATTATTACGCGAAGGAAATCGCGGATCGCGTCGAAGAGCGAAAAGCTCAGCTTGCGCTCGGTCATCTGGATGCAGCTATGACGCGTCACTATGCAGATCACAAAACGGAAGCGGATCTCAACGAGCTTGAAACAGCCGTCGTCGATGCGTTCAAGTGGTGTTCGTAAGACAAACATAGAATTAGTTCAGGTTTTTTTCGGGCAGTTCGGAAGAACGGTGTGGTTTTACTTCGGGAATCAGGGCGTACACTGATGCGGTACAAAGCGATACAAATGAGGAGGATTTCCGGATTGTCCGATGGTGAAAAATGTCAGGCTGTCAATGTCATTGATGATGTGTTTGATGTCGAGGGCGCCGCGCGGTTTCTAAAGTGCGGCACCTCGACGCTCTATCATTATGTCTGGAAAAAAAAGATTCCGTTCATAAAGATGGGATCGAGAACGCTTTTCAAGCGCTCCGATCTTCTCGATTGGCTCGACCAGTATCGGCGCGAGCCAGAGAGCTGGATCGGTACGAAGGTGGTGCAGCCGTGAAATATTCGAAGGACTCTTTTACCGAAGAGCTCGTCGAGTGGGTGCGCGAGCAGTGCAAGAAGAAAAAGTTCGGTACGTTCGGTTTCGAGATTACCATTCACGAGGGGATGCCGGTATCGATCACGAAAACGGAACGTATCACCTTCAACCGGATTTCGGGTGGGATCGAGAGTAAATGATTTTCGACTTGCGGATAGTGCAAGGCGGCCGGGCTGTAAAGTTCCGGCCGCCTTTTTTTATTCCGGAACCCACTCGATGAAAATATTCTGGTTTCTGAATCCGCGCATATGGGCGCAGGCCTTGTATGGTGGAGTGCCATTACCGGGAACCGTGAAATTGATCATGCACCGATCACGCGTTTCACAGTCCACCGCGTAGAGAAACGCATGGCAGAGTGTTTCGATATTCTTTACCGGATTTTTTACCCTGTTCATGATGTGATGTACGTATAGACCGCTTGAGATGATAAGCGGTGTTTGAACTCCGAACTGCCAGGCGGAACTTGAGATTTCAAACGTCTTGACGCCGTTCTCATCACAATGCATCGGAAACAAAAATAATGGTTCCGACTCGTAAAATGATTTCGACCATTTTTGTTCGAACCTGCTTTCTTCGCGCTCGAACGTCTCGACGCGCTCCTCTTGTTGCAATGCCAAATCGCCCATACGTTAACTCCTTTGGTCCTCGAAGATTTCAAAGCTGTAAACGCCTTGAAATAAAAGAGCGGACCGCCCCCTTTATTTTTCTCCCGGGGGACGAAAAAAACTCTTTGGACAGTGCCGGGTTCACGCAAGGCCGAACGAGGAAGCGAAGCGACCGAGTGAGCTTGCCTTGGCCTTGCGGGGTTCCGGCACTGGCCGCATAATCCCTCCCTCCCCCGGGAGAAAAACGAAGCGGTAAAGCTAACGATTTGGCGAGAAAGATCCTTAACATAGAATTAGTTTAGGAAAAAACCGGTTCAACACGAAGAATTGGGTAAATTAGGATTTCAACTCTGGCGGTATTCTATGTCTGCAAGTGAATTTCTGAACCGGTTCTCTTTTGCGAGTAGGGCGCGAAATGGAAATTCGGAAGAGGAGGTGAACGGAACATGAAGAAACCGTATCTGACGCTTGACGGGATCAAGCGTGCGGTAAAGTTTCTGGAAAAGAGGAAGGCGCACGCGAGCGAAACGGGGAATGAAGAGTGGGCGGCTGAATTCGAGAACGCCATCAGGATTATCCGTGGCTTGTGCGTGCTGGAACTTGATTCTTAGAAAAAATGAAACCCGGAAGGAGGTGATCCATTTCCGACGAGTGGGAAAGGCAAGACAGTGAGACGAATGCGGCATGGAACGCCTTCTGTCTCTATCGTGATTACGGTCGGGACCGGGGTATCCTGAAGGCGCTTGCGCTGAACGGGATACCCGCTTCCCGCTACGGTGTGTGGTGCAAGTGGTCGTCGAAGTATGACTGGGTCAAGCGATGCGGTGCCTATGACACCTACCTCGACGGCCTCAGGCGGGCTGAAAGAGAAAAAGAATACGTCGAGCGAGAAAAGCAATTCCTGAGCGCAACGGGTCTTCTTCTCGAAAAAGGCAAACAAAAATTGCAGGCCCTTGAAAAAGACGAAGTAACTCAGACTAACGCGCTTGAGTTTATCAAAACTGCCTTCGAGATGGAACGCACGATCTACGGCAAGGACAGCAAGAAAAACGACGGCGATGAAGCGCCGGGCCAACTCGAAATCATCTTCGACGACGACTTCAAGGGTCTTTGAGTATGAGCGGCTTGCCGGGAATCCTTGAAAACGTATTCCATCCGACGAGCGTACAGAGAACGGCGCTTCGCCTCCTCAAAACAGGCGCGAAGCACATTCTTCTCTTCGGAGGATCGCGGAGCGGCAAGACGACGATTCTCGTGATCGTCATCATTTATCGCGCCGTGCGGTACGCGGGAAGTCGGCATTTGATTTGCCGCCTTCGGACGAAGGACGCCAGGTCTTCGGTATTGCACGAGACGATGATGCCCTGGCTCAAGAAGATCGTGGGCGTCAAACGATTCAAGTTGGTCGCTCATGATAATTACGTGCGATTGTGGAACGGTTCGGAAATTTGGATCGGCGGTCTTGGCGACAAGGAACAGGTCGACAAGATTCTGGGGCATGAATACAACACGATTTACTTCAACGAGGTGAGCCAGATTTCGTATGCGGCGGTGAACGTCGCGTACAGCCGCCTCGCGATGAACATACAGGGCTGCCGGAACCTGTTCCTGTACGACTGCAATCCGGCAAGCCCGATGCACTGGGCGTACAAGGTGTTTATCCGGAAGATCGAGGCGAGAACTGATACACCGCTTTTGAAGCCGGAACTCTATGCCTCGATGCTTTTGAATCCCGCCGATAATGCGGAGAACCTTGCGGCGGACTACATCGAGGACATACTCGACACGATGCCGGAGAAACAGAAGGCGCGATTCCGGGACGGGCTCTGGGTAAAAGCCGAGGGCGTGGTCTACGAGAAGTTTACCGAAGAGATGATCCTCCTTCCTGAAGAGATGCCCGAGCGGTACGACATGGTGACAGCGGGACAGGACTTCGGGCTCAATATCACGAACGTGAAGGTCGGCTGGATTGGTGAGGCGGTGTATGTGATCGCCGACTATGGCGCGTACAACGTGCCGACGAGAACCTTCAACGAAGAACTGACCGAACAGGGCTGGTACGAAAACGACGATGGTTCCGTGAACGTGTTCCCGACCTTCTGCGATCCGGCAGGCGGGGAACGCATTCAGGAAATCTCTGGCGGGGTGAAGGCGAATAATTCAGTTGATTCCGGAATTGATTACATCTGCGCGCTCATGGAGCGCAACCAGTTTTTCGTGTGTGCGAAATGCACGGGCGTGCTGCAAGAAATTGCGGATTATGCGCGCGACGAGGCGAATCAGATCGTGAAGGTGAATGACCATTACATGGACGCGATGCGCTACGCGATTTTCAGCCAGGTCCAGTACGGCGTGATTTGTTTATGATTTTTGTGTGTTGAGAATTGCGTGTACCCTAAAGGAGTGTTACGATAATGTTTCAGCAATGTAAAAATATGATTCAAGGAGGCTGTCGGGCAATCGCGGCGAACGGATCAGGAACGGTCTTGAAGGCGGCTAGAGCCTGATGCGATTCGCGGATTTCACTGCCGGGATACGGAAGGCGCTCGAAGGTTTTCCTACAGGCTCACGCGAAGGGGATGACGAACCCTTTGCAGAGGCGATGCAGATTCCGGGAAATCAAGATTATTATCTTACGCATGCGTGGGTAAATATCGCTATCGGTATCCTTATGCGGAATATCGGGCGCACCGAGTTCGTGATCATGAAGAACGGACAACGGGTCGGCGCGGGACCGGTATATTCACTTTTCAATCAGCCCAATCGAGCGCTCAACAGATTCGATCTGTGGAAAGAAACGAG
>QKAR01000161.1 GCA_003246335.1 Spirochaetales bacterium | reverse complement strand
ATACGCGATATCACGCCGACCGAGACGATCCTTGAGGCGATGGAAAGCCAGATGCGCGCGGAGCGGATGAAGCGGGCGAGCATTCTCGAATCCGAGGGAAAGCAGCAGGCGCGCATTAACGTGTCGCTCGGAGACCGACAGGACGCGATTAACCGCTCCATGGGCGAAAAGCAGCGGCGCATCAACTTGGCCGAGGGAAAGTCGAAGGCGATCGAGATAACGAGCAAGGCGACCGCGGAGGGCTTGCAGCTCGTCGCGGACGCGCTCGCGGTTCCGGGAGGAAAGACCGCGATGGGCATCAGGCTCGCTGAGAGCTACATCGATCGCTTCCGCAAAACGCTCGCGCAATGCGACGTATCCGTCTATCCAGAAACCATCTCGGGTATCGCCGCCGTCGCCGACCTTATGAAACGGCCTTCGGTCGGCGCCGCGAAGGGAGGCAAATGATCATGAGCTTATATCCTTACATGCCTTTGTTCATCGTTTTCGGGGTTTTCGCCTTCGTTTTCGTGATTACCCTTTTCAGGAGCATTCGCGTGGTATCCAACAAAACCGCGCTCATCGTCGAGCGGCTTGGCCGCTATAGCCGCACGCTCGAGGCCGGCTTCCATGTCCTCGTGCCGTTTTTCGACCGCGTGCGCTACCATCAAACGCTGAAGGAGCAGTCGATCGACGTTCCCGCGCAGGATTGCTTCACGAAGGACAACGTGCGCGTGCGGGTAGACGGGGTGCTTTATCTTCAGGTCATGGACCCGAAAAAGGCGAGTTACGGTATCCGAGACTATCGCTACGCGACGGTGCTGCTCGCCCAAACGACGATGCGCTCCGTCATCGGCCAGCTTGAGCTCGACAACACGTTCGAGGCTCGCGATCAAATCAACGTGCAGGTGGTGAAAGCGGTCGACGAGGCGTCGGATCCTTGGGGCGTCAAGGTAACGCGCTACGAGATACAGAATATCAAGGTTTCGGAATCCATCATGGACGCCATGGAGGCGCAGATGAAGGCCGAGCGGGAAAAGCGCGCGGAAATCGCCCGCTCGCTCGGCGAGATGGAAACGAAAATAAACCTGTCCAAGGCGGCGTACGAGGAAGCGGTCAACCGATCCCAGGGCGAGCTCCAGCGCATGGTGAACGAGGCTGAAGGCGAGGCGACTGAAATCGTGTCGGTCGCGAAGGCGACGGCGGAGGGAATTCGCGCCGTCGCCGCGTCGGTGACGACGGAGGGAGGGGAGCGCGCGGCGAACCTTCGACTGTCGGAAAACTGGATAGACGCGATCGGCGGCATCGCGAAGGACGGCTCGCGCGTCATCGTGAGCGCCGATCTGACGAACCTGCCCGAACTCACGGCTAAGGCCGCGCGGATGATAGCCGGCGGCGCCTAAGCCCACATTTTCGCGCCATCGTTATTCGCGCATCGATCGGGGCCCGCGGGATTCACGCGGGCTCTTTTTTTCCCTTGAGAAAGAATAGGAGGATGATCGCCGCCGCGAAAGACATCGCGGATCCGAACGCGAACGGAACGGTCGCGCCGAATCCCGTCCAGAGAAAGCCCGCGATGACGCTCGCCGGAAGGAGGGCGATCCCTACGACCGTGGATTGGAGGCCGAGCATCGTTCCCTTTAGTTCTTTCGGGGCGATTTCCGCGATGAGCGCCCGCTCGACGCCGGCGGTCAAGGCCGTGAAAAGTCCGTAGAGCGCGAACGCCGAAAGGATAGCGGGTTTCGTCGGCGCGAAGGCGAACAGGGCGTACACGAGCGCGAACGTGAGATACCCGGCGACGAGAAGGCGCTTACGCCCGAACGAGTCGGAAAGTTTTCCGAATGGTATCGCGAAAATCGATGATACCGCGTTGTAAATAAAGTAAAGCAATATGACCATCGCCGGCGAGTAGCCGACGTTTTGCGCCCGTAAAAGGAGAAACGTGTTCGAGGAATTGCCGATGGTGAACACCAGCGACACGAGCAGGTACAGCTTTAGGTTGAAATCGATTTTCTTGAACCCTTGCATGAGGTTGACGCGCTCTTTTGCCGCTCTCGGCGCCTTTTTTTCCTTGATAAAGGCGAACATGAAAAGCGCGAAAACCGCCGGCACGCAGGAATACAGGAATATTTTCTTGTAGGCGTAATTCCCGTCGGACATGCTGACGAGGAAAAATGCCGCGAGTATTCCCGCGGCCGAGCCCGCCATGTCGAGCGCCTTATGAAGACCGAAGGACTTCCCCAGGGTCTTCGCGTCCGCGCTTTCGCTGACGAGCACGTCTCGCGGCGCGGTCCGGATGCCTTTGCCGAAGCGGTCGATCGAGCGCGCGACGAGAACCCCGACCCACGATACCGAAAGGATGAGCGCGAATTTGTAAACGAGCCCGGTCGCGTACCCCGCGAAGGCGAGCGGTTTCTTTTTTTGATAGCGGTCGGTTAAATAGCCGCTGAACACTTTCAGGAGGCTCGCGAGGCTTTCGGCGACTCCTTCAATCACCCCGATGAGCGCTGGCGTGGCGCCGTAGACGTTCGCGAGAAAAAGCGGCACGAGAGGATACACCATCTCCGTGCTGAGGTCGGTGAAAAAGCTGACAAGCCCTATGAATATGACATTGATCATGAAAGTCTCCTTCAGCGAAGTTTCGCCCCGGCACAGCGTTCGCGCGCGATCGAGATGAGTCGTTTCGTTTCATGGGGACCATAGGGCTCGATGGCGTTCCAGGCCGGATCGAGGCACGCGCCGGTCGCGAAGTTCGCGAGTTGCCAATCGGCACCGCTCGGGATGAGCCGTGAAATTTCCCGTATTTCAGACTCGCCCGCGAGGCCGGGAACGAGCACCGTTCGATACTCGACCCGCACCGCGCGCGCGAAGCCCGGATTCGGCCTCGAAAGCCGATCAAGCGTGCGAAGGAGCTCTCCTCCCGCGCGTTCCCCCGCAGACGGCTCGGCGGCGAGTTCCGCGTATCGCTCGGGCGAGGTTTTAACGTCGACCGCGATCATGTCGGGACAATGCTTCGCGTTCTCGAGCATGGCGAACAGTCGGTCCGAAAGCGTGCCGTTCGTGTCGACCTTTACCGCCAGGCCCAGGCCGCGCGCGGCCGCGATGAGCGGGTACAGTGCCGACGATAAAACCGGCTCACCACCGGATATGGCGAGCCCGCTGATGACGTTCTTTCGCCTTTCGAGATGGTCGAAGACCTCCTCGAGCTCGACGAAATCGCCTTCGGATTCGTCTCCCTTGGGACCGGAAACCGCGCTTGCCGCGGCGAGCGCGGCGTTATGGCAAAACGGGCACCGTAGGTTGCAGCCCGGCAAAAAAACGACCGCCGCGACCCGACCGGGGAAATTTACGAGGCTCGTCTTCGCGAGGCCGACTTTCATGGGGTCTCGCGGCGCCTAGGCTATCGCGGTCGCCAGCTCTCCCGCTCGGGCGAGACAGTCGAGCGACGAGAGTTCTCGCGTCGAGTACGCGCGGGCGAGCTCGTTCCCCTCGGCGTCATAAAAAATCGCGGTCGGCGTCGAGTATACCCCGCGGGATGCCGCGCGCTCGAGTCCTTCCGGTTGATCGACGTCGACTAATTCCCCCGAGACGTTGAGACTCGCGCAATGATCCTTGACGGGCGGGCAGTTCGGGCATGTTTTGCGGACGTACAGTTCGTACGACGCGGCGGAACCGGCGACGGCGGAAGCCTCACCGTCTTGCGTCCGCGGTTCGGGCGCGCAGTCGTCGCGAAGATGGGCGATGACGCTCTCTTCATCGGCCACGAAGAGCTTTCGGTGCCGGTACTCCTCGCGCTTACCTTTGTTCCAATTGCGAACGGAACGGTAGTAACCAACGATGCGCGCGTACACCTCGGTTTGCGTGCCGTGCACATCCTGCAATTCCGCCTTCGCCTTCGCGATGTCGGCGTCGATTTCCGCGACAGTTCTCATGTCCATCCCCTCCCAAATTTTTGTATAGTTTCCGCGACTCCTTTCGGGAACGCGGTGCGTGTACGCTTAGGCCTTCGTTTCGGCGGACGTCGCCGACTTTCGCTCCTGCTCGAGCGCTGCTATGCGGCCCAGCAAAACTTCCTCCCGCTCGGCCTTGCACGTCGGGCACTCGAAATGCTCGCCCTTGATGTACCCGTGAATCGGGCAGACCGAAAAGGTCGGCGAGATCGAGAAGTAGGGGATACGGTAATTCGACGCGATCGACCGCACGAGATCGCGGCAGGATTCCCAATCCTTAATCGCCTCCCCAAGGAACACGTGGAATACCGTTCCCCCGGTGTACTTTCGCTGGAGCGCTTCCTGATGATCGAGCGCCTCGAAAATGTCGGTTGTGTACCCGACGGGCAACTGGCTCGAGTTCGTGTAGAACGGGTCGGAACCGCCCGAGGTCACGATATCGGGATATTTTTTCTTGTCGTGGCGCGCGAGGCGGTACGAGGTGCTTTCCGCCGGGGTCGCCTCAAGGTTGAAAAGCTCACCCGTCGCTTCCTGGAAGTCGGCGAGTTTTTGGCGCATGTGCTGGAGAACTTTTTCGGCGAAAGCCTTTCCCCGGGGATCGACGATGTCGACGCCGAGAAAATTAAGGCACGATTCATTCATGCCGCAAATGCCGATCGTCGAGAAATGGTTATTGAGATGCGACAGGTAGCGCCGGGTGTACGGGAAAAGCCCTCCGTCGAGCAACCGCTCGATGACCTTTCGCTTGAGCTGGAGGCTGGTTTTCGCCTGCTCCATCAGGTAATCGAGCCGGGCGAAGTACTGGGCCTCGGTTTTGGCCAAATAGCCGATTTGCGGCATATTGATCGTCACGACGCCGATGGAGCCGGTGAACTCGTCAGAGCCGAAAAGCCCGCCGCCGCGCTTTCGCAGCTCGCGCTTGTCGAGCTGGAGCCGACAGCACATGGAGCGCACGTCGCTTGGGTTAAGGTCCGAGTTTATGAAGTTTTGGAAATACGGCGTGCCGTACCGCGCCGTCATCTCGAAAAGGAGTTGGGCGTTCGGGCTCGACCAATCGAAGTCGTTCGTGATGTTGTACGTCGGGATCGGGTACTGGAACCCGCGGCCGGCGGCGTCGCCCTCGAGCATGAGCTCGATGAATATGCGGTTGATGGCGTCCATTTCCTTTTGGCATTCGCCGTAGGTGAACGAAGCCTCTCCGCCGCCGACGACCGCTTTTTTATCGGCGAGGTCGGTCGGGCAGTTCCAGTCGAGCGTGATGTTCGTGAACGGTGCTTGGCTTCCCCATCGGCTCGGGGTATTCACCCCGTAAATGAAGCTTTGCAGGCATTGCTTAACTTCTTTGTCCGAAAGTTCGTCCTTTTTGACGAAAGGCGCGAGGTACGTGTCGAAGGAGCTGAACGCCTGCGCGCCCGCCCATTCGTTTTGCATGATGCCGAGGAAATTGACGATTTGCTGTATGAGCGTGGAAAGGTGGCGCGCCGGCTTCGACGTGATTTTGTCGGGAACGCCGCCTAAACCCTCGGCGATGAGCTGTCGAAGCGACCATCCGGCGCAATAGCCCGAGAACATCGAAAGGTCGTGGATATGGAACGCGGCGGTGCGATGCGCCTCGGCGACTTCGTCGGGATAAATGTTCTTAAGCCAATAATTGGCGGTAATCGTGCCGGAATTGTGCAGTATGAGGCCGCCGAGTGAAAAATTGACGTTCGCGTTTTCCTTGACGCGCCAATCCGATTGGCTCAAGTATCCGTCCATCGTCTCGTCGATGTCGAGCATGAGCTTTTCGGTATCGCGGATGGCCTCGTGGCGGGCGCGGTAAAGGATGTAGGCCTTGGCGATTTTTACCTCGTGGGAATTGATGAGGACTGTCTCGACGACGTCCTGAATTTCCTCGATGGCGGGGATAGAATGCGCGTGGCGGCCCGCCATGAGCGCGCGGAGTTCTTCCTCGACGGCGTCGGTAAGCGCTTTCGCCTTATCGGGGTCGGGCAATCCCTCGACCGCCGCGATGGCTTTCGCGATTGCCGACTCGATTTTCGTCCGGTCGAAGGGCATGATTTCGCCCGATCGCTTAACCACGTTTTTTATAAACGAGACGGTTTCAGGGTCTTTCGACGTACCGAGAAAATGCTTCCATTCGGGAAAGACTCCCTGGCTTCCATCAGTTTCCGCTGGCATGCTCCCCTCCAACTTTATTAACTTCCGCGATGAATTCTTCCATATTTTCGAAATGGCGGTATACCGACGCGAAGCGTATATACGCGACTTTATCGATTTCGTACAGTTTCGCGAGCACCATGTCGCCCAGCGCCGAAGTCGGGATTTCGTGGGCGCCTTTTCCGGTCATGACCGCCTGATCCTCGATTTCGTTGACGATATTCTCGACCATCATGCCCGAAACGGGGCGTTTTTCCAGCGCTCGCTCGATGCCGTGCTCCAGTTTCGTTCGATCAAAGGGTTGCCTTCGCCCATCGCGCTTGACTACCATGAATTGCTTTTCCTCAATGCGCTCGTAGCTGGTAAAGCGATAACCGCACGAAATGCATTCCCTTCGACGGCGAATGCTGTCGCCGTTCGCGAGGGTTCTCGATTCGATTACTTTGTCGTCAAAACTGCCGCAGTGGGGGCATCGCACTTTTATATTATCTCCGCTCCGCCACACCCGACGTATCTGGTGTGACAAAATTGACTATACCACCATTGATAGCGCTTTGCAATTTTTTTTAAAGGGTTTTTAAAAAAATCGGCGAAGGTTCTTCCGTCGGTACGGTGGGTTCAACTGCGGTTTTTGATGGCCCGATCGGTTTGCTCGGCTTTATATAGGAGGGAAATGATCAAAAGGGGGACAAGTGTCGTCATGCGTCGGTACGCCGCGCGCAGCCCTTTACCTGAGCCGCCACGCGCTCGCCACGCGTCATTGAGCGCGTTCCATTGCGAAAAAACGCGGGGAATGAAACCGAGCGTGAGCGAAAAAAGAAAGGCTATATCGGGAAAGGCCGCGGGCCAACGGATTTTTTTCTGTAGCGTAGCGAGTGTCGCGGTAATTTCCGTCGCGCCCGTCGATGCGTAAAACGCCGTTCCGAGGCAGAGCACGATGGTTAACTGCCAGAGATAGATAAGGGAAGCGGTCAATTCGACCGAAAGGACGGGAATCGTTAGGGGTTTGCCCGCAATCCGAAAAAAACTGATGAAAACGCCGTAAAACAGCGCGAAACCGGCGATTTGGCGTACGGCCGCGCTACCGGCGCCGCTCAGGGCGACGCCGAGGATGGCGATGACGCTGAGAACGGGCAGTATATGCGGGATGGGGGCGAATGTCGCCGACGCGCAGGCGAAAAGGGTGAGGAGCTTGACTCCGGCCGGGGCCCGGTGCAGGCTCGTCGAGCCCGGCCGGTAGGATAAAAATGTCGTCGAGCGGCTCATTCGGGGCTCTCCCATACGAGATCGGACGCCTGGCGGTAGGAGACGAGCGGCGGCCTAATGCCCCATTCGGCGAGCGGTTGACCCGCAAGCGCCGCCTCCGGCGTTCCGTCATACACGATACGCCCGCGGAACAGCACGAGGAGACGATTCGCGAGCGCGAGTATTTTCTCGAGCTCATGGGTGAGTATGACGATCGTTTTTCCCTCGGCGGAGAGCTGACGGACGACGGTTATGACTTGGGTGACGCCTGGCCAGTCCAAGTTCGCGAAAGGCTCGTCGAATATGATGATTTCGGCGTTCATGGCGAGGACGCCCGCGACCGCGAGCCGACGTTTTTCCCCGCCGGAAAGCGTGCGCGCGGGATCCCGCTCGCGGCCGGTGAGTCCCACGCGTTCTAAAACGCGAGCCACCGTTTCGGCGCATCGCGCCCTGTCGTAGCCAAGGTTTTTCGGCCCGAAGGAGACATCTTCCTCTACCGTGTCCCCGAGAATTTGCGCGTCCGCGTCCTGAAACACGAGGCCGACCCGGGGAGTTTCCCGGCCAATGCCCGCGACAAGGGACACCTTTCCGCTCGTGGGTTCCGCTAAACCGGCGATGAGGTGCATCAGCACGCTTTTACCCGAACCGTTTGCCCCGCTAATGACGACGAGCTCTCCTCGGTTAATCTGAAACGATACCCCGTCGAGGGCTGGACGTTGTCCGCCGAGAAACTTTTTCGTGAGATTCTCGACTTCGAGAATGCGATGTTGGCCGGCGTCGATCATGCTTCGGGATGCAAATACCGGGCGACTATCGGGCGAAGTTTAAGCGTAATCGGCACGAGCGCGACGATTTTTATGGCGTCGCCGACGAGGAAGGGCACGAAGCCCTTCAAGATGGCGTCGGTCATCGAAAGGTTGAGAACTCGGCGCAATCCGAGCACACCCGGAATATAAATCGCGATAAAGGCGGAAATCGTCGCGCTGATGACGATGGGCGCCGCCTTTGAGACGCTGTCGATCGGCGCGCGGCGAACCGCGAGACCCGCGATAACCGCGGCGATGAAGTAGCCGGCGAGATAGCCGCCCGTCGGTCCGGTGATGACGGCGAGCCCGCTTGAGCCGCCCGAGAATACCGGAAGCCCGAGCGTACCGGCGATGAGGAAAAGGCCGACCGCGCCCGCGCCCTGGATCGGGCCTAAAAGGAGTCCTGAAAGCACGGCGAACGCGTTTTGCAGGACGATGGGAACCGGGGCCGTCGGGATAATCATGAGGGAGCCCGCGCAAATGATGGCGGCGAACAGGGCGGTAAAAACCGATGCGAGAGTCTTTCGTTTCATGCGTTCGTTCCTTTGTCCAACAGCGTGATCGAGCCGGGTGGACAGCGTAAAATGTATTCGCCGCGCGAAGCGGGCGTTGTATCCGTTTCTGGGGCGATGAGCGCCCAACCGGCGGCGTCGACGCCGAGGAAAATACCCCTTTGTAGGGAGCCTTCGGCGTCAATGAAGCGGGTTTCTTTTCCGACGATGGGGCATCGCGCGTTCCAAAGCCGCGAAAGCGAGTCATCGTCGCCGAGGGCCGGCGGCGTCGCGGCGGAATCGCGGAATTGCGAGAGGAAGGCGGTAAAAATTTCTTTGCGGCCCGAGGGTATCCCCATCGGTTTAATGCCGCTTCGGTTAGGCTCAGCCGCGAAAACCCGCGCCGAAAGCGTGTTAAGGCCGACGCCGAGGTTTTCAAAGACTATCGCGGAGCCAAGGGAGAGCGTTTCGGCGAGAATGCCGCCGACTTTGCCGTTAGCGGCGAGGATATCGTTTGGCCAGCCGGGAAAGGCGTCGATTCCCGCGACGGAGCGAATCGACGCGCACGCGGCCAGCTGGGCGCGTAAAATTTGGCGATGGTACCAAGCCGCGCCGATTTTCGGTCGCGTTACGGCGGTGAAAAAAAGACCGCCCTCGGCGGATTCCCATTTTTTCGCGTCCGTGCCGCGTCCGTCGGTTTGGCGCTCGGCGAGCACGACGAATCCATCCGGTTTGCCGGCTAGCGCTTCCTTTCGCGCGGCGTCCATGGTCGAGCCCGTTTCGTCGAGGTGGAGGATATTTTTTTCGTCGAGGCCGAATTCGCAGGGGGCGAGGCTGTCGTCGTTGTCGGAGGCGAGCGCGTACCCCGCGGGGGAACTCGCTACGCGGTATCCGGCGGCGTTAAGCGATTTGACCGCCTTCCAAACCGCGACGCGGCTCACTCCGAGCGACGCGGCGATCGTTTCGCCCGACACGATGCCCTTTGCGGAGCGCAAAAGTTCGAGCATTCGGGCGCGCGTGCTGGAATTGTTATCGTTAACCATTTATGGAACGAGGTTAACGGATTATGCTTTCTCAGTCAATCCTTTGCTTGACGATGTAGCGGATTCCGAGAAAGAGAAGAAGGGCGGTCAGCAGAGCCGGAAACCAATCGCCGAATCGCGCGTAGAACGTGCGCGTGGACGCGTAGACGGGGACGCTCACGAGCGCCGACGTCGGGGTGAACAACGGCAAGTCGGCGAGAACTTTACCGGTTTGATCCAAAACTACCGTGTATCCTGCGTTCGTCGAGCGAACCATCGACGTGCGCAGTTCAATAGTGCGAAACGAAGCGATCGCGAAATGTTGCAACTCGGCGCTATCGGTTTTGGACCATGCGTCGTTCGTCAGATTAACGATTACCTGGCCGCCGGCATTGCGCATCGCGGCGTTGAGGCCGGAAAAAGCGTCCTCAAAGCATATCGGCGTCGAAATGGCGATCTCGTTGCCGGCTTTATCCGTGATTCTCATCGGTTCCACGCTCATTCCCGGAACCCATCCGTCGGAAAAACCGACGAGCGTATCGAAAAATTCCCGCACGAACGCGTATTGCGTAAACGGCATGTATTCGGCGAACGGGACTAATTGTATTTTTGAGTGATAGCCCATTTGCCTGCCGTCGGCGTCAAGGAGAATGACCGAATTGCCGTAACCGTTCGTTTCCGGGTCGACGAGGACCGGTGAACCCGAAAGGAGCGGCGCGTTAATATCGGCGAGAAATTGCGGTAGCGGGTATTCTTTGGGAATTTTCTCGTAATGCTTTTTGTTCTCGGCGTATGGCCAGGGAAGGACGGACTCGCTCCAAACGACTAAATCCGGCCGTATGTTTTTTTCGCGGATGGCGGCAATGGAGAGCTGTTCCGATTCCAGAATATTCTGTCGCGCCGCCGAATCGTCCCAGGAGTCGGAATCTTGCTGAACCACGACGACGTCTAAGTTGGACACGGGTTTTGCGAGGGTTGCGATGCGAATAGCCCCATAACCGCAGGAAACGACGAGGAGAAAACAGACGAAAATCGCCGTCTTCGCGAAAGGTTCCCGAAGCGAGAGCGGAACCGCCGGGCGCATGAGGAGTTCCCCAAGGGCCGCGGAGACGAGGGCAAGCAGAAAACCGATGCCCCACGTACCGGTGAGATCGGCTATTTGAACGAGGTACGTTAAATCCCGACTCGTCATGACGAGCGTTCCCCACGGGTAGGCGAGAAAACCAACCGACTTAAACCATTCCCACACCGTCCATACCGCGGCGAATAAGAAAGGTCGATACCATTCTTTTTGCGTGAGCGCCCATCGGAGTAAGAGGCCGACGAGCAACCCCATGACGAGGTTCACGAGCGCTGACGCGCCCAAGGTGAAAATCGCGAATTCCTTAAAGTTAGCGAGCCAAAAACTCGAGCCGAGATGCACCAGTCCGGTCGCGCACCCGCCCATGAGCGCGGCGCCCCTCCAGGATTTTACGCGACGAATCGCGAGGTAAAGCGGAACAAGGGCCGTTAAACCGAAAATTGGCGAGCCGAGAGGAAGAATTTCGTTGGGAATTCCCGCGATAATACTAATAGCTGACAATAAAACGGCTAAAATAGCGGTTAATGGTGACATATTGAGATTCATTCTATCGCATTTTTGTTGAATTGTTTCAATATTGACCATATTATATTCGTATGCAGAAAATTGTGTCATTCCATACCGGTGAATATGAAACCGGTCCTGAAGTGACTGTTTCCGTTCCGGGACGGTTTCATCTTCTCGGCGACCATACCTGGTTCGCCAAGGGCAACACCCTTTCAATGGCCATCAATTACTGTCTTTTTCTCGGTGTGTCGTCCCGGACAGACCAAAATTATCGATTATATTCCGTCGCCCTTGGCGAACGCAAAAAAATATCCGCGTCAAACTTAAAATATCGCAAGGAAGACCGTTGGGCGAACTCGGTGAAAGCCGTCGTCAACGTTTTCATGGAGCATGGGGTTCGCATTCCGGGGCTCAATTTTACCATTCTTTCGGAAATTCCCGCCGACGCGGGCCTCGGCACGCCGAACGCGCTTAAAGTGGCTACCGCGCTCTCTTTGCGGAAACTTTTTGCCCCTTCCTTGAGCGACGCGACGCTCGTATCTCTCCTTGAGCGGGCAAATACGGGTTTTTTGAAGACTTACGCGCATCGCGCGGACATTTTGTGCGCGCTCACCGCCCAGTCCGGCTATGTCGTGCGAACCGATCACCATAAAATAACCGCGGATCTCGTTCCGTTCCCGCAAGAAGGATACTCCGTCATTTTAACGGATTCTCGCGTCCCGCGGCTCCTCGCGCGCGAGGAGCTGGGCGCCCGCATTCAGGAATGCATTCGCGCCTACGAAACCGTAAAAATGTCCCCCGACGCGCCGTCGGACTTTTCAAAACTGACGGAGTCGATTCTTGAGGAAATTACCGATATCCCCGAATCGGTGCGTCGTCGCGTCATTTTCATCATCCGGGAATCCGAGAGCGTCCGGGAGGCCGTAAACGCGATAACCGACCGCGAGTTCGGCGTTTTTTCGCGCATCGTCAATCGATCCCACGAGGGATTGCGCGACCGCTTCGAGATTTCCTGCCCCGAGCTCGACTGGCTCGTCAAGCGCGCGCTTGAGTTCATCATACCCGATGCCCCCGATCTCGTGTGCTCGCGCATGACGGGGCGCGGGTTTGGCGGCTGCACCTACGCGATTATCCGCACCTCGGACGAGGAATCCTACTTCCAGAAAGTGGACGAGTACGAACGGATTTTCGGCTTTAAGCCGATTCGGTATAAGGTGTACCCCTCTGACGGTGCCCGGATTTTATGATATACTCCCACCCATGAAAATCCTCATAACTAACGACGATGGCCTCCAGTCAGAAGGAATCCAGGTTTTGGCGGCGGCGCTTCGAGCCCGGCATGAAGCGTGGATGGTCGCCCCTTCGTCGAATCGCTCGGGGGTTTCGCACGGCATAACGATGACCGATCCGCTGCGCCTGATCGTGGAAGGCGAGCGAGACTATTCTTGCTCGGGACTGCCCGTCGATTGCTTTATGTCCGGCGCGCAGGGGATTATGCCTTCGGCTCCGGACGTGGTCATCTCCGGCATTAACCGGGGCGCGAACCTCGGGACCGATCTCGTGTATTCCGGAACGGCCGCGGCGGCGCGACAAGCCGCCATCGCCGGCATCCCCGGCATAGCCGTAAGCCTTCTCGCGACTGGGGACGACGAGTTTTTATGGGAACCCCTCGCCCGATTCATAGTCGACAACCTTGAAGAGCTCATGGCCCTGTGCGAGCGGGACGTTTTCGTTAACGTCAACGCCCCGTCCCTGCCGTCCTACGGCGGCGCGCGCATGACGGGAATTTCGCGCCGCGATTATCGCGATTCGATCGTCATTCACGAGGGTCCCGACGGCTGTAAGTATAGCTACTTTCAGGGCGGAAATATCGTGACGGAAGGCGACGGAACGACGGATTGGGACGCGGTCGAGGCCGGCTGCGTTTCCGTCTCGCGGGTTTTCGCCCAGCCCGTGACCGCGCCGGGGACGGCGGGCCGACTGCCGAATTTTCGCGTATGAGACCCCGGGGAGGATTGAATGGCTGATACGCTAAAAGAAGGGATCAGACGATATAAAACCGGGCGTTACGAGGACGCGCTCGTCTCGCTTTTGGACGTTCCGGCGGGCGATCCCGGGAATAACCTTGAGTTAGCCTATTACATCGGGCTTTGCTACGCGCGGCTCGAGCGTTACGACGACTCGCTCGTCTACTTAGAGCAAGTCGTCACGGCTGATACGGACCTCGCGCGGGTCTATCAGTGCCGCATGCTCCTATCCGTCATTTACTCGCTGACCGGGCGGACGCGGTTGGCGGATTTCGAGCTGAAAAAACTCATCGACGCCGGATACGAGTCGGCCCAGGTGTTTTGTTCGCTCGGCTATAACGCTTTCGCCAACGCCAACGCCGAGGAGGCGATTTCGTGGTACGAAAAAGCGCTGGCGCTCGACGCGGATAACTCGACCGCGCTCAACGGCCTTGGGTTCGTCCTCGCCGACGAGGGTCGGGACTTAACGAAAGCCCTGACGTTCTGCAAAAAAGCGTCAGACCGCGACCCGGAAAATCCCGCGTATCTCGATTCCCTCGGTTGGGTGTACTATAAATTGGGCTTAGAGACCGAGGCGAAAACTTTCACGCGGCGCGCCCGAGAAAAAGCCCCGAACAATTCCGTTATTAGCGGGCATATGTCAGAAATCCTGAATTGGGGGAGAGTCGAGCTATGACCGGCCGACGCGCACTGGCGCTCCTCGCCGCGGTCTCGGCGGTTTTAGCCCTTTCCGCGCAAAACGCCGCGACGGGAAACGCATCCCCGTCTGCGACGACCCGGAAGCCCGCCATATCGGCGGGACCTTCCGCGGCGGATACCGCGCTCGCCGGAGACGAATTTCGCCGCGGCGTACAGGCCTATTATCGCGGGACGTTCAACGAGTCGCTCATGCTTTTCGAAAAAGCCCTTTCGTATCGTCCTGGCGAGCCCCTCATCCTTGACTGGCTCGGTAAGGCCTATTATCGAACGGGAAGCGAGGGTTCCGCCCTTCAGCAATGGCAATTCGCCATCGATTCGGGCGCGAGCGGCCTCCTAATACCCAATAGGATCGAGGTAGTGCGCGAGCGCCGCACGATCCGCCCCGATTTTGACGAGGAGTCTCGATTCGTCGAGTCTATTCAAATTACGCCGACGACTCCCTCCGGCGAGACTTTTCGACAGCCCGTTTCCGTCGTCGCCCTCGCGGACGGCACGTTTTGGGTGTCCGCTTACGGCTCAAACGAGCTCGTGCACTTTGACGTGAACGGTCTCGCGCTGGGGAAGGCTCGGGGACCGATGGAAGGCTTTGACCGGCCGTTCGATCTCGTGGCGCTACCCGATGGGCGCATGCTCGTTTCCGAAGTCGGTTCCGATCGGGTTTCCGTTTTGAGGGCGGACGGTTCGTATGTTTCTTCGTTCGGGAAAAAAGGACGGGGCGAAGGAGAGTTCATAGGGCCTCAGTTCATCGCGTCGGATGCCTCCGGGAACGTGTACGTGACCGACTACGGCAACGCGCGGGTGGTTGTCTTCGATCCCGACGGTAAGCCTCTTTTCACGTTTGGCGGCAAGTCCGCCGCGTTTCGCGGTTTTCTCGCGCCCGGCGGCATCGCCGTGTTCGACGATCGCGTATACGTCGCCGATACCGCGCGAGGTTCTTTGCAGGTATTCGACACGGCCGGCAATTTCGTGGAGACGCTCCTTCCCGAGGGCTCGATCATGCAAAGCGAGTCGATCCGGGTATGGAACGGTTATTTGCTGATATCGGCGCTTAATCGCGTCACTCTCGTCGATCCCTATTCCGGCTCATCTTTCGACGTCGCCCGTCTCGGCAACGCGCCGACGCGCATCACCGGCGCCGTTCCCGACGCGAACGGGAATCTGATCCTCACCGATTATAAAGGAAATCTCGTGCAGGTCGTCACGCGGGCGAGCGAGCTCGTCGGCGGAATGTTCGTACAGATCGAGCGCGTCTACTCGGACTCTTTTCCGTCGGTTATGCTCCAAGTCCGCGTCGAGGATCGATCGCGCAATCCCATCGTCGGGCTTAAAGAGTCGAATTTCCTCGTGACCGAGGAAAAGCGGCCGGTAAGCGAATGTAAGCTCGTCGGCTCCGGCTGGGCCGAACCGGACTGCGACGTGACCATTCTTGTCGATAGATCCCCCGAATCGGACGCGTTTCTGCCGCAAATCAAATCGGTCATCGGCGAGATAGCGACGGCGATGAAGGGTAAAGGCACTCTTCGAATCGTTTCCGCCGGCGCGATCCCCGTGCAGGAAGGCGCGGGGTCGCCGGAGACCGGTCACTGGGACGCGCTTAGGCTGAAATCGGCCTCGTCTTCCTCGTGGGCATTCGACCTCGGTCTCCGTCTCGCGGCGAACGATCTCGTCAACGCATCGAAAAAACGCGCCGTCGTGTTCCTGTCCGCCGGGACGGTTTCCGATCGAGGTTTTAGCCGTTACGGGCTCAACGACCTCGCGGCCTACCTCAACAATAACGGCATTCTGTTCTCGACCGTGTCGCTTAATCGCGATGCCCTCCCCGGCGAATATACCTATCTCGTGAAAAGCACCGGCGGCTCATCCTATTACGTGTACCGGAACGAAGGGCTTGCTTCCGTCGTCTCGGACATACGCGCGGCGCCGAACGGAGTGTACACGCTATCGTACGTTTCGGCGCTCCCGACTGACTTCGGTCGGGCGTTTCTCCCCGTCGAGGTTGAAACGTATTTGATGAACCGATCGGGACGAGACGAGACCGGGTATTTCGCGCCCCTGCAGTGATTAATACGAGAGTTTCCCGCCGATCCCCAACCTGAGCTCAATGCTCTGCAAACCTTCCTCGCTATCGGTGACGGTCGTTCCGGCCGTCACGCTAACTTGCCCGTTTTTCCCGATTCCCGTTACGAGGCGATGATCGAAAGAAAACGACGTGTCGCGCTCGTCGTCCGCGACCGACGTCGACCAGGTCGCGCTGTCCTCGCGCCGCGTCGTCAGGGGAAATCGGTCTCGGACGAGGCGGGCGACCGCGAGGGTAAGGAAGGAACTTTTTCCGGGGCGTTTCCACACGAGACTTACGGCGTCCTTGACGATTTCGCCGTCGCCTGACTCGTCGGGCGAATCGTAATGCCACGTGTTTTCGAGGGAGACCGTTCCTGAATCCTCGAAATAAAGGGTTATGGAATCCCAGGCGTCGACGCTCCATTCGAAGGATTCCCTCGTCCACGTCGAGGACCAACCGTAAATTTGGGCGATTTCGTCCTGGTCGTACCAAGAGAACAGCCCGAGTGAGCCTTTTTTCCCCGCGACGTTCAGCGCCGAAAAACCCGTCGTCACGCTCGAGGTCCATTCGTCGCGGACGTTATCGGCCGTGGCGTCCGTCGTCGTTTTTCGCGCGATGGAGGAACTCGCGGTTGAGGGCGTCCAGAGGTCCGCAAGGACTCCGGGCGAGGGGCGCGCCCATTCGAGCCCGTATCGATTGGAGAATGCGCGCGACCACGTGTCGTCGGCCGCGATGACGGTCGGTATGGAAGCGTCCCAAAGGTCCGCGATGGGGAGGACGGTGAAGAGCCAACGCTGGCGCGAAGCGGAGAGGGCCGACTCTCGCGTATCGTCGGTCCAGCTGCCCCCCGTGGCGCGCTCCCGCGATTCGGTCGCGGCGCGCTTCCATGAAGGCGTCAGGGAAAAACCGTCGAAGGCGAGCGGGAACGAAAAACCGTACGAGGCTGTCGTATCGAGCTCCGTGGAAGAAGTCGAGACGTAGGTTGATTCAAGTCCTGAATAGAATTTAACCGAGCGGAGCGTACCGGTTTCCCGCGACCAAGCGATCGCGAGCGCGTTCTCGCCGGTGCGTTTCGACGCGTCGCTTTCCCCGTCCGAGAGAAGCGACAGAAAGCTTTCCGTCCATAGGTCGCCCCAGCGCTCGTCGGAAACCGAAGGGTAGGGCGAAACGCCCGTTTGCGCGTAATCGCCGGAAAGTTCCGCCGTGAAATCGCCCGCGTCCGCGGAAGGAATATTCGGCGACAGGGATATTTTCGTCGTCCGCAAGAGTTTTTTCGCCGACTGTTTGGCCGTCGCGCGGGTTTCGACTTCGAGCGGCCCGGAAACCGAAACGCCGTCGGCTCGGTCGAGCGTTCCGGCTGAAAAATCCGAGGCGTACCGCTCGTTGAGCGCGACGGGCCCGAACGGGATCGACACGGCGTGCGATTCGTTTTCGAGCGTTCGCTCAGAACCGTTCGATACGCCGATGGAGCCGTCCCAGCGCGATTTCAGCAGGTTGACGCCCGCGCTCGCCGTGCCGCTCGCGTCGAGATTGGATTCCTCGACGATGGTCGACGTGTCGGTCGTTGCGGAAAATTTTGGATTCGAGAGAATCGGAACGCTTCCTGCCGAGAGAATGGCGCCCGATTTTGACCAATCGACGGTCGTCCGGTTTCGAACGGTTTCGACGGGATTCGAGACCGCAAGGTGAAATTCGTCGAGATACATCGTCCAGTCGCCGGTATTTGACGCATCGACATAGGTAATTTTGATGCGCGTGGGCGAAACCGTTCGGTCAACGCTTGAGACGTATGCGTTCGTTGTTGTCGAGTCATCGATCTCGATCGTTTTTTTCTTGAGATTGACGGTAATTTTGTGCCAGGTTCCGGTTGAAAGGGCATTCGTGTTGACGGTAAATAAGCAGGCAATGTCCGATCCGCTTCCGTCGGGATTTTCGAGCGTAATCTGCATCGGAACGGTTCCCGTTGGAGGCGTCTTTACATATGCATAGAATGAAAGTTCCTCGTATGAGCCGAGCGGAATTGCGGGAACCGTTCTCGTTATAGTGTAACTTTCCGCTGTACTTGGCGCTGGATCTGGCGCGTCGATCGCCACTTCCGTCACCGTGTTGACGCTGCCGGAATTGAAGCGGTTGATGACCGATGAATCGATTTTCGCGATCGCGCCCGATTGCCCGGCGCGCGGATCTTCCCGTTCGGTGAGCTCGATTTCGTCGGAATCCGAACCGAACCCCGCTTGGGTAATCTCGATTGGGCCGGTTTCGAGCTTAACGGTTTCGGGATAGCTCGTGGGAACGATTATGACGCGCACGTCGTTTCCTCCGGCTATCTTTGCCCGGTCGTCATCGGTGAGCGATACGCTGACGACTTTCCAGGACGAATCGGCTGCGGGCGTGGTGTCGATTTTTTTTGAGACGATGGTATCGGAATCTTCCCAGTCGGAGTCCGCGTCGACGCCGAACTGGAGATACACGTCGAAGTTCGCGTCGATTCCCGCGTTCTTCAAGGCGATCTCGAACGAGCGCGCGGAACTCAAATCTTGGCCGCCTTCGGTGCCGACCGCGATCGTCGATCCCGTCCATTCGGCGCTTGAAGTCAGCGTCGCCTTTATTACCTGAACGTCGCCAGAAACGGAAGAATCCGTGATGTACGGCATATCGGTTCCGTCGACGTTTTCCGGCGTGACGTAAGCAGTTCCGACGGGAAGTGATGTTATGTAATCTTCCATCGAAATAGTACTGAGTGCGGTCGTGTACCAGTCGCCGTCGGGGTAAAGGGATTGCGCGCTCGTGTCCATGCCGAGAATGCGGTAATAGCCGGTCGTGTCGGGGACTTGCACTTCGAAGGCGAAGGCCGTCGAAACGTTGACCGGCGCTTTGTTCCATGAGACGCCCGTCGATACCACGTAGGAACCGGGACTTGGCGATGAAGAGTCAGTGTAACCGTCTTTTGAAAGATTCCATCGGAGCGCGGAGGCCGCGAAAAGCTCTATCGACTGATTCGGCCGCCATTTGACGCCGCCGGCGACGGAAACCGTTCCGTTCCGCGCGCCCTCGTCGGTTTTATACCACGTGATTTTTACCGTTTCCGTCGAGCCCGGCGGCGTCGTGAGGG
>QKAR01000120.1 GCA_003246335.1 Spirochaetales bacterium | reverse complement strand
AAAGTCCTGATGCGGACGTTGCGCCTCTATCTCGCCAGTCGCGGTCAAATCACCGTAACCGCGCGAATTCTCGGCATTCATCGAAAAACGATAAAAAAACGGCTTTCACGGATAGCGGAAATATGCGGACTTTCCCCGGAAACCCATTTTGGCGCCGCGAGTTTTACCCTCGCTTTGGCGGAATTTGATTATTTTTTCTCCTGATTATCCGCTCATTTTAAATAAAAGTATCCACTTGGTATATTTTTTTTCTTTATGAGCCATAAGTGGAAATTGCGGCGAAAAAAAACGCCGGGTACACTTCTTCCAATAGAAACAGAAGAGGTTCCCAATGAGCAGATTCCTTTCCCAGCAGTTCAGAGGCAAAGAGGGGTATAAGCTTGGTGAGCGGCCAAAGGCGGTCGATTTTATCAAGCTGAACGCGAACGAGTCTCCGTTCCCTCCATCCCCGAAAGTCATGGAGGCGGTTGCCTCGGCGGATCTGGAGCAGATGCGATTATACGCCGATCCGCATAACTCTGCCTTTCGGCAGAGCATCGCGGAAAGTCTCGGCGTCAGCGTCGATCAAGTGCTTGCCGATGGCGGCTCGGACGTCATCCTGGGGTACTGCCTTCTCGCGTACGGCCTCGACGAACCGGGTTTCTTATTTCCCGACATCACCTATGGTTTTTACCGCGTGTTTTCCCTGACGTACGGCGTCTCCTTCCGCGAAATACCGCTTAACGACGACTTTACGATCAATCTTGAAGATTATCGGGGTTGCGGGCGGCACATTCTCATCGCGAACCCGAATGCCCCAACCGGTCTCGTGCTCAGCCGCGACCAGATAGAGACGATTCTTCGCGGAAATCCAGATTCCGTCGTCATCGTCGATGAGGCTTACGTCGATTTCGGCAACGAAAGCTGCGTCCCGCTGACCGCGAAATACCCGAATCTCATCGTCATTCAAACCCTTTCGAAGTCACGGAGCCTCGCCGGGGCTCGACTCGGTTTCGCCGTCTCGTCGCCTGAAATCATTGACGACCTCGAGGCGCTCCGGTCTTCGTTCAATCCCGACAGCATCTCTACCGTCTCGCAGATAATGGGCTGCGCCGCGATGAAGGACGAGGCGTATACGCGCGCCTGCACGGGGAAAACGATCGCATTGCGCGATTCGGTCGCTGAGGAATTCGCCCGACGCGGTTTCACCGTCACGGATTCCCACACGAATTTCCTATTCGTCAGCCCACCCGGAATTTCGGCCGCCGCCTATACCCGAGCGCTGAAAGAGCGCCGCATCCTCGCGCGGTATTACGACGGCCCCCGCGTGCGCGATTATGTCCGCGTCACGGTCGGGACGGAATCGCAGATGGCTGAGCTGATTCGACAGACGGACGAGATACTCGCCGACTACGAGCGGTCTCTCGCGCGCGAATCGTGCGACTCGGCTTTGGTTTAAGGAAGAGGGCGAGCCCCTTCCTTAAAGAGGGGGCTTAGTGAATGGTCTTCTGTAAAAGGTTTAAGTAATTGCCTCCGCATATTTTCTTAATTTCAGACTCCGAGAAACCTTCATTCAGCATCGCTTCAACAACGGAATAGAAAAAGCCTTCTGACTGTCCGTCCCAAACATATTCGGTCCTGATGCCCGCGCGCGTATCTTGTTTGCCCCTGCTCGGATATGGTGCCGTCAGTTTGGTGTCCGTTCCTATCGTCACGTGATCCACCCCGACGACGTCAACCATTGCCCGAATATTTTTTGCGTATTGCGCGGGCGAGTCGGCTAAATGAGTCCAAACGCCGATAAGTCCGCCTTTATCGGCTACTTTTTTTGCCAGATCGGCGCTTATCAGCCTCGGTTTCATGATCTGAGCCATTTTTTCGTCATTACCGAGCAACGTGTTGAGTCCCGTGTGCGAGACGATGACCGGTTTCGTCGCCGTACTCAAGGCCATAAGGAGCGTTTTATCGTCCGCATGGGATAAGTCGACAAGAATACCCAATCTTTCACATTCCGCAATAACTTCTTTTCCGAAATCGGTCAGACCTCCCCATTGCGGCGGATTGGTGAATACGTCACCAAGCGGGACAGTAGCGTCCGAATCGTGCAGGAGTGTCAGATGACGCAGTCCTCGATCGTAGGCATATTTCAGTCTATCGATATTTCCATCCATAAAGTGTGATCCCTCAACGGATTGGACGACTATCGGCATATCTTTTTTTTTCGCGTCGATAATGTCTTGCGCGGTAAGCGCCCTTGTCATACCGTTTTGCCGAAGTATGGCGTCCATCGCGTCAAGGCCAACCTTGAATCTATCCCATCCCTCGTCTTTTTCGGTTAGTTTCTTATAATCGACGGCGAAAGTCATTGAAATAAAGCTCATACCGTTTTTTTTCATCGATTCCGTAAGGTTAACATCGGGGCCGGGGAGTTCATCGGCAACTAACGGAACGTCAACGTGGTTGTGCGTATCTGCGCCATACATTGTCTCCACAATGCGGGCTGCCGTTTTTTTTACGTTTTCTGCATCTATTCCGGATTTTCGGTTAGTTTCGGTGTTCGTCGTGCACGCGGTTAATGCTGCAAGTACGGCTACAACGAAAGCCGTTAATTTGATTTTCATACGCGATAGATCTCCTTGTTTTGTCAAAACATATAATACCGATGAAATAGGTAATGATTATCAACAACAACCAAGTTCTATGGTTACGATTTAGCGTATTGGGTTTATTACTGATTTCCGGTATGTTGATTTTACCAATAAAAAAGGCACTCTCGAAAGAGTGCCTTTTTTCTATAGCGGCAATAGGGCTTGAACCTATGACCTAACGGATATGAGCCGTTTGCTCTACCGACTGAGCTATACCGCCATAAGGTTTCTCGACGATAGCAAAAGCCCGAAAAAAAGTCAATCGGTCCCGCAAAGAAATACGCCCCCTTAGCGCTGGCGGAAGATTCGGTTGCGTGGTAGGCTTATTCGCCATGGGCGTACGAGATAATTTCGCGCATACGATGCGCGCCTGTTACGCGGGTTATGTCACGCAGGCAATCGTGAATAATTTCGCGCCATTGTTATTCCTGACTTTTCGCCGGCAATACGGCCTTTCCCTCGAGCGGGTTACCCTGCTCGTTACGCTGAATTTCTCGGTTCAGCTCATCGTCGATCTCCTTGCCTCCCAATTCGTCGATCGCGTCGGCTATCGCCTTTCCATCGTGGCCGCTCATGTATTCGCCGCGGCGGGCTTGGTCGGCCTCGCGGTCTTTCCGTCCGTTTTCGCCGATCCGTATTTCGGAATAGTCGCCGCGGTCGCCTCATACGCCGTCGGCGGCGGGCTTCTCGAAGTGTTGGTGAGTCCCATCGTGGAGGCTTGCCCGTCCGAGCGAAAAGCGGCGGCGATGAGCCTTCTTCATTCGTTTTACTGCTGGGGCCAGGTTTTCGTCGTGCTTTCCTCGACCTTATTTTTCGTGACCGCGGGTACGGACAACTGGAAATACCTTGCGTGCCTATGGGCTCTCCTTCCGCTCGCCAACGCGGCGTATTTTTGCGTCGTGCCCATCGCGCCCTTAGTGGCAGAAGGCGAGAGCCTGCCCGCGCGCGGCTTGCTTTCCTCGGGCGTTTTTTGGGTTTTGGTCGTTCTAATGGTATGCGCGGGGGCCGCGGAACAGGGGATGAGCCAATGGGCCTCAGCCTTTGCCGAAGCGGGTCTCGGAATCTCGAAGACCGCCGGCGATATCGCGGGACCCTGTCTTTTCGCGGTCATGATGGGCGTCGCGCGCGTTTTCCACGCGCGCATGAGCGAGCGATTCGACGTTTCCCGCTTCATGTCGGTTTCCGCCGTCCTGTGCGTTGCCGCCTACGTTTTGTCCTCCCTTTCGCCCCTGCATGCCCTTGCCTTGGCGGGCTGCGCGCTCTGCGGGTTTTCAGTCGGCGTCATGTGGCCGGGAACCTTTTCCCTCGCCGCGGTCCGTTGTCCCCGAGGGGGGACGCAGATGTTCGCCTTACTCGCGCTCGCCGGCGACTTGGGGTGCGCGGCCGGCCCGACGCTGGTCGGTTTCGCGTCCACTTCGTTCGGCGGTAATTTGCGGACAGGTTTCCTTTCCGCCATCGCGTTCCCCCTAATCCTCTTGATCGCACTCAATTTCGGAAGGAAAAAGGCCGCCCCTTCGCGAAGGTAGCCTGAGTCGAGTGTTTTTTAATCTCGTCAAGTGTTATAGTGTAAGTGCGCGTAACGCGGGAGGATCGATATGTTTGAACCGTGGTCCGTTTGGGCGGTGGCGGGTTTCGTGTGCATCGGGCTCGAGATGCTGTTGCCGGGTTTCGTGATCTTTTTTTTCGGGGTCGGAGGCTTGTTGACGGCGCTGTGCTCGCTCGTGCCGTTCGTCGCCGGTCTCGCTTGGCTCCAGATCGTTTTATTCGTGCTTTTCTCGGGTTTTTCGCTCTTTTTCTTGCGGCGGCGCTTCACGCGCATTTTCGCGGGAACGGTCTTCGACTCGAAACGCGAGAGCAAAGAGGACGTGGGGACAGGGAAAATAGCAGACGTGCTCGAGACGACCGGGGTCGTCTCCGAGGGGCGAATAAAATTCCAGGGGACGTCGTGGAAGGCGCATACCCGCGAAGGCGAATGTCCCGCGGGCTCCAAGGCCATAATCGTTGGCCGCGAGGGCATGACGTACATCGTAAAGCCGGCGCCCGTCGAGGGCGAGTAAAAAAGGGAGGCAGATAGTGACCGTTTTTCTCGTATACGCGATCCTGATTCTATTCGTGATCGTTCTAGCCAAAAGCGCGGTAGTCATTCCCGAGCAGGAGGCGTTCGTCATCGAGCGTCTCGGTAAATACACGAAGACGCTCAACGCGGGATTTCATCTCCTCGTGCCGTTTATCGACCGCATCGCGTATCGCCAGAATTTAAAAGAGGAGACGATAGACGTCGATCCCCAGCTCTGCATCACGAGCGATAACGTGCAGGTCGAGGTTGACGGCATCCTGTATTTGCGCGTGTTCGACCCGGTGAAGGCGAGCTACGGCATCGACAATTTCCGCTACGCGGTCATTCAGCTCGCGAAGACCACCATGCGAAGCGAGATCGGGCGCATCGAGCTCGACAAGACTTTTTGCGGGCGGGACGCGATAAACGAAAGCATCGTGCGCGCCTTGGACGAGGCGTCCGACAATTGGGGCATCAAGGTAACGCGGTACGAGATACGCGATATCACGCCGACCGAGACTATCCTTGAGGCGATGGAAAGCCAGATGCGCGCGGAGCGGATGAAGCGGGCGAGCATTCTCGAATCTGAGGGAAAGCAGCAGGCGCGCATTAACGTGTCGCTGGGAGACCGACAGGACGCGATTAACCGCTCCATGGGCGAAAAGC
>QKAR01000011.1 GCA_003246335.1 Spirochaetales bacterium | reverse complement strand
GAAACCTACGTCGAGGGCGCGCGCCTCCTCGACGCGACCGCGATCCCGATGATCGAGCTCAACATTTCCTGCCCGAACGTCAAGGCGGGCGGCATGGCTTGGGGCCTCGACGAAGCTTCCGCCGGAACCATCGTCGCCGCCGTGCGCGCAGCGACGAAAAAACCGCTCGTCGTGAAGCTTTCCCCGAACGCGCCTTTCCTCGTCGCGGTCGCCCGCGCGGCCGTCGATTCGGGCGCCGACGCGCTTTCGCTCGTGAACACGTTTCAGTCTTTTTCGGTGGACATCGAGCGCGCCCGTCCCGTCTTTGACAACGTCACCGCCGGCCTCGCGGGCCCCGCGATCAAGCCGATCGCGCTCCGCATGGTCCGCGACGTCATGCTCGGCGTTCCTTCGTGCGCCTCGGGCGCGGTTCCGGTCATCGGCCTCGGCGGCATCGCGACCTGGGAAGACGCCGTCGAATACCTCATGACCGGCGCCCGCGCGATCCAAGTCGGCACCGCGACCTTCGCGAACCCGCGCGCCATGACCGAAATCGTCGCGGGCCTCGCCGCCTTCATGGCGCGCAAGGGCTACCGCTCGATCGAAGACCTCCGCGGTCTCGCGCTTCGATAATTTTTTAGAAGAAAAATAGTGAAGGGGAGCGCCCCTTCGCTCCAGCCTCCTCGCGCCGTTTGCCGATTGATCGGCGCGCGAGTCGTCGGGGCGACGCGGGGCAAACGGCCCTGCGGTGGCTTCCGCTACCCCCGCAGTGGGCCGTTCGCCTTGGCGGCCTTTAATCGAGTCCCGCGAGCCGAGCGTCGACGATGGCGCGGAACGGAAGGACGAGAACGGCCCAAAAAACCGCCGCGTAGAACGGCGCGACGGCGGCAACCGCGAGGCCGCATGCCCGGTCGTTCGCGTCCGTTCCCAGCGAAAGGGCCCCGATCGCGCCGGAAATAAAGGCAATCGCCGCGAAGGCGGCGAGATACCGGCTGAGCGTCGCGAAATACGCGGCGGCCGTTTTCAGCTCTTCCTCGCTCGCGTTGGCGTCGAGAGCCGCCGTTCGCGCGCGGATGGCTTTTTTCGGCCCAAACGACGCGAGCGCGATCAGGCACGGAACGAGTACGGCGACGATTACGCTCGGAATATCGACGAGCGCCCCGGCGTTTCCCGGGAGTAGTCCGGAAATCGCCCAAATCGACGCGATGGCCGCGACCGCGATAGCCATCGGGATTATCAACTTTCTCTTCATAAGAAAACTCCTTCAGTCGGATATCCGGCTTCGCCTTCAATGATCGACGAAAGAGTCAGAAATAGCGATTCGCTTTTATGAGCCGCGCGGTCCGCGCGCGATCAGGTCGCCGCCGGGGTCTCGTTAATACCCGCTCGGTATTCGGCGAGCCGTTTCGCGAACGCCTCGGTGCGGAACCAGCCGCACGATTTATACTCAAAACACCAGCCGCGGTAGACGCAGTCGGGCACGCACGCCGCGTAGAGTTCTGGCTGCGATTCCTTAATCGTCTCAAGAACGGCTTTCCACGCCTGCGTCGTTTCGGGGGATGCGCACGCGCACAGTCGTTTGCGCGAAATCGCGATCATCGCCTGCGCGTTTACCTCGATGCGATGCTCGACCGGATTGTCCTGCGGCAGTTTCGTGCGGTCGACGCCGGTCCGGTCCGATCGCTGGCTTCTCACCCAATGCTCGATCCCGATCTTATGCCGGACGAAATGCACGGAAACCCAGGACGGCAGCTCTGTCCAGCGGAAATCGAAAATGAGCTGCCGGATGGGTGAATGCTCGGCGAGCGCCATGCGGCGTTTCCAGCGCGAAGACGGCTCGTTCGTGCCCGCGTCTTTATGTATCGTTACGTTCGCGCAGTCGGCAACGTCGCGCCAACCGCCTTTTTGCTTGATAAACTCGGCTTTCATAGTGGCGCAGTATACCGCGCGACGAACGACCGGGGCAACCGCCCGGAAATAACCGCATCCTCGCGGCGGAAAGTCTCTCTTTCGCCGCGCGCGGCGGCTGTTCGCCCTCGGTTCTTACTTTTTTCGCGCGGTGAGCCATTCCGCGATTGTCTCCGCCGCCTTGCCCGCGCCGGACCTTCGGCGGAATTCTTCCTGGAGCCGCCTGACTCCGGGGATAAAGTCTTCCCGCCTTTCGTATTGGCGGCGAATCCACTCAGGGGTCATATCAGACCATTCCCCCATGGCCCCGGCTCCGTTTTTCTCGATCATTTCGGCGTTATAGCGCCGCTCGAAAATCGGGCCGGGAAACACGACGAGAGGAACTCCCGCCTCCACGCTTTGCGTGATGGTGTTAAGTCCCCCGTGGCAAATGACGAGATCGCATTGGTTCAGGATTTCCGCGGCCGGTACCCAGCGGAGAAAATACGCGTTCCCGATTTTTTCTTCCTGGGTGAGCGATTCCGCCGCGACGAGACATTCGACGCCTCGGGCTTCCGAGAAGGCCGCGGGGATCGTTTTTTTAAGCGCGTCGATCGGGAATGAGCCCGTTCCCGCGTACACGAACACGTAGCGGGAACTCGGCGCCGGCGAAAACGTCGGCCGATCGTCCCGGACCGGCTCCAGGAGATTCCCGACGTATTTTACGTTTTTCCCCTCGATCGAGCCGTCAAGTTCGGGAATGGAAGGGATGATGGCGAGCACTCCGTGCGTTTCGTCGGGACGGATCAGGTCTTCCGGCGCATTCACGGGGGGCATTCCGCGGTTTTTTAGGACGCGATTCATGCGGCGCTTGGCGAGCCGCCAGAAAAAATCACCGGTGCCGTGCTCGCTGACTCTCGCGTACGTTGTCACGAGCGGGCGGCCGGAAATACGCGCGGCGAGGTACGCGCCGGGATCCATTTCCGTGACGACGATGTCGGGCCGGAATTCCTCGATCGCGCGAAGTTCAGCGTCGACGAGCCGCCCAAGAAATCCGCGCCTCAGCATTCCGGTGAGCCAAAAGACGAACCACACGCTGCCGAAACGCCGGCCTTCGCGCACCGGTATTCTCATGTGCGGGGCTCTTCGTTCGGCGAGTTTCGCGAGGGGGCTTGGCAGTCCGAAGAGGGTCGGGCTCGGCATGTCGACGACGGGAATCTTTTTCTCCCGAACCAGTTCGGCCGCGTTTCCGGACGCGCAAAACCGCACTTCGTCGCCGCGCGCTTGAAACGCCCGCGCAAGCGCAAGAATTCGCGTGAGGCTCCCGAACGTGCCGGTCGCCGGGGAAAATACCGCGCAGAGTATTTTTAAGCCCACCGCTCGCCCCAGGTTCGCATGGCGTCTATCGTTCCTCGGAGGTCCAATCCCTTGGCCGTCAGCGCGTACTCGACCGAGGGCGGTATCGTCGCGTGGATGGTTCGCGTCACGATACCGTGTTCCTCCAATTCGCGAAGCTTCATGGTCAGCGTTTTGGGGCTGATGTTGTGCAGGGATTTCCTGATTTCGCCGAAGCGCATGGTTCCGTCGAACAGGTGCTTAATCACCAAGACGGACCATTTGCCCCCGATGACGTTGAGGGCTTTTTCCACCGAGCAGGCGCATTCGGCAAAAGCCTGGTCTGAGGCTATCGTTTTGGTTTGGGTTTCGGTCATGATCTCCCCCTTCCTCGATTCATAATGGAAAGTCGGTTTCAAAAAGGTAATTAGATGGTAAAAAGGTAATTACTTGCCAATATACTTTTAGTGCATTAGTCTGTCAACGAAACTTATTAGCGGAATCGGAGGATTTTATGAAACCAGCTACTGTGTATTGGACGGATTTACGCACGAACCCTTCCCTGACCATTTTGCAAAAACTTGACCGCCTCTTGCGCGCGGCCGGCTTCGACCGGCTCGACCTTTCGGAAAAATACACCGCGCTAAAAATCCACTTCGGCGAGCCGGGCAATATGGCCTATATCCGCCCTCCGTACGTCGCGATCGTCGCGAATCTCGTCCGCGAGCTCGGGGGTAAACCCTTCCTCACCGATTCCAACACGCTGTATTCCGGCCGCAGGCACAACGCCTACGACCATCTCCGCGCGGCGTACGAAAACGGCTTTTCCCGGGACGCGACGGCCTGCGACGTTATGATCGCCGACGGGCTGAAGGGAAACGATTTCATCGAGATGCCCGTCTCGGGCGGCGCTCATTGCGCGACGGCGAAAATCGGCTGCGCGGTCGCCGAGGCGGACGCGGTCATTTCCCTCAATCACTTTAAGGGCCACGAGCTGACCGGTTTCGGCGGCGCCCTCAAAAACCTCGGCATGGGCTGCGCGAGCCGCGCGGGAAAGAACTTCTTGCACGAAGTCTCCCATCCGGTCATTCACCTCGAGAACTGCACCGGATGCGGTATATGCGAGAAAAAATGCGCGTCGAAGGCGATAACCGTCGGACCCGATCGCAAGGCGGTCATCGACCATAATCGCTGCACCGGATGCTGCCAATGCGTCGCGGTGTGCTCGTTCTCGGCGGCGCGCGCGTCCGAAGGCTCGGCGAGCAAGGTTTGCAGCGAGCGAATTTCCGAATACAGCGAGGCTATTCTCCACGGCAAGCCGTCGTTCCACGTCAATTTCGTGATGAACGTGTCGCCGAACTGCGACTGCTGGGCCAATAACGACGCGCCGGTCGTCGCCGACATCGGCATATTCGCCTCGGCGGACCCGGTTGCCCTCGACCAAGCCTGCGTCGACGCGGTCAACGCCGCTCCCGCGATTAACGGCACCGCGCTCACCGACAAAACGTATTCGGGAAGCGGCGAGAAATTCGGCCATATCCACCCCGATACCGATTGGTCATTCGGCCTCGATCACGCCGAAAAGCTAGGGCTCGGCACGCGAAAGTATTCGCTTTCGAAGGTCTAGCCGAGCGATTCCGCAGTCCTCGCGTTTCGCCCGGTTTCATGCGATAATGGCCTTCGTATATTCGTAAGGAGCGTCATTATGGGCAAAAAACCGAAAATTTTAGTCGTTGGCAGTTGCGCGATGGACTTAATCGTCAGTACGCGGAAGTTTCCCGAGTCCGGGGAGACGGTTATTGGGTCGGTTTTCAGCACCGCACCGGGAGGGAAGGGCGCGAATCAGGCCGTCCAGGCGGCCCTTCTCGGCGCGGACGTGACTTTCGTCGGAAAAGTGGGCGACGACGATTTCGGTAAAAGCGTGATCGCTTCCTTCGACCGCGCCGGCGTACGCACCGGCTCCATCGGCGTGGATAGGGCCGCCTCGACCGGCATCGCCAATATTTTGCTCGAAGTGGGCGAAACCGAGACGCGCAATCGCATCATCGTGGTGCGCGGCGCGAACGGAACCATTACGCCCGCCGACATCGCTTTTTTGAAGGACGGCATCGCTTCCTTCGATTTCGTCATGCTGCAGCTCGAAATTCCC
>QKAR01000048.1 GCA_003246335.1 Spirochaetales bacterium | reverse complement strand
CGTGAGCTCGGCGACGAAGGTTCCCTTAACCGCGGCGCCTGAGTCGGCGGTGCCGTCCCAGTTGACGGTGGCGGGAAGCGCTTGCGGCTTTTGCGCGGCGGACGCGTTCGCCGTCGAAGACCAGGTTTTCACCGTCGCGCCGGACGTGGGCTTAATCGCGAGCGTCCAGGAGGCGAGTCCGTCCGGGACGTTCGTCACGACGGAGAATTGCTGGGAGTCCTTGATGCCGTCGCCGTTCGGCGAGAAGGCGGGGAGGGCCGCCGTGAGATAAGCTTTGGGCACGCGGGCGTCGACGACGATGCCCGATAGCCGCTGGCTCGTCTTGTTGCCGGCGCCGTCCTCGCTCGAGATCGAATAAGAATACGTCCCGTCGGGAACGGGGTTGCCGGATTCGTCGGTGGCGTCCCAGGCGAAGTTTTGGGCTTCGCCGTTCCACGAGAGGGTTTTCACCGCGACGTTTTTCGCGTTCAGGATCGAGGCTGACCACAGCGTTTCGCTCGACGAGCGCTGGGTGAGCGGAAGCGCGTCTCGGGAACCGTCGCCGTTCGGCGAGAACGTGAGGTAGGGCGCGGATATCTCGACGCTCGGGTATTTCGTGTCGATCGTGAAATCGGGCGCTTGGGAGCGCGATACCTGCATATTGGCGAGCGTTACCTCGAGCGCCGCGCCGTACATACCGTCCGGGCAGCGTTCGCCCGTCGCGGCGCCGTCGATCGGGTCGGCGACGCCGTTCCAGGAAAAGCCTGCGGGCACTTTGCCCGTGCCTTCCATGGTCTTTACGACCGCTCCCGCCGCGTTTTTAATCGTCAGACTGTACTTCGACACGGCCGTGGCGGCCTTGACGATGGGCGTGAAAACGATCGTTTCCTTTACGCCGTCGCCGTTCGGCGAGAAGGCCGAGAGGTTTTGCTGAAGGATGAGATCCGCTTTTTCCGTATTGAGCTCGACGGCGGCAGGGGCCGATTTTCCCGTGTTACCCGCGCGGTCGGTGCTCGAAAGCACGTACGCGTAGTTACCGTCGGGCGCGAGCCGCCCTGAGTCGTCGCGGCCGTCCCACGTGAAGGTTTCCGGGGGCGTCGCGCCGAGCTGAACGGTTTTTATCGGTTTTGCCGCGGGAATATTGGCGCTGGCCTCGGTGAATACTTGCGCCGTCCAGGAAAGCTCGCTTGAGGTCGTTTGAGTGAACGTCACGGTGTCGAGCTTGCCGTCGCCGACGGGCGAGAATATCGGAACGGACGAGCGCGCGGATGCCTCGGGCGGCGTTACGTCGAGCGTGAAGAAGGGCGATCGGGCGACGGGCGCGTAGCCGTTGACGTAGCGGGCGGAAATGACCGCCTGGTAGTCGCCCTCGGCGATGCGGTTGCCGGAAGCGTCGGTGCCGTCGAAGGCGATGGCTTTCGGGGCGCCGGACGCGCCGGTGAAGGCGCGGGCCGTCGCTCCGTTCCGTCCCACGATGGCGATATCCCAACCGACGAGGCCGGAGAGAACCGGGACGCTCGGGGTGAGCGTGACCGCGTCCTTGACGCCGTCGCCGTTCGGGGAGAACGCCGCGAGGTCGATGCTGATGTTCACCGCGGGTTTATCGGTGTCGACGATGATGTTCGTCACGCCGGCCGCCGCGGAGTTGCCTGCGCGGTCTTTGGCCGCGATGGAATACGCGTAGACGCCGTCGGGAACGATGACGTTGGCGTCGGCTTTGCCGTCCCAAATGAAGTTCGCCGGGCTCGCCGAGGTCGTCTTGATCGTGCGCACGGTTTGTCCCGCGCTATTCGTGACGACGGCGGTCCACAAGTCTTCTATCGAGCCGGTTTGCGCGATCGTGAACGTATCTTTATTTCCGTCTCCGTCGGGGCTGAAAATCATCGCGTTGGCGCCGGTCGGCGGCGCGACGGTAACCGTCGGCGCGGTCGCGTCGACGTGCACGACGTAGTCGCCCGTCGTCGCGTGATTTCCGTTGTCGTCCGTCGCCTCGACGAAGAAGGTGTAGTCGCCGTCCGGGGCGATTTCGCCCGAGTCGAGCGTGCCGTCCCAGCGGAGAGACTCCGGTACGGCGATTCCCTCTTTCACTTTCGTTAACAGCGTCCAAGCCGATTTAATGTTCTGCATTTCCGGTCGGCTTTCCTTGTTCGCGATCGTTCGCACGACCGCGCCGTCGGAATTTTTAATGACGAAGGCCCAGGAAACCACATAGCGGCGGTCCTTGATGGAAAGGCCGAATTCAAGCGCGTCCTGAATACCGTCGCTGTTCGGCGAAATATATATCGGTTCGGGATAGTCGACGGTAATTTCCGGGGGCTCCGTGTCCACGACGCCGAGTTTGACGTTGACGCCGGTGCCGACGGCGTAAATATCCTTATAGAAGGGTTTGAACGCGGCGGTCGGCGTTATGTCGCTATTCGCCCATCCGTTGCGGGCAAGGAACGAATCTTTGTTTTTTGGATTCAGCTTCAGGTTTACCCCGACGCTGATCGAGGGAATGTACGTTTGGGAGCTTTCAAGCGTCTCTAACAGGTTGAAATTCCAAGCGGATTTTATCGTCACCAGCTCCTTGATCCTCATGTCGACGCCGGCGTCGAATTCGAGATTCTGGAAGCTTGGGGCTGAAAGGTCGGCGGAAGCGCCGACCTTGACGTCTTTCGCGGAAAAAAGCGTCGCGGCGAGTCCCGTCTTTGGCGTGAACATTGAGGGAAATCCCGTCGCCGCGCCTCCTTTCACCCCATCGGTGTCCGGCGTGAACGTTCTTCCGATGCCGGTGAGCGCGACGCCCATGCGCACGTCGCGGAGACCCGCCATATCGCCGGCCTTATAGAGGAGCCCGAGGTCGCCGGCGACGCCCCATCCCGTGCCGACGCTTCCGGCGAGGCCCGCGCCGACGTACAATTTATCGGTGAGGTCCTTCGATAGAGAAGCGCGGAGCGTTCCCGACGTGCCGAGCGCGAGGGAATCGAACGGCGCTGTCAAAAAATTGATGCTCCCGGCGAAGTTTGCGGCCCTCGTGGGATACACTCCTCCGAGGTTAACGGCATGACCGACGCCGGAGTCGTCCCCCGCGCCGATGAGGGCGGCATAGGAGGCGTCGAGCGTGATGCGCTGTTCCCCCGCGGCGAGAGCGGGGTTTGCGGCGAGTTCGCCGGGCAAATCCGAGCCGAAAGCGCCGCCTGCCACGCTCGATGAGCCACCCATCAGTGATGCCGAGAGCAAATCCCCCGACTCATCGCCGCCGGACGGCGGGTTAAAGCCATATAGTTGCGCCGTCACGACGGCGAAAAGCGCGAATCCGGTCGCGTACGCGTATCGCAATTTCATTCAAGTCCTCCTGCATACGTATCACGTTAGTATAACACAATCGGTACTGATTCTGTTACGGAGGGATGAAATCGATTTTCTTCTATTATGATAAGAAAATATTCATTTCTGCCTAATCTTGACGGGCTTTCCGCCCGGAGGCTATCATAGGGGTATGACTCCTCAAACATTCAAGGGCGGAATTCACCCGCCCGAGCGGAAAGACGCAACCAAGACGCTCCCCATCGAGCGTCTTTTCCCGTCGACGAAAACGGTTTGGATCCCCATCACGCAAGGTGGCGCTCCCAATAAACCCTTAGTGCAAGTAGGCGACAGCGTCGCCCGCGGGCAAAAAATCGCCGACACCGACGCGTTTATTTCCGCGCCGGTGCATGCGTCCGTCGCCGGAACGGTGAAAAAAATCGAGAATCATCTCGTCGCTGGCAACGTAGATTTGCCCTGCATCGTGATTGAGGCGGATGGAACCGATCGATCGGATTTTTTGCCGCCGCTTGATCCGTTTGCCTGCGGACATGACGAGGCGATCGCGCGCGTTCGCGCTGCCGGTCTCGTCGGCATGGGTGGAGCGTCTTTCCCTGCCCACGTGAAGCTCAATCCCCCGAAAGGCTCAAAAATAGACTATATGATCGCGAACGGCGCCGAATGCGAGCCGTATTTGACGATTGACGCGAGAACCATGGAAGAGCGGGCCGACGCCATCGTCGACGGCGTTTGCATCGCCATGCATATTACCGGCGCCCCCGAGGGCATTATCGCCATCGAGGACAATAAGGCTGATCTCGTGCCGATTCTCGAAAAGGCGATCTCCTCCCGATCAGGGGCCTCCGCCGCGTTTCCCGTGCGCGTCCAGCTTTTAAAGACGAAATACCCCCAGGGCGGCGAAAAAATGCTGATTTCCGCCCTTGTCGCCCGCGAAGTCCCTTCCGGCGGACTACCCTCGGCTGCGGGGTGCGTCGTGCAGAACGTCGGAACCCTGAAAGCGCTCTCCGAGGCGTTCCGCGAGGGAAAACCCCTCATCGAGCGCGCGCTCACGATCTCGGGCGGCGCCTGCGAAACGCCGAAAAACGTCCTCGTTCCCGTGGGTACGCTCATCGGCGATCTTATCCCTGGGGCGGTACAGCTTCGCCACGGAGTCGCGAAAATCCTCTCAGGCGGTCCCATGATGGGAATCGCGATGAAAAGCGCGAGCTTTCCCGTGCAAAAAAATACCTCGGGCGTCCTTTTCCTGACTGCCGCCGAAACGGCCCTCGTCGAGGAAAGTCCGTGCATCGGCTGCGGCCGCTGCGTTTCCATCTGCAGTTGCCGCCTCAATCCCGTGCTCATCGTTCGCGCCGTTAAGGGCGAGGATCTCGCCTCGGCGAAACGCTACGGATTGATGGACTGCGTCGAGTGCGGCTCGTGCGGTTTCGTGTGCCCGGCCCGGATTAAGCTCGTCCAGCGCTTCCGCATCGGGAAACAGCTCGTTCGCGAGGAAATGGCCCGAGAAAAAGCCCGCGAGGCCGCGCGCGCCGCGGCGAAAGAAACCGCCAAAGGAGCACAGTGATGGGCGAATCAGATAAAAACGAAATATATCTTTCATCCAGCCCGCATTTTTCGACGCCGATCACGACGCGGCATCTGATGTTTTCCATGGTTGCCGCGCTGTTGCCGATCGCCGCGTACGGGATTTGGCTCTTTGGCGTGCCCGCCCTCGTGACGGTACTCGTGTCGGTCGCTTCGACCGTCCTCGCCGAGGCGGCGTTCCGCAAAATCCTGAAAGCCGACGTTCGCGTCGGCGATCTTTCCGCGGTTATTACCGGACTCCTGCTCGCGATGGTCCTGCCCCCCGGAACTCCGCCGTGGATGACCGCGTTGGGCGGCGTGTTCGCGATCGTCGTCGCCAAGGAATTTTTCGGCGGTCTCGGCTCGAACGTGTTTAACCCGGCCCTCACCGGTCGCGCCTTCCTCCTCGTCAGCTTCACGACGCCTTTGACGACGTGGATGTCGCCTCGGGGTATCCAAGCCGCGACCGACGCGGTTTCGACGGCGACGCCGCTTTCCTACATCAAGCCCGGCGAGTCGGCGATCATGAGCGCGTCGCAGATCGCGGAGAAAATGGGGCTGACTTCCGGTTTCGACGTGTATAAAGCGTACTTTTTCGGCGAACGCGCCGGATGCATCGGCGAATCCGCGATTTTCCTCATCATCCTCGCAGCCATCGTTCTCGTGGCGTTTAAGGTGATCGACTGGCGCGCGCCGGTCGCGATGATCGTCACCGCGGTCGCCGTCACCTGGATCGCGGGCATCGACCCGATCCTCTCGATCCTTTCCGGCGGACTCGTGTTCGGCGCCGTGTTCATGACTACCGATTACGCGACGAGCCCGGTTACGCCGTATGGCAGGCTCGCGTTCGGCGCGGGCTGCGGCCTCATAACGGGGCTCATCCGCGTATTTGGCGGATACCCCGAAGGCGTCATGTTCAGCATTCTCATCATGAACTCCATCGTTCCGTTCCTGAATAAGCTCATCGTGAAAAAATACGGCTGGGTGAAAGCGCCGAAGGGGGCCGCGAAATGAAAAACTCGCTGAAGCTTCCGTTAATTTTGGCGGCGTACACCGTCGTCGCGTGCGTTGGGCTCGCGTTCGTGTACATGGCGACCGCGCCGCTCATCGAGGCCGCCGCCGCGAACGAGGTTAAGTCCGCGCTCGCGGTCATATATCCCGACGCGTCGGATTTCGCTGACGTGACTGGTTCGGTCGAGAGCGGCTCCCCGACGATTAAGTTCGACCGCGCGTTCGTCGCGAAAAAGGACGATACCGTCCTCGGCATGGTGATCCAGGCTACCGGCCCGACCTATGACTCAAGCACGGTACTCGTCGGCGTCAATATGGACCGGACGATACAGTCCGCGAAAGTGACCGCGAACTCGGATACCCCGGGGCTTGGCTCGAAAACCTCCGAAGAGCCGTTTATCGGCCAATTCGCCGGCAAGTCGATCGACGACGCTTTCGTCGCGAAAAAAGACGTGGTCGCGATCTCGGGCGCGACGATTTCCTCGAAGGGAATGTCGAATATCCTGAAGCTCGCCGGCTATCAGGCGGGCGAGTATCTCGCGAAAAACTACGGCGCCGCCGCGGGAACGGGTTCCGCTCCCGTCGTCGCCGAACTCGCGCCGATGGCCGTCGACGCCGCGCTCGCGGACCTTTTCCCTGGCGCTGAATACGAGCCGCTCTCCGAGGGCGTCGCAAACACCCTCGAGCGGTCGGTTGTTTTCATCGCGAGCTGGCTCGTGAAAAAGGATGGAAAGACGATCGGCGTCGCCGTTCAGGCGAAGGGTCAGACTTATAAAGCGTCAACCGTTATCGTCGGCGTCGGCCTTGACCGCCGCTTAGTCGGCGTTCGCGTCAACGAGACCTCAGACTCGCCGAACTACGGAAAGGGCATGCTTGACCCGGCGTATTACGGCTCGTTCTCGGGAAAATCCGTGGATGACCCGTTTATCGCGAAGCCCTCGAGCGAGGGCGGCTACGGCGATCCCTCGGGGGACGTCGACTCGATCTCGGGCGCGACGATCTCCACGATGGGCCTCGCCAACATGGTGAAGCTCGCCGGCTACGAGGGCGCGGCCTATCTCGCCGATAAGGGCGGCAAACCCGCTCCCGCCGGCTCCGAAACCTTCGCGATTAACGCGATACCGGAAGAGGAATGAGACAATGAAGAAATACTTAACGCTATTTACGAACGGGCTCGTAAAGGAAAACCCGCTACTCGCGCTGATGATCGGGCTTTGCTCCTCGCTCGCGGTGACGACGAGCGTCGCGAACGGCATCGGCATGGGCGCGGCGATGACCTTCGTCCTCCTGATGAGCGAAATCCTCATCAGCCTTTTCCGCAAGCTCATTCCCGGCTCGATCCGCATACCGATATTCATCATCATCATCGCGACGTTCACGACGATCGTCGACCTTTTGATGAAGGCGTACACGCCGGACCTTTCCCGCTCGATGGGCGTTTTCATCCCGCTCATCGTCGTCAACTGCATCATCATGGGACGCGTCGAGTCCTTCGCCTCGAAGAACTCCGTCGGCGAGGCGGTCGCCGACGCGCTCGGCATGGGATTGGGCTACACCTGGGTTCTCGTCGGCATTTCGCTCGTGCGCGAGCTCTTGGGCGCGGGGACGATCCTCGGTCACCGGCTCATCGCCGAGGCCTACACGATCGGTTTTTTCGCGAAATCGCCGGGAGGCTTCTTCGTGTTCGCCCTGTTCATCTCGCTCAATCTCGCGCTGTCGCGCCTGATCGCCCGTAAAGGAGAAGCCAAATGAGCCATTTCACCGAAATATTCCTGAAGGCCTTCCTGATCGACAACGTCGTGCTCATCCGGTTCATCGCGCTGTGCCCGTTTATCGGCATGTCGACCGACGTGAAGAAATCGATGGGTATGGGCTCGGCCGTCGCCTTCGTCATGGTGCTCGCGACCGCGGTCACCTGGCCCCTCTACAAATTCGTGCTGACTCCGTTTCACCTGGAATTTCTCCAGATCCTGACGTTTATTCTCGTCATCGCGAGTTTGGTTCAGCTCGTGGAATTCTACCTGAAAAAATCGGCCCCCGCCCTGTACAGCTCGATGGGCGTGTACCTCGCCCTCATCACGACGAACTGCGCGATTCTCGCGGTGACCTTCGACGCCCTGTCGAACGGGTATACTCTCGCGGAATCGATCGTGTTCGCGGTCGGCGTCGCGGCGGGTTTTTTGCTCTCGATGCTCCTGCTCGCCGGTATCCGCGAGCGGATTAAAACCGTCGAGATTCCCCGCTTCCTCAAGGGAACGCCGATCCTTTTCATGTCGGCGGCCTTGCTTTCCCTCGCGTTCGGCGGTTTCGCCGGGCTCATTAAATAGGTGGCTGTCATGAACATTATCCTTTCGACTTTCATTCTCGCGCTCGTCATGGCGCTCGTGATCGGTTTTTTGCTCGCCGTGTTCAAGCAGCTCTTTCACGTGGAGGTGAACCCGACCGAGGCTAAAGTGCGCGAGGCCCTGCCCGGCGCGAACTGCGGCGCCTGCGGCTATCCCGGATGCGACGGTCTCGCCGCGGCGATCGCGGCCGGGAACGCCCCGGTGAACGCGTGTCCCGTCGGCGGCCCCGCGGTCGCGAAAAAAGTCGGCGACATCATGGGCGTGTCGGCGTCCGCCGAGACGAAGGTCGCGCTCCTATTGTGTCAGGGCACGAAGGAGCTTTCGCCCGCGAAAGCCGAGTATAACGGCGTCAAGACCTGCCGCGCCGCGAAACTTTCGATCAATGGCCTGAAGCTCTGCGACTACGGCTGCATCGGGTTCGGCGATTGCGTTTCGGCGTGCATGTTCGACGCGCTCTCGATGGGCGAGGACGGGCTTCCCCACGTCGACTACGCGAAATGCGTCGGCTGCGGCAAGTGCGCTTCCGAGTGCCCGCAGAAAATTTTCGCGATGACTCCCTCGGACCGGAAAGGCGCCGTCGCCCTATGCTCGAACCGAAACCCGAAAAAGGCGCAAGTGCTCAAGGACTGCAAAGTCGGCTGCATAAAGTGCGGCAAGTGCGAAAAAGTGTGCCCGAAGTCGTGCATCAAAGTGACGAACGGCATTCCCGTCGTCGATTACGCCGTCTGCGACTCGTGCGGGGAATGCGTGAAGAATTGCCCGACGAAGGTGCTCTCGCTCCTTGAAAATAAAATCGGCGCGGTGTAATCTCCAGGCCTGATGACCGAAGAAACAAAACGCGCCGCGATCGTGGCGATAATCGGCCGGCCCTCGGCCGGCAAGTCGACTTTCCTAAACGCCGCCTGCGGCGAAAAAGTTTCGATCGTCTCGCCCGTTCCGCAAACCACGCGGAACGCGATCCGGGGCATCGTGAACGGCTCCCGCGGCCAGCTCGTTTTCGTCGACACGCCCGGCTATCACGATTCCGATAAGAAACTGAATTTGCTGCTGAAGGCTACCGCGCGCGATCGGCTTCCCGAGTCCGATTGCGTGCTGTACGTCATCGACGCGACCCGCGAACCCGGTCCCGAGGAAGAAACCATTTGCGCCCTCGTCTCGTCCGTGGCGGACCGAGTCGTCGTCGCCATCAATAAGACGGACCTTCCGATCGCGAAGCCCGGCATGATCAGGCTTTTCCTTTCCAGCCGCTTGCCCTCGGTTCCGTCGGACCGGGTGTTCGAGATTTCCGCCGAAAAGGACGAGAATATCGATCCCTTGCTGATTCGACTCTTCGATCTCGCGCCCGAGGGGGATCCGCTCTATCCCGAAGACTACTACACCGATCAGGAAGTCGATTTTCGCATCGCCGAGATCGTGCGCGAAAAGGCGATGCTCAACACGCGGGAGGAAATTCCCCACGCGCTGTACGTCGAGATCGCCGATCTCGAAATGCGGAAAAACGGGAAGGAACTGTGGGCCCGCGCCTTTCTTATCGTCGAGCGCGAGAGCCAGAAATCGATGGTAATCGGAAAGGGCGCGTCGATGATTAAGAAAATACGGGAAGAGTCGGTGCGCGACCTCAATAAAATTTTCCCGTACCGCGTGCATCTCGACCTGCAGGTGAAAGTGAATAAGAATTGGCGGCAAAAGGATCCGATTCTCGGAAGGCTGCTGAAGCGATAAAATCGAGCGAGCCGGTCTTGCTGCCGGCTCGTGGGTGCAAAAGGGCGACGCGCGATTTCGCGCGCCGCTTTTTTTTTATTTTCGGTCGACGGTTCCGTCCTCTCGCGCGACGTACACGGTCGGGACGTTCTTGGTGAAAAATCCGTTCTCGACGACGCCGACGATGTCGTCTATTTCGTCTTCGAGCTTTGCCGGGGCTACGGCTTCCTTCCAAAGGCAGTCGAGGATGAGGTTCCCGTTGTCGGTGACGACGGGACCGGCCTTGCGGATTCCCTCGCGGAGCGTGACCGTAGCGCCGAGCCGGGCGAGCTCGAGCGCCACGCTTTCCCTCGCCTCGGGGATAACCTCGACGGGAAGGGGAAACTTCGTGCCGAGGCTCGAAACGTCCTTTGACGAGTCCGCGACGATGACGAAGGCTTTCGCGTTATAGGCGACGATCTTTTCGAGCAGAAGGGCCGCGCCGCCGCCCTTGATGAGGGCTTTCTCGGGGCTTACCTCGTCGGCGCCGTCGATGGCGAGGTCGAGCTTACCCCCGATTGTTTGCGCGTTCATCGAGAAAACGGGAATGCCGAGTTTTTCGCAGGCTATCGTCGTCTGAAAGCTCGTGGCGACGGCTCTAACTCCGGTAAGCTTTCCCTCTGCGATGAGTTCGCCGATCCGCGTCACCGCGGGCATCGCGGTCGAGCCGGTTCCAAGCCCGATTTTCATGCCGCTCCGGATGATTCCCCGCGCGACGAGGTCGTCGATGGCGAATCGCGCCGCGAGGATTTTTTGCTCATCCTTTGATATCTGCTGTTTCGTCATAATCCACTCCCGTGAACAGTTTATACTGAAGGTACGCCTGGTTTTTGAGCATGGTGTATCCGTTGCAGACCCGGCAACCGGCCTTTTCCGCGCGTTTGAGCATGCGCGTCTTATCTGGATGGTAAATCACGTCGTAAACGGCCTCGTGTCCGGTGAACGTGTAAAAATCGATGGGGTCGGCGTCGACGTCGGGCGACATGCCGACGTTCGTCGTCTGGATGATGACGTCGGAATAATTTTCCATGAGGATGCGGTTCCCCGCGTCGAGCGTGGCCCACTTAAAATTGTATTGCTCGGCGAGCTCTCGGGCTTTGTCGGTCGTTCGGTTGAAAATGCACGCTTTTCCGCCCAGGTCCTTCACGGTGTAGGCAATCGCCTTCGCGGCGCCGCCGGCCCCGATGATCGAGACCCGCAGGTGCCTGAGGTCGCGTCGTCCTAGGAAGTCGAGGAGGGCGCGGGAAAAGCCCGGCGCGTCGGAATTTTCCCCATGCCATCCGTCTTCGCGGCGAACGATCGTGTTGCACGCGCCGATTTCACCGGTCTGAAGGGATATTTCCGAGAGGTTCGGGATGACGCTTTCCTTAAAGGGAATTGTCACCGAAAGGCCCTCTATTCCGACTTCCTCGGCGAACTCAAGCGCTTCCTCGGCGGTCTCCGCGCGAATGGGCAGGTACACCGCGTCGATTTTTTGGCGCGAGTAGCCGGCGTTATGGATGAGCGGGCTCGACGTGGCGGCGAGCGGACTTCCGGTGACGCCGAAAATCCTCGTCTTGCCGCTTATTTCGCGGATTCGATACACCTCGTTGAGGGTGATGGGATCAAGTTGTCCGAGCGCGTTTTGCGCGCCCCTCGCGGTGCCGTCGGCGGTCGTGAACGTGAGGTAGGAGCCGAGAAGCGGCGCGAGTATCCTCGTCGGCAGGCCGTACGGCCCCATGGCGATGAGGATACGATCCTCGCCGGTACAGCTTTTCGCCTCGTGAAAAAGTCGCGTAACGTCGGCGAGATTGCGCGGGGTGAACGCTATTTTCGCGATTTCGTCCTGCGTCCTGCGCAGGCGGCGAACGTGCGATCGGATGTCGGTTTCGGGTCCGTTCATGTCGTGGGAGCTTCTGATGATCCTCGTCCCGAAGGCGCGCGCGGCTTCCTCGATGCTTGGGACGTTAACGTCTTCCTCAAGGTCGATGAACGCGAAATTTTTCCGCGCGTCGGTTTCGGCGAACGCGAGACCGCGGGCGAGCAGGGCAATGCGCGATCCCTCTCCCTCGAGAAATTTCCCGCCGTCGGAACGGCGACGTATCGTCAGAATGCAGGGAATGCCGGCGAGTTCGGGAAATCGGCGGAACTGAAACCGCTCGTCGGGAGAGAGGCAATCGACCCGGAGTTCGACGATGTCGATCCACTTTCGGTAGAGCTCGACGAGCGCGAGATTTTCCTTAATCGTCGGCGCGTTGAGCACGAGGCATACGTTCGTTTTCATCGGCTTTCCCCTTAGGACCGTAATCGGGCGTCGCGGCGTCGTTCGCTAGTTCGCCGCCGCCGAAGGCAACCCGCCGTCAGCGACGGGAAGTTCCTCGACTGAGCCATCCGCTCGGATTTCAACGCTCTCCACTTCCTTGTTGAGAATGGTAAGCGAAAGAACGGTTCCGCTTTCCACGGCGTACGGCACGGTGAGCTGGCCTCCCGGATGCTTCATGGAAACGAGCGTGCGGCGATTGCCGCTCGGCGAAACCGCGTCGAGGCGGATTTGGAACGGGTACGGGTATTTCGGGAGAATCTCGGAAAAAATGCCGTAAATTTTCCCGTCAGGGTTTTTTTGCGGCATGGCGATGACCGCGGCGACGGTCGAGTACGCGTCGACGAGCGAATCGCCCGCGGGCATTTGCGACACGACGGTTCCCGCGATTTCCTTGCCTTCGGGGGCACGGTCGGTGAAGTTAAAGACCACCTCGCTGCGCGACATGACCGAAAGCGCCTCTGCTATCGTCAGCCCGGTAATTTGGGGAACGGTCGCGCGGTCGTTTTGCGCGCCCTTACTTACCACGAGGGTCACGGTCGTCGGCCCGGTGAGCGCCGTGTCCGGAAGCGGGTCTTGCTCCAGGATAGTCCCCGCGGGGGCGGCATTGAAGCGATACTTCGGCGGGTCCGCGATCGCGATGAGCGGGGTCGTCGAGGTAAACAGCGTCTGGAGGTGTATTTTCACGTCGTCGATGTTTTGGCCGACGAAGTTTTCCACGCGATCCACGATAACGCCCTGGCTAATGACGAGATTGATTCGTCGCCCGGCCTTGACGATGGCTCCCGGCGCGGGGCTCTGCTCAAGGATGAGCCCCTTATCGTTCGCGTCGTCGGAGTAGCGGAGCTGGATCTTTGGGTAGAGCTCTTTCGCCTGCATTTCGAGCATGGCGACCGCGAGGTCCTTTCCGGTGACGTCCGGAACCATGACCTGCTCGTCGCTTTTGAGCGAAAGGAAGAACGCGACGACGCACGCGGCGATCGTGAGCAAAAGGACGGTCGCGCCGGAAAAAATCACGGTATGGGCGTTTTCCCGCAATCGAGCGGTAAGGGCCTCAAAATCGATGTGAATGTCTGGAAGGCTAAATCTCATCTTCGTTATCCTAGTCGTGAATTAATAAAGTCCCGCGAGCCATTGAGGAAAGATTTCCAGTCAAGCGGTTTTTTCGTTTGCCACTGAAGTTTTTCGACGGCGAGAATGCCGTCTCCCGTCCGCACTAAAATGCCCGCGTTTCGGTCGATGCCGAGCACGGTTCCCGGTTCGGCGTCGGCGGCGGCTTGGATCGTTTTTTCGTCGCCGCGCCACGCGCTCGCTTTCAGGATGAGCAGGGTTTGCCCGCCGTTTGCCTGAGTGAACGCGCCGGGCCACGACGTGAATGCGCGGATTTTCGCGTCGATGCTCGCCGCGCTCTCATTCCATCCGATTTCTCCGTCTTCTTTTTTGAGCATGGAGCAAAATGTCGCGTTTGCGCCGTTTTGCCTCGTTCCGCTCGCTTCTCCGCGCTCCAAAAGGTCGAGCGCATGGGCAAGCATCGGGGCTCCGTCGCGCGCGGCTCGGTCAAGGAGCGAATCCGCGGTTTCTGTTCCGTCGAGGGGTAATTTCGTTTGCAGGACGACGTCGCCCGCGTCCATCTCAAGCGCCATTTTTTGCACCGTAATGCCGGTTTCCGCGTCGCGGGCGAGAATGGCGGCGGGAACCGGCGCGCAACCGCGCCAGCGGGGGAGTAGTGACGGATGCAGATTCAGCGCGCCGAGGGAAAAAAGCGCGAGCGTTTTGGGCCCGAATATTTTCCCGTAAGCGAAGCAGGCGAGCGCGTCGGGTTTCGTATCCGCGATGGCCGCCCGCACCTCATCCGTTATTTTCGCCGGCGTGAGCACGGGCGCGTTCGCGGGGATGATGCCTTCGGCTATGAGTTTGCGCGCAGCCGCCTCGACGGGCGTTGGTATGAGCTCCCGGGAACGACCTTTCGCCGACGCGGGATTCGTGAGAACGGCCACGACGCGATGGGTTTTTGCGACGGCTTCGAGGGCTGGGACGGCGCAATCGGGGCTGCCGGCGAAAACAACGTTAAGCATGGCGCTTAGGCTTCCTTTTCCGCGGCTTTTTTCAGGAATTTTTGCTCAATTTTCGCTTTTTTCGCCGGGTCGATTCTATCGATGAAAAGGACTCCGTCGAGATGATCGTATTCGTGCTGAATGACCCGCGCGAGAAATCCGTCCGCGTCGAGCGTAATGCGTCGTCCGCGCTCATTTAGGGCCTGTACGGTAATTTTCTCGGGCCGAACGACTTCTTCGTAAATTTTCGGGATGCTGAGGCAACCTTCCTCATAAGAAACGAGCTCTTGTGAGGTCGCGATGATTTGCGGGTTGATGAACGCGCGCTCGATTCCGTCGTCGGCCTTTACGACGAAAAGCCGGAGGTTTTTCCCCACTTGCGGGGCGGCGAGCCCGACCCCGTCCTCGGCGACCATTGTATCGAACATATCGCGGATAAGGGCCCTGATTTCGTCGGTTATCTCGGCGACGGGTTCCGCTTTTTGCCTGAGAATTTCCTCTCCTAAGCGAACTACTTTCATATTATTAAGGTATCGATTTGTCTTTCAATGGTCAATAACGGGAGGTCACCGCCTTCGCGACGGGGGGCCTGTCTTGACAAAAGGGGCGTAAAAATCCATTTTTAGATATGCAAACGTCCATCTTCGAGAATGACAGCTCCATGCCCGTGACCGTTAAGTCCGCCGTAGCCGAAGCGTTTCCTTCGTTCTTGGCGACTAGTGATGACGGTGCATTGGCCGAAACCGCGACGGACTTGGCCGTCGCGCTCGGCGACGTCGGCGATTTTCGCTCCATCGTGGGGGCTAAAAACCCCGAACGCGACGCGTCGGAAAAACGCCTAGTTGAGAGTTTCCAGAAAAATATTGAATTGCTCGTCCAGAAAACCTGGGTTGATAAGACCGACGAATCGCTCAAAGATGAGATGCTGTTCCGGATCGGGACGCTGTGCAAGAACCTGTCTAAGCACGATTACCATCAGTCTCTTTCCGATTTTTTGCCGGTATTGCGCGACGTGGTGTACTTGCTCTTCGGTTCCCTCGCCAAGGCGGATTCCTTCCTCGAGTACGCCGTGCGCATTGACCCCGATTTCGGTTTTTTCTGGTATTATATCAATAGCCTTCCTGCCCATGAGAATTGGTCCGAGGATAAATGTCGGGCCGCCGTTCTTCTGGGAATCTGCTTTCTCGCGAATTTTTAGCTTTTAGGAGCGTTCCATGGATCTCGATTCCGTTTGCGCGGCTTTGCGAGCCGCCTCGTCCCGCTTGGCGGTGACCTCGGCGGAGCGTAAAAATCGCGCTTTGCTGGGAGTCGCCTCCGCGCTTACGGCGCGGCGGGCGGAGATTCTCCTCGCGAACGAAAGGGACGTCGCCAAGGCGCGCTCGTCCGGCATGAAAGACTCCCTTATCGCCCGACTTGCCCTTTCTTCCAAGGGTCTCGACGCCATCGTCGACTCGCTCGGCGTGCTCGCCGCTCAAACCGACCCGATCGGGGAAGTCGTTTCCGGCTGGACGCTTCCGAACGGGCTTGAAATCCGCCAACTCCGCGTTCCCCTCGGGGTCGCTTCCGTCATTTACGAATCCCGCCCGAACGTGACCGTCGACGTCTTCGCCCTCGCCTATAAAAGCGGCAACGCCGTGTTGTTGCGCGGGAGTTCCTCCGCGCTTGAGTCGAATCGCGCGCTCGTCGCCGCGATCAAGGACGGCCTTGCCTCCTCCTCGGGCGAGACCGACGCGGTCGCCTTGAGCGAACCCGCCCAAGGGGCTGACTCCCACGCGGACGTCGACTGGATCCTAAACGCGGTCGGGAAAATCGATATCGTGCTCCCGCGCGGCGGCGCGGCCCTCATTCGGCACGTCGTGGAAAACGCGCGCGTCCCCGTAATCGAGACCGGCTCGGGGGTTTGCCACGCGTATGTCGACGAAACTGCGGACGCGCGCATGGCCGTCTCCATCGTCGAAAACGGCAAAATCCAAAAGCCCGGCGCCTGCAACTCCCTCGAATGCGTTCTTATCCATCGATCCCGCGCCGCTGAAATTCTTCCGCGCCTCGTCGATGCGTTCGGGAAATACGCGGAAAAAACCGGTCGCGCGGGCGGCGTGGAGCTTCGCTGCGACGAGCGCTCGTACGGGCTTTTCTCCGCCTCGGGCGCGATTCCCGCCAACGTCGTTCGCGCGAGCGAGAGCGACTGGGGCTTCGAATTTCTCGATTACATACTCGCCGTGCGAGTCGTGGATTCGGCCGACGAGGCCATAGCGTACATTAACGCGAATAACACGAAGCATTCGGATACGATCGTTACCGAGGATCGCGCGCTCGCGCGTCGGTTCCAACGCGAAGTTGACGCCGCGTGCGTGTACGTGAATGCCTCTACCCGCTTTACCGACGGCGGCGAGTTCGGCTTTGGCGCGGAACTCGGCATTAGCACGCAAAAACTCCACGCACGCGGGCCCATGGGGCTTACCGCGCTGACGACGGTCAAATTCTATATCGACGGGGAAGGACAGGTGAGGCCATGATAGCGAAAACCATCGCCGAGGCGCGAAAAATCGTCATAAAAATCGGCTCAAACACGCTCGCGAAAGCGGATGGAACGATTAACCCCGAGTTTATGGCGGACTTCGCCGAGCAAGTCTCGGCTCTCATGAAAGCCGGCAAGCAAATCGTCCTCGTGTCTTCGGGCGCCCAGGTCGCCGGTCTTTCGACTCTCCATCGCTGGGCGCGGAAAAAGGACATTCATTATCGGCAAGCCCTGTGCGCGATCGGGCAAGTCGAGCTGATGGACACGTGGAGCGCGTCATTCCGCACGTACGGCATTCACATCGGCCAGCTCCTTCTCACGAAAGAGGATTTTCTCGACGACCACCGCACGCTCAACATGCGAAACACGCTTTTTACCCTCGTAGACGAAGGGGTCGTTCCGGTCATTAACGAGAACGACTCGGTTTCCTACGAAGAAATCAAGATTGGCGACAACGACAATCTTTCCGCGCTCACCGCGATCTTGTGGAGCGCGGACTTGCTCATCCTGCTCAGCGACATCGATGGGGTGTACGATAAAAACCCGAAAGAATACCCCGACGCGCGCCTATTCGAGGAAGTTTCCGACCTCGCTAAGCTACGCTCGAGCATCTCGATCGGCTCGTCGAATAGTTTCGGCACCGGCGGGATCGAGACGAAACTCGAGGCCGCGGAAAAAGTGACGGCGTACGGTATCCCGATGCTGCTCGCGAACGGCGGAAAGCCGCGGTTCCTGGAGTCTCTCTCGAACGGCACCCAACCGGGCACGGTTTTTTTGGCTCGATAATATTTTTGGCCCGCGCGGTAGTTCGGGTCTCGAGGAGAGAATGGATATGGATAAGCGAAAAGTTGGATGCATCGGCATCGGCGTGATGGGATCGGCTCTGATGGAAGCGGTCATTAAGACCGTCGGGCCGGAACAAGTCGCGATTCACGATCCTGACGCGATAAAGACGGACGCTTTCTGCGAACGGCTCGGTTGCGCGAAGCTTCCCTCAAACGCGGAGATCGCGAAACAGTCGGATTTCGTGTTCCTCGCGGTGAAACCGCAATATCTAACGCCCGTCCTCGAGGAAATCTCCGCGAGTCTCTCGCGCGATACCGTCGTCGTTTCCATGGCGGCCGGCGTGAAAATCGACATGATTAAGCGTCATTTAGACGGTCATCCCCGCGTTATCCGCATTATGCCGAACACTCCCGCCGCAGTCGGGGAAGGTATGATAGCGGTTGCCCCCGACGCGGGCGTTCCCTCTCCCGACGTGGACGAATTTCGCCGCATCGTCTCGAAGGCTGGCCTTACCGAAATCACCGGAGAGTCGCTCATGGACGCCGTTACCGCCGTTTCCGGCTCCGGCCCCGCGTACGCCTATTTATTCGTGGAGGCGCTCGCCGACGCGGCCGTAAAAATGGGTATGCCGCGCGCCCAGGCGATTCGATTTTCCGCCCAGACCCTCAAAGGAGCCGCGGAGATGGTCATTTCTACCGGAAGCCATCCGGGCGCGCTCAAGGACGGCGTTTGCTCTCCCGCCGGCACGACCATCGCCGCCGTGACGAAACTTGAGGAAAAGGGTTTTCGATCGGCGATAATCGAGGCCGCATTAGCGGCCTGGGAACGCTCGAAAGAATTGGGTAAATAAGAGATTTTGACCGGCACGGGCGGCGTCACTTTGAGTCGGAGCGTTAGGCTTGTTGGAACCCGTGGCGGTCTATGAGCTCGAAAAGCTGATCCGGCTTGAACGGCTTATATAAGTAATCGGTGATATAGCTCGCGTGTTCGCGGATGGATTCCGGCGTCGTCGTCGTCGCCGTTTGCGCGATGATCGGCGCGGTGATATTGAGTTCGGTTTTGAGCCGCTTCGCCGCCTCGTAGCCGTTCATGTGCGGCATATGAATGTCCATTAAAATGAGGGAATAGTAGTCCTTGGGCCTCGACGCGCATTTATCGATTGAGTCGACGCCGTCGATCGCGATTTCGTTCGCAAGGCCGCGCGATTCGAGCAGGGTGGTCAGTATTTCAGCGTTAATTTCATTGTCTTCGACGATGAGAATCGGTGCCATTTCCGTTGTGTCCGTCCTATCAGTTAATAGTAAAAGGTTTAAAACCGATTTGCAATGAATTTTTTGGTGTTTTTCTGTGGCCTTTACCAATAGGTAATGCGAAAAAATCCTTCTTCGCGGAAGCCCGCGTTTTCGTAGGCTTTTTGCGCTGCGGCATTGCTGAGTTTGACGAAAAGTGCAACGCCAAGTCCTCGAGCCGTTTCCTCGTCGGCGACTCGTCGGACGAGAGCGGTGGCGATGCCTCGTCCTCGCTTTTCGGGCAGGGTATATACGCCCCCCAGCTGGCTCCATCCGAGTCCGATGGCGTTTGTTCCCGCCTTGGCGATCGGTTTATCATTCTCTAAGACCATCGAAACGCGCTGTTTTTCGAGCGTGGCGCGGAGCCTCAGTCTTGTCGATTCCCTATTGATTGGCTCGTCGGGCGGCACGACTTCTTCTCTCTCGTAGGCTTCTTGCAGCGTAAGGAGTTTTTCCGTGTCGTTCGGCCCACAGGGAACGAACTCCCATTGACCTCGGGATAAGGCATCACCGGCGGGAGAACTCAAAGCGGTCGGATCGTAGGACAAAAGCCGATAATCGACCGATCTCTGCGGTTCGTTCGGCATGATCGATTCGATGAACCGAGCGTC
>QKAR01000087.1 GCA_003246335.1 Spirochaetales bacterium | reverse complement strand
GCCTCGTACAGGGCGAGACGCGTCGATTCCGGTGCCGCGAAACCGTCCAAAACCGAAAGGGCGTGAAAATAAAGCCACGAGCCGCAGTTAATCGCCACGTCCTCGCCATAGCGAACGTGCACCGCGGGCTTGCCGCGCCGCTCTTCCGCGCCATCCTCAATGTCGTCATGAATGAGACTCGCCGTGTGGGCAAGTTCCACCAGGGGAGTCAATTCGTAGGCGCGTGCCCCTCCGCCGGCCAGTTCGCACGACAGCACCATGAGCAGGGGCCGCCAACGCTTACCGCCCCGGCTCATTAAATCGCGGGCGGGATCGGCTAACGGGCCTGCGTGAACGGGTAGCACGGCGGGAGAAATATCGGCAAAGCCGCCGACGACCCAATCGGGGTCAACGGACGCAGGAAGCCAAGCGTCCAAAACCGATTCGATCTTTTCAAGGCGGCGCGTATACTCTATATTCATTGCGATCATTGTATCCGATACGAACAATCTTGTAAGGGGACCGTATGCCGTCAAGTAGCTACGAAAAACCGGATTTTTGGAGCAAAAAGGCGTTTTCCGAGGGGTATCCCGCGCGCTCGGTGTATAAGCTCAAGGAAATGGACGAAAAATTCGGTCTGATTAAAAAAAGCTATCGCATACTCGATTTAGGCGCCGCCCCGGGAAGCTGGACGACCTTCGTCCTTCGCGCGCTCGACGGAAACGGCCACATAACCTCTATCGACCTATCTCCGCTCGCGAAAGACGTCAAGGGCGAAAACCTTTCCTTTTTCCAGGGTGACCTATACGCCCCGGAAATCCGCGACGCGGCGAAAAAACTCGGCCCTTATAATCTCGTTATTTGCGACGCGGCCCCGGCGACGACGGGCAACCGAACCGTCGACACCGCGCGCTCAAGCGGCCTCGTCGAACTTGCGATTTTTTACGCGGAGGAAATGCTCCTTCCCGGAGGCAACTTCGTCGTAAAAATTTTCCAAGGCGGCGATCAGCAGGAATACTTAAAGAAAATGCGCGCGCTTTTCGGTTCGGCGCGCGGCTTTAAACCCGAGGCGTGCAGATCGGAAAGCTTCGAAACGTATCTCGTCGGCCTCGGTAAAAAATGAGCGGATTTAGTAAAATTCGCCGGGAGAGCGCCCGATATTATCCGTATTACGTCGCCAAAGAGAGCGGACGGTGATATACTGGGGAACACGATGAAAAAGCGACACCTGCGAATACTACAGAGCACCGGGATGGGTGCCGCGATTCTTATAGCGTCCGCCCTCGTTTGCGCTTGCGGCTCGGGGAAACAAACGGCTAAAGCGACCGAGACGGCAACCGAAGCAGCCGATCATGAATACGTCGGCATGGGCGGCGCCGATACCGGCATCCCCTCGGAACGCCCCGACGAAACGCCGGAAGAAACGCAAGGGGACGTGCCGAATCTGTACTACAGCGTGTACACCGTCAAGTCCGGCGACATGGTCAGCGCGATTGCGACCGAGCACAGCGTCAGCCAAGACGCGATCATAAGCCTCAATAAACTAAAAAATACCCGAACGCTGCAAATTGGCCAAATGCTGAAAATCCCGTCCATCGACGGAATTCTCTACACGGCGAAAAAAGGCGACACGCCAGGATCGATCGCCGACAAATATCATGTATCGCTCGAAAAAGTCGCCCTCGTGAATTCGATGAACGACAACGTCGTCACGCCGGGAACCGTCATGTTTCTCCCCGACGCGAAACTCGACCGAGTAACGCTCCAGGAAATAAACGGGGACCTCTTTCACCGGCCGCTGCATGGGGGATATTACATTTCGTCGCGCTACGGGTGGAGAACGAACCCGTTCAGCAATACGAGGACTTTCCACAACGGCCTCGATATGGCGACCGCGCGGGGAACGCCCATTTACGCCGCACTTGACGGCGTCGTCTCGGCGACGGGGTACGACGTGGCCTACGGCAATTACGTGATAATCACGCATCACTCCGGATACCAGACGCTCTACGGTCACATGAACACGATATTGACCACGCGCGGCGCGCGCGTTACGACGGCGACGAAAATCGGGACGGTCGGCAACACGGGCCAGAGCACCGGCCCGCACCTTCACTTCACCGTGTTCAAAAACCGCGCCACGATCAACCCCGCGACGCTTCTTAACTAAAGACTAAGCTTCGGCAGTGTGCTGAAGCCCAAATTTTTTCACGAAAAAATCGATATTCGTCCCGACGAAAAGACCGCAGTAAATGGCGGTCGCCAAGCCGAAAATGAGGTAAAACGGCACGATAAACGAGGAGCCGAACGTCGTGCTTGTCCAAACGCCTATAGAGCTGAACGGCACGACCGCGAACCCGAGTATGAGGGCGAACCCGCACACGAGCCAGCGATAGAGGGAAACGCGGCGCTCGGCCGGGCACGATGAGGGATACGCAAACCCGTCGGACGCTATTTTCGCGACGAGGGTGGAAAACGCCGCGTCCGCCGCGGTATCGGGCACGCGAGCGAACGCGGATTGGGCCGCGAAGGGAACCGCGACGGCTCGTTCAGCCTTGGTCAGCCGGCGAACGGCGGTTCGGCACGCCGGGCACGCGATCAAATGCACGGTAACCCCAAACGGGACGCGCTCATCCTTATCAAGCCGCAAATACCGATCCATGGCTTTTTCGCATGTCATGTCGGACCTCCTTGCTCAAGCCGCTCCTTCAGGATTTTTTTCGCCCGAAAAACGTGGCTTTTTATCGTGTTTACCGGAAGACCGGTAACCTCGCCGATGTCGGCGTAGGGCATGTCGTAAAAAAAGAACATATCGACGCACGCCTTATACCGATCGGGAAGATCGGCGACGGCGTTTCGTATAGCCTCGCGAGACTGCTCGCGAAGCTGCTCTTCCTCTGGATTCTCGGCGGGATCGACGACGTCGAAATCCTCGGCGAGCGAGACGTACTCATGCCGCCGCTTGACCGAGTTTATCGCGGTGTTATAGGCAACCCGCATCAACCACGTCGAGAAAAGCGACTCTCCGCGAAACGAGGCAAGCGAAACGTATAGCTTGACGAGAACATCCTGAACGAAATCCTCGGCATCGTCCGCGTTCCTGAAAAAACTGTAACCGAGGCCAAAAATGCGCTTTCGATACTTTTTCGCGAGCAGCGCGAACGAAGACTGATTGCCGGCCAGTGTCTCGCGAACCAGCAAAGTGTCCTCGTGTTGCGGAGCGCGGTCAGTTATCGGAGCCAAGTCGTCTCTTTTCCGCCCGAGTGACAAAGTAGAAACCCAAGAGACTGGCCCCGAGCGCGAGGGGAATCACCCCGCCGAGCAAGGTATACGACAGACCCTCGACGAAAAGAAACAATATCGTCAACCCGAACCCGGTTCCCGACAAAAGGAAACCCGCGAGCAGACTAAACAGATAGACGTCAAATTGAGGCCGCCGGTACGTACCCGCCTCGATTTGCCGGACGATTTCGCGATGGCGCCACAAAATAAAGAAAAAAACCACGACGGAACCCATCACGATACCCACGATGGGAACGATGGAAATGATGACCTGCGCCGCTGGAACCGCGCTGGCGACGCTTTCCGAAGCCATACCGAACCTCCTGTCACTAACCAAGACACTGTGAATGCTCTTTCGGTTGCAAAAAAGCGATTCTTCACTCAATCGCCGCGTAATCCGAAAAATAAATTTTTTCCGCTTTTCCGAGCGCCAAGAGCGCGTTGATGCCCTCCAAGAGGGATTTTTTCACCGCTTCCTCGCCCATTGAGTCTATTTCTTTCAGCGTTCGCGAGCGGAACCACTCGAGAACGCAGGCGCGCATCGCCTGTTTTTTTTGTGAGAGTTCCTCCCCGAACGGGACGTCGCCGGTCGGGTAAATTAAATAGGGCGTGACGACGACCGTTATCGGGGATTTGTCCGCCGTCATCGCGCGAAGGCGCCCCAGCTCGGAATAAACGGCGGTTTTCCCGTCGGAATCGGCGTAATGGGAGAGGTCGCCCGATTCCGAGGAGGTCGCCCGAAGGCTCCTGCTTTGCGCGACGCGATTTTTTCCCGCAATCGCGAAAGCCCAAACCGTACCGCTCGCGATAATAAAGACGAGAAAGGCGGCGACGAGCGACAGAACGAGCGTGAGAAAGCCCCAATTACGCCGAACCAAGATCCTCAAACTCCCGTAACGCGGCCGCGAGGCGACCCGCCGTCCGTGCGACGAGCAAAACCTCGTCGCCAGAATACTCCACCGAGACAACCGAGCCCTCGCGATGCGCGAACGCGACGAGGTCCGAACGAGCCGGAGGCAGGCGGTATCGCCGCTCGTCTCCGGAAAGCAGGGCTTCCAGGGCCGAGACGAAGGGTTCAAAGCCTTCCCGCGTCCGCGCGCTGATCGGAATGGCCTCGGGATACTCGCCCATGAGGCGCTCGCGCGCGAAAGCGTCGACGCGGTCGATTTTGTTCAAGGCGACGATAGTCGGCCGACATCCGGCGCCGATTTCTTCGAGGACGCCCCGCGTCGTCGCCATTTCAAGGGCGACGTCGGGATCGGAGGCGTCGAGGATGAGGAGGACGGCGTCGGCGAATACCGCTTCCTCTAGGGTCGCGTGAAAGGCGTCGACGAGGCTATGCGGAAGGTTTTTCACGAAACCGACGGTGTCGGTCAAAAGAATCGCCCTCCCCGTCGGGAGGCTAAAGCGACGGGTGGTCGGGTCGAGCGTCGCGAAGAGCTTATCCTCGGAAAGGACGCCCGCGCCGGTAAGCGCGTTCAGCAACGTCGATTTCCCGACGTTCGTGTATCCCACGATGGCGCACGTCGGGACGGGCACGCGATCGCGTCGCTTTCTCCGCGTCGCGCGATCCTGCCGAACGACGGCGATTTCTTTCTTTATCGCGGCGATGCGCATCATCACCGAGCGGCGGTCAAGCTCAAGCTGGGTTTCGCCCGAGCCTTTCGTGCCGTAGCGGCCGCCGCGCTGGCGGGAAAGAGCCTCGTACGTATGGGCGAGTCGGGGAAGGGAATACTCGAGACGGGCCAGCTCAACCTGAAGGGACGCTTCCCTCGTCATGGCACGCGCCGCGAAGATGCGAATAATGAGCTCCTGCCGGTCGATGCAGGTAATATCGGTCAGCTTCTCCCAGTTGCGCTGCTGGGTAGGCGTAACCTCAAAATCGAACACGATAAAATCGGCGTCGGTACCCCGCGCCTCGGCGGCGATTTCTTCCGCCTTGCCGGTTCCCATGCCGAACTTCGGCGACGGCTCAAAACGCCGCAAAACGACGGCGCCGGCGACGTCGAAACCAGCCGTATCGGCCAAGCTCGCGAGTTCTCTCACCGCGTCCGAATCCTCGACCGAGCGGTCTTCCGCCTTGCCAACGAGCACGGCGATGGGCTTGCGCAGCGCCTCTTGTTCCAAGTCTATCATCGAGACCACTATAGCCCGAAGC
>QKAR01000074.1 GCA_003246335.1 Spirochaetales bacterium | reverse complement strand
CCATCCCGAGGGGAGCGATTCGTCGCGCACGCCGTACCCGTGATTCTGGCTCGTTAAATAACAGCGCCCGTTCGCGAGGTCGATGACGGGAACCGATGATGCTCGGTGCCCGTTCGGCATGCGATAGGGGGCGGCGCCCGCCGCGATCGCGAGGATGACCGCGCCTTGCCCCGTGGCGAACACCGGGATGTTTTTCTCGAGCGCGGCCCTGAGCGTCGCAATCGTTTTTTCGCAGGATGTCGGGTCTCCCGGCCCGCCCCCGACGAAAATCCCGTCCGCCTCGTCCTTTCCGTAATCGTACGACGCGGGAACTCTCTTGACGGTAATGTCAGGCGCCGCGAGGCTTCTGATCGTGGAGTTCCTGATGCCGCAATCCACGGCGATGATCGTTTTTTCGCCGGAACCGTAGGTTGTCGGTTTCTTTATGGAAACGTTTTCCGGTTGGTTATGCGTACCCGCCGAGCTGAAGGTGACTTCTTTCGCGTCGCTGACGAGGATTTTCGCGCGCATCGAACCGCGTTCCCTGAGCCGCTGTATGAGCGCGCGCGTGTCGATGTCAGAAATACCGGTTACTTGTTGCTTTTTAAGCCATTTGCCGAGAGTTTTCTGCGCGGCGTGATGCGTCGCGTCCTCCGCGTGCGTTTCGACGACGAGCCCCGCTATTTGCGCGCTCGACGACTCGAATTGCGTCTCGAGCCCAAGCGCGTCGGTCGCGTCGTCGGGAATGCCGACGATGCCTACGGCGGGTTGGGCTACCACTAAAATGGCGCCTTTCAGCGCCGGATCGGACGCGATTCGGCTCATGTCCGCGGGTCCGACATACCACATGATTTCTCCGGCGATCGAGCTTTCATGCCCGAACGCCGTGCCTTCAAATTCCGTACCGTCCTCAAGAATGATACGTGCGGTCTTTGCGCTGTCAGCCACGGAATACCCCCTCTGCCTCGATTTATGCGTAAATCATAGACCTGAGGGGGTAAATTGGCAAGAAATTTGATTAGAATTCTCGAATGAGCATGCGTGAATTACGTTTTTCAGTCCATTTTTCCCGTCGTTTGGCGGGGAGTCGCTCGATTTCACAGGATTTAAAGGAGAATCTCTCAAACCAGTCGGCCGTTTGGGTCGTGAGGACAAAAATCGATGAAAATCCGCGTTCCTGGCCTTTTTTGATGAGGAGGTCCATGAGTTTGGGCCCGATGCCCATGTGCGCGTACGCCTCGTCGACCGCGAGACCGGCGATTTCTCCCATGTTTTCGGGGAATCCGTGCAGGGCGGCGCAAGCGCGAATACCGCCGTCGATTTCGTAGACGACGTAGTCGGCCGCCTCTTGTTCCAGGGATTCGCTCGATCTTGGGAGCAGAATCCCCTTCTCGACGAAGGGGTTCATGAGCGAAAGGATTGCCGGCACGTCGTCCCGCGTCATCGCCCTAAACGATCCGTAGTCGTTTCGGTACATCATGGTTCCCGAGCCGAGGTCGGAGAAAATTTCCGCCGGGATCACGCCCTCGATGTCGGCGTCGAGGATGTGCGCGCGCGTAACGCCCCGTAGGCACGCGTCCTTGCCCCTCCGGAGCATGTCGAATATTTCTTCGCTCGGGCAATGCTCGTTAACGACGCCTTGATTCAAGGCGATGAAGGCGTCGATGTCGTCGACGGCGATTGCGGCGAGACGGCCCTCGGGCGAAAGGGCGGAATTTTCCGGCATGCGATAGTCCTCGACGGACACGGTAGCCCCTGAGCCCATAAAAAAAAGTTTCTCGGCCTTCAGGGCGACGGCGGTCGCGACCGCGAGTTCCGTGGAGGAAATGTTGTACGGTTTACCGGTGGGGGTCCATCCGACGCAGGGTATGATGGGGATGAAGCCGTCGTCGAGGGCCGCGGTCAGCGACTCGAGCTGGATGCGGTCGACGAATCCGGCGCTGCCGTAATTAAGCCCGTCGATGATCCCCCTGCCGCGCGCGCGCACCCAGTTTCCGATGACGGCGGTAAGCCGCTCGGCGGCGAGACGCGTCATGATCTGGTTCGAGATGTCGAACGCCGCCATCTTAATGAAATTCATTCCCTCTTCGCCCGTGATACGCACGCCATCGCGCATTTCCCAGTCGACGCCGTAGGCGTTCAGCACCTCGGTGATGCGGTTCGCCGCCCCGGGAACGATCACGATTTTTATGCCCGTTTCCTGGAGGAGGGCGAGGTCGTGCATGTGCCCCGCGAACAGCGGCGAGTCCACGATATCGTCGTCGATGCGGACGACGATCGTCGTGCCGCCGAACTTCTTAATGTATCGGATAACGTCGCGAATGCGTTCTGTCTGCAACATAATCCCATGGTACGGTAGAAACTTCGTGCGTGTCAAACGCGCGCTGCCGCGCTAGACAGCGCGAAATTCCTGGGATACAGTGACTCATGGCATATTTCCTATACGCCTCGTCCGCCTGCGTCGCGATTTTCGCCATAGTTATCCTGCTACTTCGGGAGAAGAGGCGTCAGCAGTATTTCGTCGCGGTTTCCTTCGCCTTGCTCAGCTATATTCTATTCTTTTTCGCCGGTAACATGATCGGGCTCCTTTCGTCCGTCGTGCCTCTTTTTCACAGCGATATCGTGGTGACTTTCGGGGCGTCCCCGGCGATATATCTCGCGTTTATGTCCATCATTCTCGAGGGAGAGCGTCCCGCGCGCCGTTATTGGCCGCATTTTGTCGCGCCCGTCGCGGCGGCCATTTTTTTTCTTGCCTCGAATCTGGGCGCGTGGGCCGGGCTCATTCCCCCGCTTCCCGCGCGAATCGTCGACGCCTTGAACACGCTCTGCGATTTCAGCTTTACCTTTTATTTCGCCCTCGCATTGGCGCGTTCCGGTGCTGCGTGGAAACGCAAGGAAATTTCCTATCCCCGCGATTTTTTCGCGATGGTATCATTTCTCGTCGCCTTGTTCGCGAACAGCCTTTTCATGTTCTCGGCGCATTTTTCCCGCGTCGAGGCGGTCTACTACATTTCCGCCGTGCTGTACGCGGTAATCGTTATCGTTTTTTGCCTCGTGACCGTGAGAATGCACGATTACGTTTTCGGTCGGGTCAAGAAAAGCGTTCCGGGGTCGCAACTTTTAAAGAAGTCCGAAATCGAGATGGTTCGCGCGCGGCTCGATGAAATCATGCGCGCGCGCGTTCCGTACCGGGACCCTGATCTCAATCTTAAGTCCCTATCGAATTTAGTCGGGATTTCCCCGAACCAGCTTTCGTGGTACTTAAACGCGTCGCTGGGCATGGGGTTCGCCGATTACGTAAACGGGTTTCGCCTTTTGGCGGTTGAGCGAGCGTTGCTGGATAGCCCGGATCGGCCCATCCTAGAAATCGCGATGGAGAACGGCTTCGGGTCCAAGGCGTCGTTTAACGCGATTTTCTCCGCGAAATACGGCGTTTCCCCGCGGGAATTCCGTCGCCGCGCGGCGGCCTCGCGCGGCGACTAAACGTACTTGGTGACTAGTCAGATTCCCGCTCGCGAAGCTTGCCGGCCGGCAAGGGGCGTCCCGTCAAATATCCCTGGATGATGTCGCAGTCGAGTTCCTTGAGTCGATCCCTCTGTTCCTCGGTCTCGATGCCCTCGGCGATAACCGTCATGTTCAGCTTATGCGCGATGCGGATGATGTCTTCCGACAGGTTTCGGCTCCCGTCGGAGTCGCTCACGTCGACGATGAACGAGCGGTCAATTTTGAGGATGTCTATCGGCAGTTCGCGGATGTAGTTCAGCGACGAATACCCGGTACCGAAGTCGTCGAGGCAGATGGGAATTCCCGCGGAGCGTAAAATCTCCAGCTGGGCCGCGGACGTCGCGAAATCGAACATAAGCGCGCTTTCGGTGAGCTCGAGCATGAGCGTTCCCGCGGGCAAGTCGTATTTTCGGTATATGTCGAGAACTTTCGGCACGAAATCCGCTTGGCGAAGCTGTATGACCGACACGTTAACCGAAACTTTGACGCGAGAGCCGCGCTCTCCGAGTAAGAACCGCAGGAATTCGCACGCGGATTCGAGGACTATTTCGCCGATGTCCGCGATCATCCCGCTGTCCTCGGCTATCTTGATGAAGGCGTCCGGGGCGAGAAGACCCTTCTTTGGGTGGTTCCACCGGATTAGCGCCTCGTAGCCGATCGTTTTTCCGGACTCAAGCGACACTTGCGGCTGGTAATGCAGCTCAAACTCCCGGTTTTCTATGGCCGCGCGCAAATCTTCCTGTATGGTGATTTGCTCGTGCAATCGTTGCCTGATATCCTGCGAAAAAACTATGTGCCGGTTTTTCCCGGTAGTCTTCGCCTGATACATGGCGGCGTCGACGTTTTGCAGCAGCTCGGTGTAATTCGTCCCGTGCTGGGGATAGTAGGCGACCCCGTAACTCGCGTTGAGGAAGAACGTCCGTCCGTTAATCGAGCACGGCGACCTGAGCCGTTCCTTAATCCGTCCCATGAGTTCCGCCGTCCGCGCCTCGATGCTTTCGTCCCACATCGCGATGACGAACTCGTCGCCGCCGATGCGCGACACGCAGCGATTCCGAAGCTCAAGCTGCTTAAAGCGCGAGCCGACGATGCGGAGAACCTCGTCGCCCGTGTTGTGGCCGAACGCGTCGTTGATGTCCTTAAAATTATCCAGATCGAGGTAGATAAACGCGCCCGTGCCGTGGATAAAGCCCTCCATCCGGTCCTCGACCCATTCCTGGAGCCCCGTGCGGTTGCAAAGCCCGGTGAGCGCGTCGCGCAAGGCCATTTCCCGGAAGCGGCGCTCGCTTTTTTGGAGCTGCTTCTCGATTTTCCTGAGCTTCAGGTTGTCGACGGCGACGACGCTGACGAGGGCGAGAAGAAACGCGATGATGATTCCGGTACCCACGAGGATGTTTTTATTTCGTTCCAAAAAATTCGTCTCGTGGTTGAGAACGATCGAGTTATCGGGAACTTTGCTCAGCGGAATTCCGAATCGCTTGAGAACCTTTTCGTCGAGCATGACGCGATTGGGGCTTTCGAGGAGGGGCTTCACCATCGCCGGCGGCGCGCCGGCGAGAATCCGCATCGCCATGCCCGCGGCCGTTTTCCCCTGGTCGGAATAGGAAACCATGACGCCCCCGATCAGGCCTTGGCCCACGCCGCCGATCGATACCCGGTAAACGGGAACCTTCGCCGAAGCGACGAGAAACCGCACCGCCTCGTCGATCGTCATGGCCGCGCCGGTCGAGTCCTCGAACATGCTGAGGTAAATCAGTATCGACTCGTTCCCGAGTTCCGCGACCCGCTTCCCCATTTGCTCGAACGTCTCGCTGGAAGAGTCGAATACCTCGAACGACAACGAGGGAAATAACTGGCGTAGATCGAGGAATTGCTTTCGGTCCCCGATGCCCGTCGGCGTACCGTCGACGATTGCCGCGACGCGGGTAGCGTCCGGGTTGAAAGACAACGCGA
>QKAR01000005.1 GCA_003246335.1 Spirochaetales bacterium | reverse complement strand
CAATACTCCCGCAAAAAATATTTTTCTCATTTTTTTCCTCCGCATGGTCGTAAAGTTCATCAATCTTAGGGGAATGCCGCAAATACCGGCCGTAGCGATATTTGCCGAAGAATCTGAGGAAAACTGCCGACAACTGTTCGCCTCATTAAAAAAACAGGACGCAATTCAGAAGGTTCTTGGTGCGTCCTTTCGGCGGTGCAAGGTTCATTTCATGCGAATAGTATAAGCGATATTACCCTTCAATCCCCTTAATCGCCGCCTCGTACACTTCCGCGTAGCGCGCGGCGGACTCGTCCCAGCCGAACTTTTGCGCCATGGCGCGTTTCCGCATTTTCTCGATGTGCTCGCGCTTATTGTACCAGGCGTGCGCGGCCCAGCCGACGGTGTCGTAAATGCTTTGCGGCGTGAGGTTATCGAGGACGAAGCCCGTGCCCTCGCCCGTTTTTTCGTCGTAGTTTTCCACGGTGTCCGCGAGCCCGCCGGTACGGCGCACGATCGGGAGCGTTCCGTAAAGAAGCGAATACATTTGGTTGAGCCCGCACGGCTCGTAGCGCGACGGCATCAGGAAAAAGTCCGAACCCGCCTCGATGAGATGGCTTAAGGATTCGTCGTAGCCGACGTAGGCGCGGAAATTGGACAGCTTGTGGCTTAAGGCGACCAGCTCGCTTTCGCACCAGGCTTCGCCCGCGCCGAGCACCACCATCTGGAGCTTTATTTCCGAGCAAATGCGGTGGGCCGAACCATAAGCCGGGCCAAAGAGTTCGGCGACGCCTTTCTGGTCGGCAAGGCGCGTGACGATGCCGACGATCGGGATATTCGCGTCAACGGTCAGCCCCATCCGTTTTTGCAGGGCTTCCTTGTTCACGGCTTTTTTCTCGATGGTGCGCGCGGTATATTGCGCCGGGATGAGCCGGTCTTTCGCCGGGTTCCAGATATCGGTGTCGACGCCGTTCAGAATTCCATAAAGGTCGTTGGAGCGATACCGCAAAATTCCGTCCATGCGGAAGCCGAATTCCGGCCGCTGGATTTCCTTCGCGTAGGTGGGAGAAACGGTCGTAAGCTTGTCGGAGGACACGATCCCCGCCTTAAGAAAGTTGATGCGGTCCCAATCCTCGAAGCCGGCGGAGTAAAAATGATCCCAGCCGAGGCCAGTGTACGGATACAGGTGCTTTCCGTAAATACCCTGATAGCCGATGTTATGAATGGTGAAAACGCTCGCCGTATGGGAGAAATCCCCGTGCCGCTCGTTAAATTTGAGCAGAATCGGGGCGAGGCTCGCGGCCCAGTCATGCGCGTGCATAATGTCCGGTATCCAGCCGATTTTCCGGCAGAGCTGGAACGCCGCGTGGCCTAAAAGCGAAAAACGCTGGGGGTTGTCGGCAAAGTCGGTTGCGCCGGGGACGCCGTACACGCCGTCCCGCCCAAAGCTTTGCTCATGATCGATGAAGTATACCGGCACCTCGGCGCCCGGCAGGGTCGATTGGTACACGCCCGTCCAGATTTCCTGGTAGCCGGGATGCACGCCCATGGGGCCCGGAATTTGCTTAAGCTTATTCCGGTCGATCCGGTAATAGCGCGGCATGACGATGCGCACGTCGTGGCCAAGTTTTGCGAGCGCGATGGAAAGCGCCGAAACCGCGTCGGCGAGACCTCCCGTTTTCGCGAATGGAACCGCCTCGCTCGTGATCATCAATATTTTCATAGCCGCGTTATCTCCTCATTGCCTTCAGTATCGCACAAAATTTTCCGGTCTACCACTCCGCGCGCGCGGCGCGGAACGATTCGGCGGAATTTTTTATCGTTGCTTCCGACACGCAGTACGCGAGGCGGAACCAGCCGGAGCGGCCGAAGCCCGTGCCGGGAACCCCGAGCACGCGGTGTTTCTGCAGCTGGTCGCAGAATTCGGCGTCGGTTTCCGGACCCGTACTCGCCTTGCGCGGGGGAACTTTGCAGAAAAGATAGAACGCCCCTTCCGGCTCGTTGTACTCGATACCGGCGTCCTTGAGCACGGCGGTAAGGGCGGCGCGCCGGCGGTCATACGAGGAATAGTCGACGGGGGCGTTCCAGCATTCGGCGACCACGCGCTGAAACGTCGCAGGGGCGTTCACGTAGCCGATGACGCGGGTAGTAAAGATGATGGCGTCGGCGAGTTCTTTCGCGCCGGGGCACGCGGGGTTTACGACGCAGTAGCCGATGCGCTCTCCGGGTAGGCTTAAGTTTTTCGCGAAGGACGATACGACTACTGAGCACGGAATGGCCGGGAAAATCGGCGCGACTTTTCTGCCGCCGTAGACGATTTCCCGATAGGGTTCGTCCGCGATAACGAGTACCTGTCGGCCGGTTTTCGCTTCCGCTGCCTTCAGCGCCGCGGCGAGAGAGGCGATATCCTCGTTCGAGTAAATTTTTCCGGAAGGATTATTGGGCGAGTTGATAATGATTGCCGCCGTTTTCGCCGTAATGGCGGCGGCGATTACCGGGACGTCGAGCGAGAAATCCTCTTTTGAAGGGATTGGCTTTAACGAACCGCCGTGATTGCGGGCGTAATGGGCGTATTCGGGAAAAAAAGGCGAAGGAACCAGCACTTCGTCTCCGGGGGAAAGCACGGCCTTGAGCGCCGCGTTCATGGCGCCCGCCGCGCCGGTTCCCATGATGGCGTAGGAGAAATCGATGGCTACGCCCTGCTCTTGCGAGACTTTCGCGGCCATGGCGGCGCGCGTTTCGGGGTAGCCTGCGTTCGGCATGTAGCCGTGGAGGCCAGTTTTGGGGCTCGCGGCGATTCGGGCGAGAGAGGCCTTCACTTCCTTCGGCGGCTCGAGGTCGGGGTTCCCGATACTGAAGTCGTAGACTTTATCGTCCCCGTACTGCGCTTTGAGGCGAATACCTTCCTCGAACATTTTGCGGATGAAGGACGACGATGACATTAATTCCTTAATATGGGGCGCGACTGGCATGTAAAAACTCCTTTATTATGCGTTTTAGCATAGCATAGGAACAATCGTTTGTAACCATACCCGCTTGCGCGGGTTGTATCCGTGTGCTACAATGTTCAAAGATTGAACACATACACGGGCATCGGCGGATAACCTGTTTCGGCGGTATCCATTCCGGTTTTCGTCGCCACTTTTTCTCACCCCCCGTAATTCCTTAATAAAAGAATTCCCATGCAGCAAGACTCAGAATACCTATTACTCAATACCATACACGAACTTTCCCAGGCGAACGCCGACATTAGTCAGCGTGACCTTTCTCGGGCGATCCATCTTTCGCTCGGGATGACGAACGTGCTTTTAAAGCGCCTGAGCGAGCGAGGATTCCTCCTCATTAAGAAAGTTTCACCACGCCAAGTGAGCTACGTCCTCACGCCCGAAGGCATGAACGAGCTCGCGGGGCGCACCTATCGGTACCTGAAACGGACGATTAAAAAAGTCGCCAATTATAAAGAAACGATCGTCATGATCGCCAACGACGCGAAACAGCGCGGTTTCGCCCGCTTAGGCGTGCTCGGAAAAAGCGATATCGACTTTATCGTCGAATACGCCGCTCACTCGGCGGGACTTCCCTACGCCGTCTATTCCGAAGATGGTCAGGTTCCGCAGGATTCTTTCGTTTTCGTTTCGGAAAACTGGGACGCTCCGTGCGCGCTTACCGGAACCTCAGTCGCCCATATTCAGGCCCTGCTTTCGGGGGAACAATAATGTGTACCGACGTGCTGATCCTCGCGGGCGGCTCGGGCGAGCGGCTATGGCCGGTTTCCACTCCCGCGCGGCCGAAACAATTCATGGCGCTGGGCGACGGCGAGAGCTTTTTAGGCTCAGCCATCAGGCGCGCCTGGGCCCTCGGCGTTTCGGGCGAAATTTGCGTCGTTACCCGGCGCGACTGGATTGATCTCGTCGTCGCGGACGTGATCGCCCTCGCCGCATCCCTGAACGATCCCGCCGTGCTCGACCATGTGCTCGTCATGAGCGAGCCATGCGGAAAAAACACCGCTCCCGCCATCTATTGGACCGCGAAGTATTTACTGTCGCTCAAGCGGCGCGAAAGCGTGAATATGCTCATGATGGCGAGCGATCATATCATTAAGCCGGTCGATTCCTTCGTTCGCGACGCGGAAACCGCCTCCTGTCACGCAAAAGACCAAAACCTCGTTTCGTTCGCGATACCGCCAGTAAGCCCCGCGACTGGCTACGGCTACATACAGTCCGACGGCGCCATGGCGGCTCCCTTTTTGGACGCGACGCCCGCTTTTAAGGTGCAATCTTTCCGGGAGAAGCCGGACGCCGCGACTGCCCGTTCCTATATCGAGGACGGCCACTATTACTGGAATTCGGGCCTCTACGCGTTCCGCGCGGATTTTTACGTAGAGTTAAGCAAAGAGTTAAGCAAACTGTACAGCCCGGAAATCGTCGAATCCTTTAAAAACGTGCGCTATGACGCGCAAATCACGAAAAAAAACGGCGTCCGCGTCCTCGAAGAGCCTCACGGGCTCGAAGCGGCCTATGAGCGCACGCCGTCCATATCGATCGACTACGCCATTAGCGAAAAATGCGAGCGCTCGGTCGCCGTGCGCGCCTCGTTTTTATGGGACGACGTGGGTACCTGGGATTCTCTTGCTAAGTATTTTGACGAACTACCCGCGTCCGCGGTCGCGGTTGAGTCGAAAAACTGCTTCGTGCATTCGGAAATTCCGGTAGCCCTCTGCGGCGTCGACGACCTCGTTGTCGTCATCCGGAACGGCAAGGCGCTAATTTCCCGCAAGGGCGAGACGAACCTCGTCAAGGACGCGCTTACGCAATTAAAGCAAAAGGATCGCGCATGACCTATCTCGTAACCGGAGCGGCGGGCTTTATCGGCTCCTTCGTCGCCCGTCGCCTGCTGGCAGACGGACACAACGTCGTCGGCCTCGATTCCGTGAACGACTACTACGACGTTTCCCTCAAAGAGGAACGCCTTGCCGACATCGCCGCAATCGCGGCACTAGCCGCGAATAGCGCTGGCTGGACGTTCTATCGCGGCGCGCTTGAAGACCAAGCCCTCGTCGAGCGGATATTCTCCAAACACTCGTTTGACCGCGTCATTCATCTTGCCGCCCAGGCGGGCGTTCGATACAGCATCGATAACCCGCGCGCCTACGCGCAAAGCAACGTCGTCGGGTTCCTCAATATTCTGGAAGCGTGCCGCGCCGCGAAAACGAGCCATCTCGCCTATGCCTCAAGCTCGTCCGTGTACGGCATGAACCGCAAAGTGCCGTTCGCGGAAACCGACGCGGTCGACCATCCGGTGAGCCTCTACGCCGCGACCAAGCGGGCCAACGAGCTCATGGCGCACACCTATGCCCACCTCTATGGCCTTCCCGTTACCGGCATGCGTTTTTTTACGGTCTATGGCCCCCAGGGGCGGCCGGACATGGCGTATTTTAAGTTCGCAAACGCGATCATGCGCGACAAGGCGATCGACGTGTACAATAACGGCGACCTCTTGCGCGACTTTACCTTTATCGACGACGTGGTGACGGCCGTAATCCGCATCGCGGATACACCGGCCGCGGCGGACGCCTCGTTCGACGACGCGAATCCCCGGCTCGATTCCTCGAGCGCGCCCTACCGCGTCTATAATATCGGGAACGAGCATCCCGAACCGTTAGAGCGTTTTATTTCCGTCCTCGAGGACGGACTTGGCAAAAAAGCGAAAAAAAACTATCTCCCCATGCAGGCGGGAGACGTCTATATGACGAGCGCGGACACCTCGGCCCTGTACCGGGATTTCGGCTGGAAACCTTCCACGCCCCTTGAGTCCGGGCTCGCTAAATTTTGCGAATGGTATAAGGAGAAAAAAATATGGCAACGATAACGGTCGCCGGTACCGGCTACGTCGGTCTCGTTTCGGGCGCGTGCCTCGCGGATTTTGGCAACTCGGTCATTTGCGTGGACAACAACGCGAGCAAGATCGAAACCCTGAAGAAAGGCGGCATTCCCATTTACGAGCCCGGCCTCGACGACGTCGTCATTCGGAACGTCGCTTCCGGCCGCCTCACCTTCTCCACCGACATGGCCTCTTCCGTCAAAAAGTCCGACGTCATATTCATCGCCGTCGGCACCCCGCCCGCGGACGACGGCTCGGCGGACCTTAAATACGTGGAAGCGGTCGCCCGCGAGGTCGCCCGCGCCATGGACGGCTACAAAGTAATCGTCGATAAAAGCACCGTGCCCGTCGGCACCGGCCGCAAAGTAAAGGGCTGGGTAACCGAGGAGCTCGCCAAGCGAGGCGCCTCCATCCCGTTCGACGTCGTCTCCAATCCCGAATTCCTTCGCGAAGGCTCGGCCGTGCAGGACTTTACCCATCCCGACCGCGTCGTCATCGGCGCGGAAGGCGATAAGGCGAAAGCCCTCATGAAGGACGTATACCGCGCCCTCTACATCAACGAAACGCCGTACATCGAAACGAATATCGAGACCGCCGAGATGATCAAGTACGCGTCGAACTCCTTCCTCGCCGTCAAGATCACCTTCATTAACGAGGTGGCGAACCTCTGCGAAAAAGTCGGCGCGAACGTGCAGGACGTGGCGAAGGCAATGGGCCGCGACGGGCGCATCGGCGGCAAGTTTCTCCATCCCGGCCCGGGCTACGGTGGCAGCTGCTTCCCCAAGGACACGCAGGCCATGGCCCGCATCGGCCGCGACTGGGGCGAGCCCCTTTCGATCGTCGAAACGACGATCGAGGCGAACGAGCGCCAAAAAGAGCGCATGGTTTCCAAGATCGAATCGGGCTTAGGCGGCGAAGGCTCCCTCAAGGGGAAAACGATCGCCTGTCTCGGTCTCGCCTTTAAGCCGAATACCGACGACATGCGGGAAGCCCCGGCCATCTCGATCATCGAAGGACTCGCGGCCAAGGGCGCCAAGATCCGCGCCTGCGATCCCGCCGCCGTAAAGGAAGCGTCCTGGCGGCTTGAGTCGGTCAAGAACGCGGTGGAGTTCGTCGAGGGCGAGTACGAAACGCTTTCCGGCTGCGACGCCGCCGTGCTCATGACCGAGTGGAACCAGTACCGCAACCTCGACCTTGACCGCGTAAAGTCGCTCCTTACCCGCCCCGTCTTCTTCGACCTCCGCAACGTGTACAAGCGAAGCGACGTCGAGGCCAAGGGCTTCGTCTATTACGCCGTCGGGCAATAAGGAAACCCATGGACAACGGGGAACTCAAGGCGATTCGCTGGAAACAGCGGTACGAAAACCTTTCGCTCGCCTGTAGTCTCCTCGGCGAGGCGGCCGAAATCCCGGCGCTCAATCGACTGGAAGAAGAAGGCATGATCCGGCGCTTTGAGTATACCTGGGAACTCGCCTGGAACACGCTCAAAGATTATCTTGAGTCCGAAGGTATCGTCGTCCGTTTTCCCCGCGAGGCGATTAAGGAATCCTTCGCGGCCGGGCTTCTTGACGACGGGGAAATTTGGATGGAAATGATCGGCGCGCGGAACCTCGTTGCCCATCGCTATGACGAAGGCGCCTTTCTCGCTCTCGTCACGACGATTCGATCGCGCTATTACCCGGCGCTCCGCGCGATGGTCGCGCGGTTTGGTTCGTTCTCGTGACGCGGAATCTTTTTGGGCTTACCGACGAAGCCCTCCGCGAAATTCGGAACGCGATCGCCGCGTTCCCCGATATAGCAGACGTTCGAGTGTTCGGCTCCCGCGCCCTCGGAAACTGGAAGCAAGGTTCCGACGTGGATCTCGCGTTACTGGGGCCGGTTAATCCGGACACCGCGCGCGAGCTTTCCCGGCGATTGAACGAGGAACTTCCCCTCCCCTGGAAATTCGACGTGCTTGCCTACCGTTTTATCGAATCCGCCGCGCTTCGCGCGCATATCGACGAATTTGGCGTACCGCTCGGCGGGATCGCGAAGCACGCGTGAGAATTCTCTGGAGTTTTTTCACGCTTCCTAATTTTTACCCATTAAGGACATTTTTATGGCAGATACTTCCGAAAATTGGTCGCTCGTCATCGAGTCGAAGCGAAAACTGTTCGACCTCCAGCTCCGCGAGGTTATTCGCTACCGCGACCTCGTATGGCTTTTCGTCAAGCGGGACTTCGTCACGCAGTACAAGCAAACGATCCTGGGGCCCCTGTGGTTCGTGATCAATCCCCTCATGTCGACGGTAATGTACGCCTTCGTGTTCGGCAATCTCGCCAAGATCGGCACGGACGGCGTCCCGTTCATCCTTTTTTATTATTCGGGCACGATGCTCTGGAAGTTTTTTACCGGGGTGTTTACCGATTCGAGCAACGTGTTCATCAATAACTCGGGGCTTTTCGGCAAGGTGTATTTTCCGCGCTTTACGGTTCCCATCGCGAACGTGTTCAATAACCTCACCAAGGTGGCCGTCCAGTTCGTGACGCTCCTCGTTTTTTTCGCGTTTTACCTTATTACCACGACCAAGGTGCACCCTACCTGGGCGCTCATCGGTTTTCCCCTTCTTCTCGTGTGGCTTTCCGCCGTGGGACTCGGCTTCGGCATGGTGATTTCGGCGCTCACGACGAAGTACCGCGACCTTAAGCAGCTTGTTTCTTTCGCGCTCGACCTCGCCATGTACGCCACGCCCGTCGTGTATCCCCTTTCGCAGATTCCGTCCCAGTTTTCCTGGGTTGCCTACGCGAACCCGGTCGCGGCGCCCATCGAGCTCTTTCGCGTGTGGTTTTTCGGCGCCGGCCACGTGACCGCGCCCATGGTGCTTTCCAGCCTCGCGATAACGGTAGTATTCCTCGTGCTCGGCCTCGTCATGTTCAACCAAAACGAGCGAAACTTTATCGACGTAGTGTAAAGTGGAGCGTGATGTTTTTGCTTGCAATACATGCAAAATAATGAACTGTATGATGTTTCAATCGTTGATTATCATTAAGGAGAAGAAAATGGACCCGAACCGTATTGAAACACCAAAGATTGGGGATATTTTAACAGAAGAATTTCTTGAACCGTTAAACATAACCGCATATCGCCTTGCAAAGGAAATTAATGTTTCAACAAGTTCAGTATTGGACTTAGTGCATAACAAAAGAAAAATATCCGTGGAAATGGCATTAAGATTAGCAAGGTATTTTGGCACTTCTTCAAAATTTTGGCTAAACCTTCAAAATGAAATTGATTTACGAGAAACAAATAAAAAACTTCAAAAAGAATTGGAAAAAATACAAACACATAAGCAAACAGCTTAAAAATACACCTTCGACGTTTAATTGACAGGAGCGACATTTGTCGCAATCTTTTAAGAAGATTGTCGGAGGTGCACCATGTGCGCAAGCGCAATCGAGGAATTGCTCGGCGGGCCCGAGATTATCGGCCACGAAATCAGAAATGAAATGGACATGTATGAGATAGCGCAATCCGGCTTAACGAAAGAGGCGCTTACCCAACTCATAAAAAACGCCGGTTTTACGGTTAAATCCATGGCCGCCGTCCTCAACCTTACCGAGCGAACGCTGCAGCGCAAGCAGCGCGACGACCTGCTCGATCGCGTTACGAGCGAGCAAGTTTTGCAAGTCGCCGACGTGGTAAGCCGGGGAATCGAGGCGTTTGGCTCGGCGGAGAGCTTTAGCCGATGGCTGTCGCTCGAGAACGTCGCGCTCCGCAATAAGCGCCCGATCGACCTGCTTTCGTCCCGCTACGGCGCGCAAATGGTGTTTGACGAGCTCGGACGCATCGAATACGGCATAATCGTCTGATGCCCCATTAAATGGACTTCATGTCGTTAATTTTCAGGATACTGCTGTTGAATTTATAGGTGATAACATTATAATTACCTATAGAGGTGATTACAATGTTAGTATCTGTTGTTCCAATC
>QKAR01000079.1 GCA_003246335.1 Spirochaetales bacterium | reverse complement strand
CAAGCTGTCCCGCATGTTCTCGGATTTGCGCGTTCGCGTCGTGTCCGATCCCATCAAGCTTCCCGAGTACTATATCGGGCGGTATGGCTGCTCGGAACTCGGCATGGTACTCGTGTGCGGAACGTTTCAGGCCGCCGACTGGCTTCGCAACCTTGAGTCCGGTTCTCTCATTGAGGTTCCTCGGCCAGATGCAAAGAAGGCCGCGCGGGACGAAAAAACCGGTAGCGTAAAAATCGTTGTATAGAATGCGGCAAAAATAACTTAGCGAGTCTCCGTCTTCTTGGAACTTTCGCTTTCTGAAGGTATACTATCCCCTCAGGGAGTTCTTTATGCGAAAGTTCAATCATATCTGCCTTGCTATCGCGGCTTCGGTATCCATTTTCGCGGCCGGGTGTTCTTTGTCCGGTCTTGATCCCGCCGGAAGCGATACGGTCGTATCGTTTTCGGTCTCCTCACCGTTGCTTGTTGCCGCGCAAGGCCGCGCGGTTTTCAGTTCCATGCAGTTGTACGTTCGCACGATAGGCGGATCGACCGGGTCTTCCGGCCCTCTCTATGGCCCCTACACCGTTTCCGCGGGTAAGTTTTCCACGACTGAAATTCCCGCCGGCTCGTACGAATATCTTTTCGTGATCGGTTTTTCGCAAACGCCCTCGGCCGACATGATTTCTTTTTTGTCTCAACCCGACGACGCCTTGATGGCGGACACGGAAGAGGACCCAACCGGCGAGGACTCGACGACCGCGTTGGACGACGAACTTGACGGATACGCCGTCGTGGGCGAGTTTGACGGGGTGACGTTACCCGCCGGGAGAACGACGAGCCTTTCGACGACGATGCTTCCCGTGTGCGGCTCGCAAACATATTTGGCAAACACCCTAACCTCCACAGCGCAATATTCCGCGTCCTATGCCGCGACGGCGAATGCCGAACGCTTCGTGTTTCTCGACTTTTCCACTTATTCGTATACCGGGAAATCCACCGCGTCGTTCACCTGCGCGGGGGAACAATCCACGACGTCTCTCGCTCTCTATAACGCCGACGGAAGCGCGATTTCCGGCCTCACTTCGGAAGGAACCAGTTTTTATTGCGAAAGTTTTTCGCTTGGATACGGCGTCTACGCGCTGATTAAGACGGTTTCCGCGGACACTCTCTCTTTTACGATGACGCAGGAATTGCCTGCCGTATCGGTTACGACGGAAGCGGGCGACGCGATTTATAGCGCGTCGGTTCAAAATTCAACGTATTCCACGGGCTTGTATGTCTCCGGCACCGGCGACAGCGCGTCGTTTAATTTTAAGATCAAGAATACCGCCGCCACTGCCCCTTTGACGATTTACTCTGCGGCACTCACGGGTTGGACCGGAACATGGACTCTCGATACATCGACGTCGTTTCCCGTGAGCATTCCCGCGAATACGGCCCTCGATATGGTTTTGACCCTAGCCTATGACGGGGAGACGTCGCCTTCCGCGGGTTTTTCACTGTATTCAGACGACCCCGTCGTTCCCGAAATCACGATTAGCTTTACCGGCTCCGCTTCGTCGTAACGGATGGTTTCATCTTTAGTCGTCGGGAAATCATCCGGGACCTTCCTCGGGTGACGATGGAAAACACTCTTTTCTTCGCTTGGCCTTCCGGCGGGACTCGAAAGTGTCTCGCCGAAAGCGTCGAAAGCTTTTGCGAAAATTTTGACGCCTACGGGGCCGCCGCTTCGTGCCTCATCGCGCTTGACGGAAGGCAATCCGACTTGCCCGCCTCGGTTTCGAGCCGGCTCGGTACGCTCGCCTCGAGCGGGACACGTCCTTTTTTCGTGTGCGATCGCGAATCCCGCGAGCGGTTTATCGCGGGGCTCCCGACGTCCCTTGACGCGGAAATCGCGCGCTGGGCCCTGATCGGATCGAGGCCCGGGCAGGGCGAGGGGCCAAACCGGAACGCCATTGCGCTCGCGACGGCGGGTTTCCCGACTATCGAAATCGACGACGACATTTTTTGCGCGCCCGCGGTTTCTCCAGCCGTCGCCCCTGGTTCGGAATCCGTAGCGAGTGGGGAATGTATCGGGAGTCGCGTCCCGTGGGAAATTCGCTATTTTTCCGACCAGGACGCGGCTTTCGCCTATCCTCGCTCCGTTAATCTCGACGTGGCCGACGCGTGTCGGCGGATTTTCACCGTCGGTGAAACATCAACAGCCTCTCCGATTCTCGCTTGCGCGGGAAGCTACGGGGATTCTGGCTACGCTCTCGCGCGCGCGTCGCTTTGCCTGGAAGGGAAGGCTCGCGAGGCCTTCGACGAGCCGGGTTATGGGACTATATGCCTTTCCCGCCATACGGCTCGGCTTGCGGCGAAGCCCTGCTTGGGCGACGGAACGCACCTTCAAGGCATGTCGCTCGCCTTTGCCGGCGCGGCGTTCCTCCCTCCGTTTCTCCCGGAGGGGCGGGGTGAGGACGATTTTCTTTCCTTTTCGTTTCGCGTGCTCCATCCCGGCGAACTCGTCGCGTATCCAACGTTTGGTTTTTTGCATCAGCCGGAGGAATCGCGCTCTTTTACCCGACGCGATCTCGTGCGCTTTCGACCCTCGGTCGCGCCGTGCATGATGGCGGTTTCCGCCGCGTGCGTTCCCCCGCGATCCATAACCGATTCCGCCTCTCGCTACGAAACATTCGGTTCCCGGATGCGCGCCTTCGCCGCGATGCGCTCGACCGATTTCGCGGAGGGAATCCACGCCGTCATCGCGAAAAACGGGCTCGCGTACGCGGAATATATGGAAGGGTTGCTCGATCGCTACGATGGTCAGCCGGCGGCCTGGGCCATGGACGTGCGCGAGCTTCTCGATAATGCGTACGAGGCGATTCGCGAACCGGCTCTGCTTTTCGGTCCCGAAGGCTGCGGTTACGATATCGCGGAGCTTCGGTCGTACGTAGATCGATACGGGCGGCTTGTCGAAATGTGGCCCGAGCTTTGGTCGTATGCCCGCGAAACGAAGCAAGAAAAGGATGCACTGATTCGCCCGTGGTAAAAATCGGTTAGCTATAGGATTTTTCCGGAAAATGTGAATATATTTCCCTCGTGGGTTACACTTAACCCATAAGGAGTACGCAAATGGACCATAGGCCGATTTCACGTGTTATCTCTGCTTTTTCGTTCCTTTTAATCGCGATAATCAGCGCCGCTTGCTCTTTGGGCGGTTTAGACCCCGCGGGAAGCGACGCGGTTCTTTCTTTCACCATTCCTCAGTTGGCGAGGGCGCCGGGGGCCGGGCGGGCGGTTTTTTCGGGCGGAATGACGCTCTATATTCGAACCATTGGGGCCTCCTCGGGCCCGAGCGGGGTGTATGGACCCTATGCGGTCAGCGATTCTGAATTCTCGACGACCGATATTCCCGCCGGTTCGTACGACAGCCTCGCGATCATTGTTTTTTCAGAGACGCCCTCAGCCACGATTCTTTCGACCCTGACGAACGCGACCGACGCGGAATTTCTCGCCGACGACAAAACCGGAACGTCCTTGGAAAACTTTAAGGATTTGTGCGACGGTACGGCCGCCGCGAGCATGACCGGCGCCATAAGCCTGCGCGGGGGAACGAAAACGAAGGTTTCGGTCGTTCTGGAACCGTTGTGCTCGGAAACGACGAACATGATAACGTTTGACGGCCCCACTCCGCTAACGCTAACCTGGAGCGTTCCCGCGTTCACTAACCGGTTTTATCGCATAGATTTAAGTTCTCTTTCTTCTTCTGCGTCCTATCTCGGCATGCAAATAACCCACGTCAATACTCTCGCTCCGGTACTTGCGCTCTATGGTGAACGAGGGGGCTCCCTCGGGTCCTTTTCGTATAACAGTGCCGACAAGCAATTCTCTCATAATCTGATTCCGTACCAAAATCCGCTCTATCTTTACGTTAATTCGTCGATTGCTGAGAGCTATTCGATTTATTTATATGAATCCGTTCCGAATATTACCGTGTCGGGACCGACGACCTTTGCCGGTACAACGGCCAACACAAGTTCCTCAACCGAACTAAGTTCTAATAACACTACAGCATATGACTTAGGATGTCTCTATTCGGGCGATACGTTCCATAGTTCGACGTTTACGATTAACAATGACGGAACCAGACCGCTCGCTATTTCTTCAATTACGATGTCAAATGCGAATTCATACTGGACGACAACATTACCTTCGACTCCTATCTCTATTCCGGCAGGTTCATATTATGACTTTACGGTAACGTTAACATTGGCATCATTGGTTTCGGGAACGTGGACCCCTTCGGTAACGATCAACAGCGATGATCCCGATACGGCAACGTTTGTCATTAACCTAACGGGTTCGATGTCTTCGTAGGTTGAGCGCAGCGGATCATGCTCCCTTCCGACGCGATTTTCGCTTGGCCCTCCGGCGGGACGCGATTGCGGCTCGCCGAGAGCGTCGAAAGCTTCGCAGAGAATATGAAACGAGCGGGTAACAACTCACCCGTTTTGCTCGCGCTGGACGGAACGCGGGCAGAACTTCCCGCCGCGATTGCGTCGCGGCTCGACGCGCTTGCGGCGGGCGGTCGTTCCCTGTTTGCCTGCGACCGCGAAGACCGCGAGCGTTTTATCTCGGCCGCAAAAAGGAAATTCGATGTCGAAGTCCTTCGCTGGGCCCTCGTGCGCTCGCGTCTGGGTCAGGGTGCGGGTTCGAACCGAAACGCGATAGCGCTCGCCACGGCCGGGTCGCCGACCGTATCCACCGACGATGACCTTCTTTGCCTGCCCGCGGTTTCCCCAACTTCCGAGTTTCCCCAAATTGACGGTTCCGCGCAGCACGCGGAAAACACCGCGTCGGCGTCCCCGTGGGAAAATCGATATTTTTCGAGTGAAGAGGCTATAACGAAATTTCCCCGCGCGGTCGAGATCGACGTCGAGGGCGAGTACCGGCGCATTTTCGCGCGCTCTGTGGAGGAGGGCCTGGACATAGCCGTCGCGTGCGCGGGCAGTTACGGCGATTCCGGCTACGGCGTCGCGCGCGGAACCCTTTGCCTCGAAGGCGGTGCCCGCGCGGCTCTGATCTCCGGCGGGTACGAAAACTTGCGGTTAAGCCGCTTTATGACGAGGTTATCGCCTAGGGAATGCGTCGGTGACGGATCGTATATCATGGGAATGCAGCTCGCTTTCGCGGGAACGTCGTTCCTTCCGCCCTTTATCCCAACGAGTCGTGAAGAGGATAGTTTGTTCGGCTTCGCGTTTCGCGTCTTGCATCCCGGCTCGCGGATGGCATATCCGACTTTCGGCTTTTTGCACCGACCTTGTGGGTTTCAGGCCGTCGATCGCGCCGTGCCTGATGGCGATTTCCGCCGCATGCGCACCGCCTCGATCCGTCGTCGACCCACGCGCGCGGTATGAATTATTCGGCGCAAACGTCCAGGCCTTCGCCGCGATGCGGCCGCTCGATTTCGCCGAGGCCGTTCACGGCGGTATCGCGAAAAACGCGCTCGC
>QKAR01000041.1 GCA_003246335.1 Spirochaetales bacterium | reverse complement strand
CTCCCGATGAGCGGCGTCGTCAGCACGAAAAAAATCATGGACGAGTGGCATCCCGGCATGCACGGCGGCACGTTCGGCGGTCATCCCATCGCCGCCGCAGCAGCGAACGCGGTGCTCGACCAATTCGCCGACGGAAGCCTCCTTAAGCACGTCAACGAGATGGGCGACTACCTGCGCGCCCGGCTCGCGGAAGTCCAGAAGAAATTCCCGATCGTCTACGACGTTCGCGGAAAGGGACTCATGGTCGCCGTCGAGTACTCGCGCGCGGACGGGACTCCCGCCCCCGAAGTGTGGTCGACCGTGCGCGAAGGATGCTTCAAGCGCAAGATGCTCACGCTTAACTGCGGCGTAAACGGAAACGGCATGCGCTTCGCGACGCCGCTCAATGTTAAGAAAGAGGAAATCGATCAGGGCATCGACATCCTCACGCAAGCCCTCGCTGAGGCGAAAATTTAAGGAGGCTCCCCGGTGGCAAAGGTCGTTTACTACAATATCGACGATACCCTCGACTTCGAGAATTCGCTCCTGAAAAAATGGGGCGTAACGGACGTCGAGCTCCTCGAGGTTAAGGACAAAGAACGGAAAAAAACTTTCGTCGAGTACGTCAACGAGACCGGGGCCGAAGGCCTCGTCGTCGAGTATGACAAGGTTACCCGCGAGACGCTGGAGAAGACGCCCGGACTCAAGATCGTATCGCTCCAGAGCATCGGTTACAACAACGTCGACGTTAAGGCGGCGACCGAGCACGGCGTATGCGTGACGAACATTCCCGGCTTCTGCGCCGACGAAGTCGCCGAGCACGCCGTCGGGATGTTGCTCGACCTCGTCCGGAAAATCACGTTCTTCGACCGCTCTGTCCGCGCGGGAAAATGGGATCCGCTCGTCGGATATAAAACGTACCGACTGCCGGGAAAGACGTTCGGAATGGTGTTCTTCGGAGAGATCCCGAAGAAAATGGTGCCGGTGCTCAAGGCCCTCGGCCTGAAAGTCATCGTGTACGCGCCGACCAAGACGAAGGAATTCCTCGCCGAGCACGGATGCGAAAAGGTTGAGACGCTCGACGAGCTGCTCGAGACTTCCGATTTCGTCTCGCTCCACTGCCCGCTCATCCCGGACGTGACGTACCACCTCATCGGCGAGGCGCAGCTGAAGAAAATGAAGAAATCCGCGTTCCTCATCAATACCGCGAGGGGAAGCGTCGTCGACGAGGGAGCCCTCGTGAAGGCCCTGAAAGACGGGACGATCAAGGGCGCCGGAATCGACGTCATCGAGGACGAGGCGAACGAGAAGAGCGACCTTTTCGGACTCGAAAACGTCGTCATCACCCCGCACGCCGCGTTCATCTCGGAAGACTCGTTCTACGACGGGCGCGAACGGGCGCTCAGGCAGCTGGTTATCAGGCTCAGCGAAAAAAAGAGGCCGACGAGCCTCGTCAATAAAGACGTCGCCTTTTAAGGCGTAAGACCTTTTACTCAAGGAGAGCAAAGATGAGAGAGCAAATCGTTTCCAAGAAGTGCGGCGAATGCCACGGCCCTTACGCCCTCGGCGTCAAGATGGGTAACATGATTTTCACGACGCAGATCGGCACCGGCCCCGACGGAGAGATGGTTGCCGGCGGAATGGCCGAGCAAACCAAGGCGACGATGGAAAACGCGAAGCACGTGCTCGAGGCTGCGGGAGCGAGCTTCGACGACGTGGCGCGCGTCACCATCTACATCGACGACATAAACGCCATCCCCGAGATGAACGCCGTGTACAAAACCTATTTCCGCGAGCACGACTTCCCCGCCCGTTGCTGCACCCAGTGCGTGAAGATGGTCGAGGGCTGCCGCGTCGAGATGGAGTTCACCGCGGTCATTCAGTAAGCCGGGCGAACGCTTCTTCGCAGGCACAAAAACACAATAGGCTCGGTACCGGATCGCCGCCGTTTTCGCGGCGGCGGTAACACGCGCCAAAGGCGAAACGACATGAGCATGAGAATCGAAAACCACGTGATACTCGACGTCGAGGCGGACGCCAAACTCGTCGAGATCACCGTGGACGGAAAGAAAATACCCGCGAAGGAAGGGGAACCGATCCTCGCCGCGCTCGTGGCGAGCGGAGTCAAGATCAACCGCTACACCGTGAAAAAGCACGAGCCCCGCGGCTTGTTCTGCGGCATCGGCCAGTGCACCGACTGCGCGATGATCGTCGACGGACAGCCGAACGTCCGCACGTGCATAACGCCCGTGCGCGCCGGCATGGTGATAAAGACCCAAGACGGTCTGACCAAAGGATAGGGCGATGACTACCAAAGATATCGTGATTATCGGCGCGGGCCCCGCGGGCCTCGCCGCCGCGATCGAGGCGGGCAAGGCCGGGGCGAAAGTGCTTCTCGCGGACCTCAACCTTCAGCCCGGCGGTCAGCTGTTCAAGCAAATCCATAAATTTTTCGGCTCGAGCGCCCATCGCTCGGGCACGCGCGGCTTCGACATCGGCACCGCCCTTCTCGCGGAGGCGAAGGAGAACGGCGTCGAGATTTGGATGCAGAGCGCGGTCATCGGGATCTTCCCGGAAAAGAAAGTGTGCATAGAGCGCACGGCGGAATCGGGCGAAAAAGAGCTCGTCACCGTCGAGGCGAAAAAAATAATCATCGCGACGGGCGCGTCGGAAAACGTGGTGCGCTTCAAGGGATGGACGACGCCCGGCGTCATGGGCGCGGGCGCCGCGCAAACGATGGTCAACGTAAACCACGTCAAGCCGGGCAACAAAATCGTCATGATCGGCAGCGGAAACGTCGGGCTCATCGTTTCATACCAGCTCATGCAGGCCGGCTGCGACGTCGTCGCCCTCGTGGAAGCCGCGCCGCGAATCGGCGGCTACGCGGTTCACGCGGCGAAAATCCGGCGCGCGGGAGTTCCCGTCTACACCAAGTCAACGGTCGTCGAGGCGGTAAAGGGAGCCGATGGCTGCGTCGAGTCGGTCATTATCGCCTCAGTGGACGATAAGTTCCGCCCGATCGCCGGTACGGAAAAAACGATTAAGGCAGACGCGGTCGCGATCGCGGCCGGCCTCAAGCCGACGACCGAGCTCACGAAACTCGCCGGCTGCGACCTCACCTTCAACGGCGTTTTCGGCGGCTACATACCGCTCCACAACGACCGCATGGAAACCTCCGTCGACGGAGTGTACATCGCGGGCGACGTAACCGGCGTCGAGGAAGCGAACACCGCGCTCGAGGAGGGCCGCGTCGCGGGCGTTTCCGCGGCCGAGGCGCTAGGGCTTATCGGAAAGGATAAAGCCGACGCCGAGCGCGCCGAAATTTGGAAGCGGCTCGACTCCCTGCGATTGGGGCCGTTCGGCGAAAAGCGGATGGCCGAAAAAGCCAAGGTCATCGACGAATACCGGGCGAAGATCGGCTCGGTAGCGGCGCGATAGGCGCAACGGAGAAAACCATGCCATTAGAAACAACGGGCTATCTCGAATACGCCGAGCTTTGCGCGGCGCAGAAAATACCGGGCGAGGAACGATTCAAAAAAGGTCCGGTCGCCGTCGTCGAGTGCGTGCAGCCGATACCGTGCAACCCGTGCGAGGCCGCGTGCAAGTTCGGGGCGATCGCGGTCGGGGAGCCGATCACGAACCTCCCCGAGCTGAACGGAGAAAAGTGCACCGGATGCGGCGCGTGCGTCGCGAAGTGCCCCGGGCTCGCGATCTTCATCGTGGACAAATCCCTGGGCAACGGGATGGCAACCGTCTCGTTTCCGTACGAGTACTGGCCGATCCCCGAAAAGGGAAGCGAGGCCGAGGCCGTAAACCGGAAGGGCGAAGTCGTGTGCAAGGGCACGGTCGTCCGCGTCGCGAACCCCGCGGCGTACGACCACACGCCGGTCGTGACCGTCGAGATCCCGGCGCAGTACGCGGACGAAGTCAGAAGTATCAAGCGGAGGAAGAACGATGAGTGATTTTTTTCCGGACGACATGCTCGTGTGCCGATGCGAGGAAATCACGGCGGGAGAAATCCGCTGGGCCATACAGAACGGCGCCCGCGACATCGTCGGCGTTAAGCGCCGCGTCCGCGCGGGAATGGGACTTTGCCAGGGACGAACGTGCGAAAAACTCGTCCAGCAAATAATCGCGCAGGAAACCGGCAACTCCCCGGCGAGCGCGGGCTGCTCGTCGGCCCGACCGCCGGTGCGCCCCGTCACTTTCGGGGAACTCGCGAAGGGGGCAATCGAATGAGCCAGCAATACGACGTGGTGGTCATCGGGGCCGGCGCCATCGGAACGAGCGTCGCCTACCACCTATGCAAGAAAGGCCTTAAGACGGCGATTCTCGACCGCGGGGACATCGCGAGCGGGGCTTCGAGCCATTGCGACGCGGTCGCCCTCATCTGCGACAAGCTGCCCGGCATCGACACGAAAATGGGACAGGCGAGCATCGACTATTTTAAGGAGCTCGCCGACCAATTCGATTACGACTTCGAGTACGACGCGAAGGGCTGTCTCTACGTATGCGAAACCGAACCTGAGTTCGAGGCTGCCTCGAAATACATGGAACAGCAGCGCGTCGACGGCTATCCCCTTCGGATGGTCGAGCGCGACGAGCTGTGCGAGATGGAGCCGCATATCGCGAAGGACCTTCGCGGCGCGCTCTATACGCCTCCGAGCGGGGCGATCGCTGTCAGCCCGTACAAGGTATGTTTCGCCTTCATCCACGAAGGGAAAAAAATCGGGCTCGACGCGTTCACCTACTGCGACATCAAGAAAATAAACCTCAACGACCGAACGAACGCGGTCGAGAGCCTTGAGACGAACTACGGAACGATCTCCACGAAAAAAATCGTGAACTGCGGCGGTCCCTGGGCCCCGTTCATCGGGAAGCTTACCGGACTGAACATTCCGATAGAGCCGCGCAAGGGAACGAACCTCGTGTCCGAGCAAACCGAGCGGCTGTGCAACCACAAAATTCTCGAGTACGGCTACATGATGTCGAAGTTCGACAGCATCTCGTTCAAGCGAAAGGTGAGCCCCCTCGTCGAGGAACTGAATATCGCGTTCAACCTCGAGTACACGAAGGCGAACAACCTGCTCGTCGGGGGAAACCGCGTGTTCCGCGATTATGACACGAGGACCGAGATCGAGACGATGAAGGCGATTTCCGAGCGGGCTATTAGGTTCTACCCGGAGCTCGCGGACGTCAAGTGCATCCGCGCGTACTCGGGAGTACGGCCGTTCGTCGTCGACCATCTACCGATAGTCTCCGACGTGGACTCGATTCCCGGCTACTACATCGCCGCGGGCCATGAGGGAGACGGTATCTGCTTCTCGCCGATCACCGGACGCTTCATGTCGCAAATCGTAACGGGCGAAAAGACGGATTTCGACCTGAGTCGGCTCGACTTCGCGCGGTTCGCATAAGGACGGAAAGCCTATGGAAAAAAACCGACAGTATGGCTACCTGACGCCGGAAAATTCCGGGCGGGTAGTCCGCATCGGACAGGGGCAGAACATCGCCGGTTTCCCGATCGGCATCATCTACATCGACGAGGTACACTACCCCCTCGTCCCGGGAAACGTCGTCAACGGATACACGTTCGACTTCCCGGTGCGGCTCAAGGCCGTTGAGGATCTCGACATTCCGAACCTTTTCGCCGCGGGCGACGCGGTCTACGAAAAAGTGCTCGAAACGTGCCTGGACCTTCAGCGGGAAGGCGTGCGCGCGATAAGTTCGGCCTGCGGATTCTTCGGAAACTTCCAGGATCGAGTCGCGAAAGAGCTCGATATCCCCGTCGCGATCTCAAGCCTCGTGCAGATCAACTGGATAGCCTCTCTCATCGGACCGGACAAGAAAATCGGGGTGCTCACCGCCGACCAATCTTCGCTTACCGATACGCTACTCGCGGCCTGCGGAGTCTCCCCGGAGACGAAAGAGCGGCTCGTCGTGCGCGACCTGCGCCACGAGCCGGAGTTTTCCTGCATCCTCGAGGGGCGCGGCGAATTCGATAACGAGATAGTCCGGCAGGAAGTGGTAGCCAAGGCGAAAAGCATCGCGCTCGAGAATCCCGACACGGGAGCGATTCTGCTCGAGTGCAGCGACATGCCGCCGTACGCCTCCGCGGTCCAAGCGGCCGTCCAGCTTCCCGTATTCGATTTCACCACGCTCATCAGGTACTTGCACACGGCAGTCTGCCAACGCCCGTATTCAGGATTCATCTAAGATAACCGCGCGGCGACGGCCGCGCGGGGAGGCAACCAATGTTCCGGAAAATCGTTCTCATAGAACCGATCGGGTTCGCCAAGGAATCGATGGACGCCCTCGGTACGCTCGCGGGATCGGTCGTATCCTACGCCGATCGGCCCCGAGGCGACCAAGAAGTGATCGAGCGAATCGGCGACGCCGACGCCGCTCTCCTTACGTACACCAGCTCAATATCGGGTGCTGCGCTCCGGGCCTGTCCCAACCTCCGCTACGTCGGCATGTGCAACACGCTCTACTCCGAGAGCAACGCCAACGTCGACATGAAAACGGCGCGAGAGCTCGGGATCGAGGTTCGCGACGTGAAGGACTACGGCGATCAAGGCGTCGCCGAGTACGTCGTCGCCGAGCTCATCTCCTTCCTCCATGGGTACGGAACGCGGCGCCGCTCGGAGATCGCGACGGAATTAAGCGGGCTTAAAATCGGCGTCGTCGGGATGGGAACGACCGGGACGCTCGTCGCGAACGCGCTCGTTTTTTTCGGCGCAAACGTCAGCTATTTCAGCCGCACGCGAAAGCCCGACGTCGAGGCGAAGGGCATCGCCTTCAAGCCGCTGATCGAACTCCTCGAGGATTCCGCTATCGTTTGCACTTGCCTTACGAAAGGAACCGTGCTCCTCGGTCCGGAGGAATTCCGCGCGTTCGGCGACGGAAAAATCCTCGTCAACACTTCCATCGGACCGTCGTTCGACCTCGCGGCCGCGAAGGCGTGGCTTGATTCGGGAGAGAACGAAATATTCTGCGACTCGCCCGAGGCGCTCGGCGACCCGAGAGGAATACTGTCGGGAAACGACCACGTCACCGCGAGGCGCACCTGCTCGGGAATCACGCGACAGGCCTACGAAAGGCTCGCCGCGACCGCAATCGAAAATATAAAAAAGTACCTTCGCGAAAATTAAACCGCTTAAGGGGGTACGCATTTAAAATGGCTCAAAAAAAAATCGCCTCGCGCCTGTATCTTTCTTTCTCCCTCGTGATCGCCGGGTTCACGCTTTGCGGGGCATGCCTATTCGCTACGATGAATTACGTCAAGGTCAACGGCCCGGTATACGAGCGCATCGATTCCGGGCACGACCTCGCCTCCGACGTCTTGCCGCCGAAGGGTTACGTCGTGGAATCGTTCCTCGTCGCATACCAACTGCGAGACAACATGGCGGACGTCGGATACGTCGCCGCCCTTACCGGATACCTTAAAACGCTCGAGACCGGCTTTGCCGACCAAGGCGACTACTGGGAAACGGAAACGGCGTTCCTCCCCAAGAACCCGGAGATACGAGACTCATTCCTCGGCGACGGCCGCGATTACGCGAAAGAATTCTACCGAGTCATGCACGACGAGTACCTTCCAGCGGTAAAGGCCGGTGATCGCGCGAGGGTGAACGCCTTACTCGGGGGCAAGCTCTCGGAACTGTTCGAGAAGCACCGAAAGGTCATGACTACCATCGGGAACCTCGCGAAGGAATCGAATCATAAACTCGAGGAGAAATCCGAGAAGAACGTGCGCGCGGCAAGCTTCGCCTGCCTGGGCTTATTTGGCGTTTTCATCGTGGGAACCGCCATCATGCTGTACGCGATTGGAAGGGGCATCGTTCGGCCCATCGTCATGACGACGGGCGCCCTTCGCGAACTCGGAGACGGAAATCTCGCCGTGACCATAGAGGTTCGATCGAAAGACGAACTCGGTGAGATGGGCACGTACTTCAACCAGACCGTCGAAAAGCAAACGAAGCTCGTCGGCGAAATATCCGGACAAACCTCCACGATAGAGAGAGGAAGCGAGCGTCTTAAGGAGAAAATGGGCGAGACGAGGGCGATCGTCGCGCGAATCGTCGACGGCATCGAGTCGGTTCGAGAGCAAACTACGCGACAATCGGTCAGCGTGACCGAGTCGAACGCCGCCATCGAGCAAATATCGAAAAACATAGAACAGTTGCACCGATTCGTCGGCGAGCAGGCTGCGAACGTCGTCGAGTCCTCGGCGGCCGTCCGGCAGATGATCGGCAACGTCGAGCACGTCACGAAAAGCCTCGCGATAAACGCGAATAACGTGGGGGAACTCTCGACGCTTTCCGACCGTGGCAGGGACGCCGTCGCGAAAGTCTCCGAGAGCGTGCGAACCGTCGCCGACGACACGCAGAAACTCCTCGGCGTAAGCCAGATCATACAAAGCATAGCGAGCCAAACGAACCTGCTGTCGATGAACGCCGCGATCGAGGCCGCTCACGCGGGCGACGCGGGCCGGGGATTCGCCGTCGTCGCCGAGGAAATCAGGATGCTCGCGGAATCGTCCGGAACCCAGGCAAAAACCGTCTCGTCGGCGCTGAAGCAAGCCTACGGTTCGATGAAGGGAATCGAGGACGCGAGCGAAACCCTCAAGCGACGGTTCGACGAGATCGACGCGAAAGTTCGCGTCATTGCCGACGGGGAGCGCGACATCAAGGCGGCAATGGACGAGCAAAGCTCGGGCGGCGGGGAAATCCTTTCCGCGGTCACCCAGCTGAACGAAATCAGCGCGCAGGTGAAGACGGGCGCGGACGAAATGCTCTCGGGAAGCAGGGAAATTATCAACGAAAGCGCGAACCTCGCGCGCGTATCGGCGAGCATCGGCGAAAGCATGGCCGATATGAGCGAGCGAACGGGGGAGATCGAGCGCATCGTGGAGGAGGTCGGTGGGCTCGCCGACGAAAACGGCGATTGCATCGGCTTACTGAGGGAAGAAGTCGGTAAGTTCAGGGTTTCGTGAATCGACGGCGTCGCTGTCCCGCGCGGGCGAACGCTCGCGGGAACAGAGACGCCATTCGCTAGAGCGCCTTGCGATAGAGGCGGGAAATCTCGTCTTTCTTAAACGGAAGGGGATGGTTGCCGATCGTGACGGTTGACACCTTGAGCGCGTTTTCGGTCATCCACTCGACGTCGGCCTCGGAAACGCCGAGTTCAGAGAGCCCGACGTTTAGCCCGATTTTGCCGAGGAGCTCGCGAATTTTCGCGACGCAGTCTTTCTCGTCTTTTCCGCCAAGGATGCGCGAAATCTCCGCGAAGCGCGCGGGAGCAGCCGAGATCGACGCCTCGTACAGCACGGGAGTCAGCGCGGCGAGTCCCTTGCCGTGGGTCACGTTCCTCAGTCCGCTCGCCGGATGCTCGAAACCGTGCGGCGCGGTCACGCTCGAGACGTGAATGGCCATGCCGCCGAGCGTGCTTCCCCACGCGAGCCGCTCCCACGCGTCGTCGTCGGCCGGGTCGGCATACAGGCCGGGCAAGCTGCCCGCGACCATCTTCATTCCCTCTAGCGCGATTAAGTCCGACATCGGGCTCGCCGCCGCGGAAAGATAGGCCTCCATATTGTGGCACAGGGCGTCGAAACCGACCGAGGCGAGCACGTCGCGCGGCATCGTCTTCATGAGATCGGGATCTATGATCGACGCTTTCGCGAATATGGCGTCGCAGCGAAGCGATTTTTTATCGCCGGTGTCCGGGTTCGTCAGGACGGCGAAACTATTGCCCTCGCTCCCGGTTCCGCACGTCGTAGGGACGAGAACGGACGGAAGCGCGCGATCGGAAAATTTTTTTCCGAAGATATAATCCGATACGTCGCCGTCGTTCACGGCGAGGAACGCGATCGCCTTAGCCGCGTCGAGGATACTGCCCCCGCCCAAAGCGAGCACGACATCGCACTTGCTCGCGCGCGCGACGCTGGCGCCGTCGGCCGCGGTCGTCGTCAGGGGATTCGGCTCGGCGCGATCATACACCTCGGCGAAAATTCCCGCGGTCTCGAGTTGCGCCAGCGCGCGGTCCAGCAAACCGGATTTTTTCGCGCTCGACCTGCCCGTTACCACGAGACAGCGCTTTCCGTATTTCGAGACGGTCTCCCCGATTTTCGAACTTGTTCCCCGACCGAACAGGAGATTGACCGGAAGGTTATACTTGAATTGCATGGCGACTCCTTAATATGGCATAAAAAAAATTACCATTCGCGTACCTTCATGTCAATGCGAATCGGACGCCGATCGGTTGACTCTCGCGGGCGAACGTTGCACTATGGGAAACAGACATGCAGCACTTTGCCCGTAACTTTATCATAATCGCCGCGCTCGGCGGGCTTTCGGGGGCGATCGTCGTTCTCTCGCTAGCGTACCGCTGGACGAAGGCCCCGGTATTGAAATCTTTCTCCCTCATCTTGCTCTCGGTGTCGTTTATCATTACGAGCCCCGTATTCCCCTCCGGAATTATGGTGGGTAACGTGCGCGCGAGGGATATCCTTGACGTCGCCGGGAACCTTTTGTTTCTGGCGGTGCTGCCAGCCTTCGCGAGCGAGGCGCGAGGCGATCGGCTTCCCCGATTTCTGCGGGCTGCCTATTACGCGATCGGCGCGATCGCGTGGGGTTTGTACGCGCGGGCATGTTTTCTGGGCTCGCCCCCGCCCCTCGCCTACGTCGCGATCGCCTTCGTCCTCACGATCACCCTCGTCGTTTGGCTCTACCGAAAGCTTGAGCGCGTGAAGGACGGATACCAACAGCGGCTATTCCGCCGGTATCTCAAGCTGACATCCTTCTTCGCGCCTTTCGTCGTGATCGACACGTTCCTCACCGATGCGGGAAACTCATTCGTCGCTAAATTCCATTTCCTCCCCGGGGGACTGTACGTGATCGCGCTTTCGGCCGCAATAATCGGCGAGGCCCGCGGCTGGCTCCTGCACGTCGCCGAGGGAAAGATCCGGGAAACCCGCGAGCAAGCGCAAAAAGAGGCTTCCGCGGAAGAGGCCGAGGTCGTTTCGGTCACGGGCGAAAGCCCGGAGTTCGCCCAGTTCGGGTTTTCTCCCCGTCAGGCAGAGATCACCGAGCTCGTCCTGCAGGGATACTCCGCGAAGGAAATCGGCGCGAGGCTCGGCATCAGCGCGAAAACCGCGGAGAACCACACGTACGCGCTCTATCGGAAAGTGGGCGCGCGAAGCAGGCTTCAGTTTTACGAAATCGTTCGGCAGGGAAAATAATCCCCAGCGCGCGACCCGCGGGAATACTATCGCTCGCCCTCCGCGCGGATGACGGCGCGAATGAGCGCGTGGTCGGAGGGAAGCCGATCGCGTTCCTCCCGGTTCGACGGAACAGCCTCCTCGAGGACGCTCGCGTCGAGAACCTCGATGTCGTGAGTGCAGAAAATATAGTCAAGCTGGGCGAATTTTTTTCCGTTCCCGAAATAATAGTGGGTTCGCCTTTCCGCCGGCGGGATGCCGACGGCGGCGAGCACGTCGCACAGGGGAAGGTCGAGGAACCGATCATACTCAAACTGATGCATGCCGCGAATGAGAATGCCGTTAAAGTCGCCCATGACGACGCAACGGCGCGCGCGGACGAGCGAGGCGAGGCGCTCCACCTCGGCCGCCCTAAACTCGATGCCCTGATCGTCGCCGCGCTGGCTCTTCAGGTGCACCACGAAAACCTCCAATCCGTAACCCTCCTCGCCTAGCTCAAGCTTGAGCATATTGCGCGAGAATGAGCCCGGCACGTTGAACGCGCGCGCCGTCGGAAACCGGCCGCGCCGGAGGAGGACGCCGACGAAGATTCCGCGCGTCGAATTCTCCTCGAACAGAAAGCACTCGTACCGGTCCCCAAGGTAGAGCCTATTGAAATTCTCAAGCGTCTCGAGTCCGCCAACCTCGCAGAGGCCGACGAGGTCAAACGCGTTATCGAGAATCGTCGCGGCTATCGCGGCGATTTTCTCGCGCGGTTTATTGGGGTTATAGATCGAGGGATTCATGGCCCGATAGGCGTCTCCGCCAAGGGCGTCAAGCTCGGCGCGCGAAAGCTCGCGATCGAGCAGCAAGTAAAAATTTTCCGCGTTGAACGACGCGACGTGCAGAGGTTGGATCACGGCCCCATCATACGACGAAAAAACTCGTTCTCACAAGCGCGGCGATATGATAGTATCCAGGCCATGCAACCGACCGCGCTCGCCCTCATTTCCGTGTTAATCTGGTCAAGCCTTGCCCTCGCCAATTCGGGGGTCAAGGAACTTTCGCCCTTCCTTTCCGTCGGGATCGCCCTATGCATCGGCGGACTCGTGGGACTCCCTCGCGTTAGGGAATGGAAAGTCCCGGTTCGAACTTTCGCCGTGGGCGTCGCGGGGATTTTCGGTTACCACGCTCTCCTGTTCGCGGCTTTTCGGCTCGCGAACCGCGTCGAGGTAAACCTGATAAACTACCTTTGGCCGCTCTTGATCGTCGCGCTTTCACCGGTTTTTTTGCGCGGTTTCGCGCTTCGGGCGCGTCACGTCGTCGGAACGGCCCTCGGACTCGCGGGAGCCGTCCTCATCGTCAGCGGGGGAGGAGATTTTGGCTTCGACCGCTCGAGTTTGCCCGGATACCTGCTCGCCCTCGTGGCCGCCCTCACCTGGGCGTCTTACTCACTGCTGACGAAACGCCTTCCCCCCTTTCCTACCGGCGCCGTCGGCGGATTTTGCCTTACCTCGGGAGTTCTTTCGCTCGCATGCTATTTTATCGGGTGCGCGCTCCAGGGGAACCTCTCGATCCCGAATATCAGCGCGCCCGAATGGGGCAGCCTCTTGTTTCTCGGCGTCGGGCCCATGGGCGGCGCGTTCTACTCCTGGGACGCGGCCCTCAAAAAAGGAGACCCGCGCGCGATCGGAGTTTTATCGTATGTAACCCCGCTGTTATCGACGGGATTGCTCGTCCTCGCGGGAGGAGCGAAATTCGGCTGGACTTCGGCCCTCGCCCTCGCGCTCATCGTAATCGGTGCCGCGGTAGGCTCACTCACCATTTCGACCCGCGTTCATAAATAATTGACACATCAACTATTTTTCGGTATCGTGAGCAAACGATGATCGAGGAAGACGCATCCATCTCAAAGCTCGCCATGCTGCTGTATCGAGATACCCAACGATATCTCGACCGGTCGCTTTCCCGATGTGGGTTGGGTTGCGGCAATTTCTCGATCCTGCTCTGCCTTGATACGAGCCCCGGGATAAACCAAAACGAGTTAAGTTGCAGGATCGGCGTGGATAAAGCCTTGATAGCCAGAAACTTAGCCCGCTTAATCGAAGCCGGCTTCATCGACCGACGACCTTCCCCCCGCGATTCACGGGCGAACAACTTGTTTCTCAGCGCTCAAGGGGAACGGGTCGTTCCGCAAATTCGCGCGACACTGGCGGAATGGAACGACCGCCTTGCCGAGGGCATCCCCAAGGACGAAATCGCCTCGGCCCGAACCCTATTACGGACTATCGCTGAAAACGCCCGGGGCGTCATCGAGCGAAAATCTTGAGGAGAACACCATGAACGAACACCTAACGCTCACGCCGCGCCGCCGGACGATGGCGCTGATTAATATCGCCCTCCTGACCTTTATGGCGACGCTCGACGGTAGCATCGTCAACGTCGCCCTCCCGAAAATGGCCACGTACCTGCGCGCGGATACCGGAACCATCGCGTGGGTGGTCACTTCCTACCTCCTCGTGATCGCCGCGACGATTCTTTTTTTTGGAAAAATCGCCGACTCGGTCGGCATGCGCCGCGTGTTTCTTTCGGGAGTCGCGGTATTCACGGCGGGATCGCTCCTCTGCGGCGTGTCGCCAAACCTTCCCCTGCTCATCCTCGCGCGCGTCGCGCAGGGACTTGGCGCTTCCGCGGCCATGGCCACGAACCAAGGCTTAGTCGCCATCATTTTCCCCCCGAACGAGCGGGGCAAAGCCCTCGGAATCATCGGTTCCTTCGTGGCGCTCGGGACCCTTTCCGGCCCCCCGCTCGGCGGCATTATCACCGACGCGCTTTCCTGGCATTATATCTTCCTTATTAACGTTCCCGTGGGAGCGCTCGTGTTCGTTTTTGGGCTCAGACTCATTCCCCGCATCGAACCGGTGGCGAAAGGCAAGCCCGACGTACCCGGCGCCCTCATTTTCGCGGTCGCCATGGTCGCGCTGTTTTGCGCCATCATCGTCGGGGGAGAGCGGGGCTTCGCGCACCCGTCGGTTCTCGCCGGCTTCGCGATCTTCGTCGCGGCGTTCGCCTTTTTCGTCGCTCGCGAGCGTAAAGTCGCCGTCCCCCTCCTCGACTTCGCGCTCTTCAAAAACGCCCTCCTTTCGGTGAGCCTCTTGTGCGCGTTTCTCGCCTACGCGGCGCTCAGCGCCTCGACGATCATCATTCCCTTTTACCTCCAAAACGCGCGCGGCCTTTCGGCGAGCGCGGCCGGCTTAATCATGGCCGCCTATCCCCTTATTTTGGCGGTCGTCGCGCCGATAAGCGGAAGGCTTTCGGATAAAATCGGATGCGAAATAATCACGTTTGGGGGACTGCTTACCGCGTCGATCGGACTCGCCTGCATGGGCTTTTTAACCGCCTCGAGTCCCATCCCGATCGTCATTCTTTTCATGGGCTTTATGGCTGTCGGAAACGGGATGTTTCAATCGCCGAATACCTCGCTCATCATGTCCGCGGTGCCTCGTTCGGCGCTCGGTGTCGCCGGAAGCCTCAACGCCTTCATCAGAAACTTCGGCATGGTGTTTGGGGTCTCGACCGCCGTTTCGCTGCTCTATGGACTGATGAGCGTCTCCGTCGGCATACCCGTGTTTTCCTACGTTCCCGGCCTCGACGCTGCGTTTTTGTTCGGCATGCGGGGCACGTACTTCGCCGCGGCCGGAGCCTGCGCGATCGGCGCTGGATTTACCGCCTGGCGAATGCTCCGGGCGCGTCGCCTTGCGCCGCGTTGATCCGCGTGGCATACTTAAAAAGTATGCACACCATCATCAAGCTTTCGCTTTTTTTCATCGCGGTCATTAACCCGATCAGCAAAATAGCCGTCATTTCCGTTTTACCGGAAAAAGCCACGCTCCAGGACGTGGAACGCATAGCCCTTCGCTCCACCCTTGCCGCGTTTTTAATGCTCGCGGCCTTTTGCGTCGCGGGGAATTTCATCCTCAGCGAAGTTTTCCACGTTCCACTCTATGCTTTCCAGATCGTCGGCGGTTTCGTCGTGTTCTACTACGGCTTCATGGCGCTGCGAAACGGCGCTTTTTTTGAATTCAATCCCACGCAAAACATCGCTGACCTTTCGATCGTGCCGATCGCGAGCCCGCTCATCGCGGGGCCCGCGACGATTACCGCGGTCATCAGCATGACGGCCCAATATCGCGCCATCCCGACCCTTGCGGGCGTATCCGTCGCCCTCGTCTTCAATCTCGTCATCATGGTTCTCTCACGCTTCATCGCGAAACCGCTCGTCAAGTTCAACCTGCTCGGCGTCCTCATCCGTATTATGGGGCTTTTCGTCGCCTCTATCGGCATGAGCATGATGCTTTCGGGCATAACGCTTTTCATGGGCACGCTCAAAGCCGCATAGAAAAACGAATTGCGCGTTGAATCCGGAAAGTCCTTCACTTTGACTTGACACAAAAACAATTTTTGTCTACTTGTTTATTTAAGGAGAATCCGATGGACACGAATTCCGATTTATGCGCTTCGGCGTACAATTATCCCCTGCTCATAAAAAACATTCTTGAAGCGCCGATCGAATACGACCCTTCGCGCGAAATCGTCTATAAAGGCAATTTGAGGATGACGTACGCCGATTTTCGCCTGCGCGTCGCCAAGCTCGCCTCGGCCTTGCTCGCCCTGGGCGTCCATCGAGGCGACACGGTCGCCGTCATGGATTGGGACTCGCATCGATATCTCGAATGCTATTTCGCCATCCCGATGATAGGCGCCGTCCTTCACACGATTAACGTCCGCCTTTCGCCCGAGCAAATGATCTACACGATGGATCACGCCGAGGACAAATTCGTTCTTGTCCATGAGGATTTTCTCCCGACGCTCGCGACGATCCGGAGCCGCATCCACTCGGCCTGCGAATTCATCCTTTTAAAGGACACCGATAACGAACCGCCCGCAAACTTCGCGTTCGCGGGCGAATACGAAGCGATGCTCGCTGCCCACGAGCCGCTCGCGGAATTTCCCGATTTTGACGAAAACACCCGCGCGACGACTTTTTACACCACGGGAACGACCGGACTCCCGAAGGGCGTCACGTTCAGCCATCGTCAACTCGTGCTTCACACCATAACGGTCTGCGCGACTCTCGCCTCCACCGCCGCAGGTCCCAATTTTACCTCGGGAGACGTCTACATGCCGATCACCCCCATGTTCCACGTGCACGCCTGGGGACTGCCGTATATCGCGACCTTTCTCGGCGTAAAACAGGTGTATCCCGGGAAATACGCGCCGGCCGCCCTCCTTTCCCTCATTAAAACCGAGCGCGTCACGTTCTCCCATTGCGTGCCGACCATCCTCTCGATGCTCCTGAAGGATCCCTCAAGCGAGGGTACTGACCTTTCGGGATGGAAAGTCGTTATCGGCGGCTCCGCCCTTCCCAGGGCGCTGTGCGCGTCGGCAATGGATCGCGGCGTCGATATTTTCGCCGGCTACGGCATGTCGGAAACCTGTCCGATCGTCGCCGTCGCCCGGCTCACGAAAGAAGACGTCGCCTGTTCCCGCGAAGAGCAGGTAATCATCCGCTCCCGAACCGGAACCCAAGTGGGCTTAAGCCACGTCAGGGTCGTCGACCCGCGCGGAAACGAAGTCCCGAACGACGACCGCTCGACGGGCGAAATCACCATCCGAACGCCGTGGCTCACGCAGGGATATTTCAAGGATCGCAGCAATTCCGAAAAGCTCTGGGAAGGCGGCTGGCTCCACACGCAGGACGTCGCCGTCCGCAACGCGCGCGGCTCGATCCGCATCACCGATCGGCTCAAAGACGTCATTAAGGTCGGAGGGGAATGGCTCTCCTCGCTCGAGATCGAGGACATCATCGCGAGCCATCCGGCGGTCGCCGAGAACGTGGTCATCAGCAGCTACGATGAAAAGTGGGGCGAAATTCCGCTCTCCTGCGTCGTGCTCAAGCCCGGACAGGAAGACTCGCACGAGCACCGCATCATGGAGCACGTGAAAAGCTACATTGACCGCGGACACCTCGCACGCGAGGCGGTTCTGCTCAAGATCAAGTTCGTCGACTCAATCGAGAAAACCTCGGTTGGCAAGGCGAATAAATTATTGATGAAAGAAAAGTACGCGAAAAAGCAATAGCGGATTCGAGCGGCGCGACTTACCTCGCGCCGCTTTTTTTTGAGCGCACGTCCATCCGCGCCCCGACGGTAATCGTCGCCCCGGGCATCGGGTAGCCGTCGACGAGCTCGTAGGATTCGGAAAAGACGTTTTTCGCGTCGAGATAGGCCTCGAACGCTTTTCCGATTTTGCGCGACGCGCCCGCGTCAAGCGTGAAGTACGGATCGAGCTCGGTAACGTTCTCGATCGCCGTATAGCGCGCGCTTTCGTAGCGCGGCGTCAAATAGAGCAAAGTGTCGTCGGCATTAGCCCGAAAATCGATCGAAAACCGGTGCGTCGGCTGATACGGAATGCTTTTCCCGTCGGAGTAATCGAACAAATCCGTCTTCACCCACGTCCGTAAAAAGGAATAATCAAGGGCGACCGTAAAGGCTTTCGAGAAATCGCTCGAAATCCGCGCGTCCGAGCCCGCGATAAGCGCCTCGCGGCAGTTTTCGGGCCGCAGGATGCCGCTTTCGCTCGACCAGTGAATCGAGTTCCGATGCCAGGAGAAATAACCGGAAACTTCCGCCGCGTACGCGCCCGGCTTTTTCCAGGCGAAAGCGGTATCGGTTCCGAGTCCATCCTCGCTTTTAAGGTTCGGATTGCCTTCCGCGGTCGAATCCCCCGACCAATAGAGATCGTTGAAGTTCGGCAGCTTATAAACGCGATAAAAATTATTCTTCAGCGTCGCGCCGGACGGCAGCGACCAGAGGAAACCGAGCTTCGGGACCGGCATCGTCTCGGTATCGCTGACGGCGAGGCGGCACGAAGGAGTCACCGTCAAAAAGCGCGTCACCGAGATATCGGCGCTCGCCGTAACACCGCCGTCGGTTCTCCCGACCTTGCCCGTGTTCGTGGAATCGAGGTCGCTCCGCCGCGCATCGCCGCCCCAGGCGAGCTGTATGCCGTCATTCAGGTACAAGCCCCAGCGGGTTACCGCGTTCTCGACGTCCAGGTCATGACGGGACGACGATGAAAGATCCTCCCAATCGAGCCGTTTGAACTCGTGCGTGAGGGAGAATTCTGCGGTGAGGCGATCGGTCCCGACCCGATTCAAAGAGAGCTGCGCCGATTCGCTCAGTCGCGCGTCCTTTTGAGTCCCCGGATTCGAGGAACCGACGACTCCGGGAATGTCCTTATCCGCGGCGTAGGCCCGCGCGGCGATCGCGAGGGTCGATTGCGAGGGTAGCAGGAACTCAAGCTTCGCGCCGCCGCCGGCATCGTACACTTCGTTGCCGGTTCGCCGTCGGTCATCTCCCGCGTCGTTCCGATACGCAAAATGATTTCCCGCGCGATTCGCGAAAAAGTCGAGCGATAGGGCTCGTTTTCCGTCCCCAATGCCAAACCCAAGATCGACCTTTTGACCGTCGGCGAGATCCTCCGCCTCGGATCCGAGATTCGAAACGTTCGAGACGCCGGCGGTCACGCGGATGCCGTCCATCGGCTTTCCGACCGTCACGATGTTGATGGTGCCGCCCGAGCCGCCGCTCACGTTGTAGCGGGAATCCGCGCCGCCATAAACCACCTCGACTTTTTCGATCGAGGCGACATCGATGGAGTTGAGGTCAAAATCGCCGGACTGGGCCGAGTTCACGGGCACGCCGTCGACGAGAATCGCTACCCGGCCGGTACCGAAGCCGCGCATGTTAATGGAAGAATCGTTGCCGTAACCGCCGTAGCGAAGCGTCCCGAGACCAAACGCGCGCGAAATAAGATCGGTCAGATCATGGGGACGCAGTTCCCCGATTTGCTTCTGAGTGATCGTTTTCGATTGCGCCGCGCGGGGCGGCTCGCGCACGACGGTAATCCCCTCGCCTTCCATAACCGGCGCGTCGTCGGAAATGGTTTCGTCAGGGGAAAGAGCTTGCGCGCCGGAGTCTGTTGTCTGCGCGTTCGTCGCATCGGACGCCGTATCCTCGGCGAGAGTTCCCGAGCCGGCGGTTTGCCCCCACGCAAGGGGAAGAAAGAGAATGATACTTATGATGAGCGTGGCGCGCCGAAGCTTTGTCATGCGAACTTCCGAAAGTTACTGGCGGGTATATTGGCCGAGATACGAAAAATATCCGTTTTCAACGGTATAGGTAGATTCAGCCGTCGCTTGATCACTGTTACCGTAATAATCATTTACGATAGTTTTAGTTCCGTCAGGATTAGTTATTTTATATGACTTTGCGGCTCCTCCCTCGGCAACGCCCGAGTCAGAAAGGCCTGACCAGTAGAGTACGTAATAATTATCAACCGTCGGCGTATATGATCCCGGAGTAGAGGTAACTTTAATAGTGATATATCCAGAAGAATCCGTATAGTCGGAATGACTGACGATGGTACCCGAATAGGATTCGGTCATGGAGGATATGGGATAATAATACGTAAAGGTCGTTGCTGTAACTGTAAACCCATCAGAACTTGCGACCCACGTTCCTGCTAGACTCGGATCCGCGTCGACGCTCGTTTCGCAGGAAACGGCCAATACCGAAAGGGCTACGATGAGCGCGAATAGGGCCGCGGCGGCGCCGTTCGTCATTCGTTTGAGCATGAAAAAACTCCTTTTCCGAAGAAAGGCAATCTGATAGAGAAACTTTCGAGCGTGTCGCCAAATTCGATCG